>JAKPJF010000077.1 GCA_029554345.1 Spirochaetota bacterium | reverse complement strand
TCGAAGACTACGAGGTCGATAGGATGGCGGTGTAAGTGCGGTAACGTATTCAGCCTACCATTACTAATCAGTCGTGAGGCTTGACCATATTATTAAAAACCCTACCTTGGTTTCAAGGTAGGGTTTTTTTATGCTTAGAATTATTCTGTTATTATTTATGTATTTTCAATTCCTTCAGTTTTAAAGAACTCAAGATCTTCTTTAAGTTTTTTAGACATGCTTGCTACATTTTCGGAATTGGAAGCCATTTCTTCTGCAGCTGCGGCATTGGATTGAGTCAGCTCATTTATATTGCTGATAGATACCATAATTTCTTTGATAGCTATTTTCTGTTCTCCGACAGAATTTGTAATATCCTCGGAATGAGTTCTGACTACCTGGGCATGGGACTGAACATTTTTATAAACTTCAAGCTGGTGGCTCATGCTTTCTGAAATGCCGTGAATTTTGTCTGTCATTAAGGCAATTTCATCTGTAATACTTTGGATCGTATGAGTAGTTGTTCCAATACTTTCTTTACCTTTTTCGATTTCTTTTCCATTTTCTTGGATTAAATTATCAATTTCTTTAAGACTTTGTGCGGTTTGATCAGCAAGTTTAGAAATTTCATCGGCAACTACTGCGAATCCTCTTCCGGCGTCACCGGCGCGGGCAGCCTCTATCGCGGCATTTAATGATAAAAGGTTAATCTGTTCTGATATATCATTAATAATGTTAACGATATTCATCATATCTTTGGAACTCTCGGTTATGGCAGTCATACTTGAATTCATTTCTTTTAAGACAATTACTCCTGACGCGGCTCTGCTTGAGATTGATTCTCCCATAGACATTGCTTCACCGATTCTTTCACTTATGTCATTAACTACTTTGGAGAGTTCTTCCATTGAGGTGATTAGTAAACGGAGTTTCTCATACTGATCATCAGCGTTTTCAGAAACCATATCCATAGCCGCGGAAATTTCTTCAACTGATGCTGTCACTTCTTCTATTGTTGAAGCCTGATTTTGTGCATTATCAGCAAATGCTATTGTGGTTGAACTTGAATCCTGAGCTGATGATGAGAGTTCGCTTGATATTCTGTGAATTTCCTGTACGATTGAAGATATTTTTTTAGAAAATGAATTTAATGAATTTAATAATTCTCCGAACTCATCTTTTCTTTTTTCATCAATAGTCTTATTAAAATTACCTTCAGACATAACATGGGCAAGTGAAAGTGATTTTTTGATTGGATTGCTGATTACACGGGTAAGAGTAATTCCTGTTATAATTAAAATTAATAGAACGGATGAAATTAATATAAAAGAGTTTATTATAATCTGTTTGAAAGCTTCTGTTGCTCTTTCATAGTCTGCTTTTGCAAGAATTAGTGATTCATCAGTAAGGTTATTGATGCTGTTTCTCATTTTCGAAAAAGATTCTTCATATTCGCCGAAATAGATTTTTTGAGCTTTGTCGATTTCTCTTTCGTCAATAAGCTTTGTTAATTCTCCGGTGATTTGTTTAACAGCTGTATGATTTGATCTGAAGCTGTCGAAGGCTTCAATATTTTTTTTGCTAAAATCGTCGCTACCATGAATTGTTTTAAATTTGTTAAATCTGGTTTCAGTTTGATCAATATTTTCAAAAATTTCTTTAGTCAGTCGTGTATGCAGTTCAATAGGTATTTTGTTTTTGTTCATTGATTGATAATTCAGATAATGGCTTATTGCAATGCTTGACTGATATGCATCCCTGTCTGATTCAACGAGAAAGTCAATCCCCTGCATGTGTATTTCGTAAATTGAATCAATATCAGCTTTCATGGAAAAGCTGAAACGAAGAGAAATAAGAAGACCTGCTGAAACAGCAATTACGATTATCCCGAAAAAAAATATAAATTTAGTTCGTGTTTTCAGATTGTTGATCGACGGCATAAATACCTCCTGTTGAAAACTATATTGTTAACGAATATGTATCAGCAATAAATGATAGAATTAAGTATCACGAAGTATATTCCATTTATATGCTGAAATCAAGAATTAATATTAAGTAGATTGTTTAATTGTAACGGGTCTTATTAGATATATTAATAAATTGCAATAAATCAGTTCTTTCTGCGTCATTAATACTAATGAATTAAATGTAACTTCTCGGAGGATATTGATGAAGATTTTAATCGCGTATTATTCAAAAACAGGTACAACAAAAAAATTGGCTGAGATTCTTTCTGATAAACTTGATGCTGATATCGAAGAGCTTGAAGACAAAAAGAAAAGATCCGGTATACTCGGATGGATTTTGGGTGGAAGAGACGGAATGAGAAAAATTCCGACGGAAATAGGTAAAATTAAGCATGATTTGTCAAAATATGATTTAGTAATTATCGGAGGGCCTCTTTGGGGATTTAACAGCGTGGCTCCGGCAGCTAGAACTTTTTTAACGCAGAATATTAGTAAAATCAAGAAAGTTGCTTTCTTTATGACGAGAGGAGGAGGCAAGCCTTCAACTGCCGCTTTAGTTGATCTCAAGGATATTTCTTCAGGAAAAGCTGTAGATGATACACTTGATTTGCGTGAATCGGAATTAAATTCCGTTATTTCGCGAGAGAAAATTGAAGCATTTATACAATTATTAAAGAAGATAAAATAGCAGTCTGTTTTTTTCAGACTGCTATTTGTAAAAGTATTCGTATAATAAAAGCTGATATTCGGATAAATTAATCAAACTGATTTTGAACTATTGATTATTTGTCGAATACGGCTTTTTTCCATCTTCCGGATCTCCATCTTAGATAAAGAACCGCCGGGAAAATCATAAACATTATTACAAGAGCGAGCCAAGCAGTTTCACCTCCAAGGTTAAGACGGATAAGTAGAATGTATAGAATTCCTACAAGCGTCCAGTGAATTACTGCCATAGCTCCCATTGTCCAGAAAGTGTCTCCGGATCCTCTGAGCGCACCGGCAAAAACAACCATAAAAGCTTCGATAGTTATGTATATTGACGCAACTTTTATCATAAACACGGCGAGATCAAAAGAATCAAGAAATATCTGATCAACGGGATCCGGTCTGAAAAAGTTTACAAGAACATCCGGAAAAATGAGAAAAGCGACAAAAACAAAAGCTGTGAAAATCCATCCGACTCTAAGTCCTGAAAAGATTGAACGTTTTATGGCATGTATGTCCTTTGCCCCGACATATCTTCCGACAAGACTTGTAACTCCTGTTTCAATTCCCATTAACGGAACGAATGTAACCATGTCCCAGTTGAACATTATAGTTGAGGCGGTTGCAACTGCTAGACCTTTTGAATGAAAAAGCATAATCATTCCCTGAAAGGCTATCATGTTTAAAAACATTTCGCCGCCCATCGGTGTTCCGAGTTTAATCAGATCTTTGAATATATTTTTCTTAAACTTGATGCGGAATGAAGTTCCGAAATTCAATCTTCTTGTTGTTTTTAAAAATTCAAAAAGAAGTATTAGTACGGAACATGCTCCGCCTATTATTGTTCCTATAGCTGCGCCTTTTATTCCCATAGATGGAAATCCGAAGTGTCCGAATATCAGAATATAGTTTAATGTGAAATTAACGATTACACCGGTAATTGAAGCCTTCATTATTATTTTTGTTTCTCCGATTCCTGAAAAGAATGAAGAAAGCGAGTGTCTTAATAAAGGTATTATTGAGGCGAATATAAGCATGTCGAAATAGAGAATCTGCGGTTCGAGCTGAATTGGATCAATTCCGGATTTTCTAAAAATCATGTGCATTACGGGTCTTAGTCCAATTAAAATCGGCCATGCGATCAGCGCTATTATAAATGCGTGAGAAGTGACTGCTCCGGTTTCTTTCTTTTTTCCTGATCCGAATCTCTGGGCTACCATAGCTGTTGAATATCCAATGAGGCCGAAGAAGAATGTAGCTGAGGCGAAACTTGCTAAGCCTCCGACCATTGCGGCATTCATCTGTTCGGATCCGATTCTAGACAAAAATAGTCTGTCTACAAAAGTCATTACTGAATCGAATGAAAGTGAAATCATCATTGGTACGGCGATTGAAAGCATTTCTTTCATTCCGCCGCGGTGTTTTTTGTCTGCAAGCGGAGCGTGTGAGCTTTCCGCGATAATGTGAAGTTCCTGAATTTCGAGTTGCTCGGCATTTTCCTGAGTCATAAATTTCCCCGTGAATCTGTATGGCTGCTGCCGGTGATGTCTGAACATGCTGATGTGAACGCACATTCAGGCGCGAAAGATTGGTCTGATGCGAATGGGTTAAATCGGAAGGTTTTAGAATATCAACTTCATGACGGACATATGAAAACAGGTGTTTAGAAAATCAAGCAAAAATTCAATAATTAGTCCTTGAGTATAATTTTTTAGTGTAATCCCTCAAGAATTCCAGATTTCAGGCTGATCATTCATGTGAAATTTTCTGTTTAGATGTGTATAGGCGAGTTTTGTAGCCATTCTTCCGCGTGAAGTTCGCTTAAGAAGTCCTGATTGAACCAGAAATGGTTCATAGTATTCTTCGATTGTATCAGTTTCTTCACCGACGCTGATGGCTATAGTTTTTACTCCCACTGGTCCGCCGTCATAATGATCAATGATTACTGATAAAATTTTTCTGTCCATTTCATCGAGCCCGGCCTCGTCTATTCCGAGCTGGGTAAGAGCATATTTGGCTGTTTCGTGTGAAATTTCTGATTCGCCTTTGACGATTGCAAAATCCGAAACTCTTCTGACCAGGCGGTTAACTATTCTCGGTGTGCGTCTGGATCTTTTTGCTATTTCATCTGAAGCAGTATCTGTTAGTTTATAGCCGAGTATCGATGATGATCTAAGAGCAATGGTCTTTAGTTCAGGATCTTCGTAGTAGTTGAGTTTGCAGGGAATACCGAATCTATCTCGGAGAGCGCTTGTTAAAAGTCCTGTGCGCGTAGTTGCGCCAATTAGAGTGAATGGAGAAATGCTGAGCTTGACGGATTTAGTTCCAACTCCCTGACCAATAAGAATATCTATTGTTCGATCTTCCATAGCCGGATAAAGAATTTCTTCAATAGCCGGTGAAAGCCGATGAATTTCGTCTATAAATAAGATGTCGTTAGGCTCTAATGCTGTAAGAATAGATGCTAAATCACCAGCTTTTTCAATTACAGGTGCTGATGTTGATTTAATGTTTACTCCCATTTCTCTAGCGATGATAAAAGCAAGAGTTGTTTTTCCGAGTCCCGGAGGTCCTGCGAGTAAAACATGATCGAGCGGGATTTTTCTCATTAATGCGGATTTTATGAAAACTTTAAGGTTTTCAACAATTCCATTTTGTCCAATAAACTGATCAAGAAGCTGAGGGCGGAGATTTCTCTCATCGTCATCTTCCTTTATTTTGCATGGAGATAGAATATCGTCTTCACTTGACATTTGCACAATTATCAATAATGAACTTTTTAATTTCGGAGGAGTCTTTTAGGGATATTAATTTGTCTTTAAGCTGATCATTATTCATAAACTTTGCAATTGCTGCCAGGTTTTTTACATGAAGCTGCATTTTTGATTTAGGAGAGAGAAGAAGAATGATAATCTGTACGGGCTCGTCATCTATTGCTTCAAAATTGATGCCTTTTGGAAGAATCGCCATAGCAATTTTAGGCTCTTCTATCTGATCGATAACGCAATGAGGTATTGCAATTCCTTTTCCTATACCGGTACTCATTGACTTTTCGCGTTCAATAAGAGCCTTTGTTATAGAATCTGCAAGTTCATTAGGCAGCTGTCCGTTTTTAACAAGAAGATTTACCAAATATTTGATAATATCCCACCTGTTTGTGGGTTTATAGTCAGTAACTATCGTATCAGGGAAAAGAGATTCTATCAAAATCACAGCTTAACCTCAAAAAATCACATGCCGAATATATTCAGGCAAAGTGGGGATTTAGTCAAGATTAAAAATAGTCCAAACGGACTACTTGTTAATCTTATTAAAACTATCTTTTAGGCTGACGGTTTTATTGAAAACAATTTTTTCCGGGGTGCTGTCATAGTCAACACAGAAATATCCATGTCTTTCGAACTGATATGATTCAGGAACAGCACATCCTGACACGGTTGGTTCAATATAGGCATTTATTACCTTTAATGAATCCGGGTTGATGTTCGTTTTGTAATCTTTTCCATCTTCTGTATCGAACGGATTTTCTTTTAAAAACAGCTTGTCGTAAAGTCTAGTTTCAATTTGAAGAGCGTGTTGAGCTGATACCCAGTGAATTGTTCCTTTCACTTTTCTTCCGTCTGGAGAATATCCGGTTTTAGTCTGAGGATCGTATTCGCAAATTACCTCGGTAATATTTCCGGAAGAATCTTTAATGAAATCAGTGCATTTGACAAAATATGTTCCTCTAAGACGCACTTCATTTCCGGGAAATAGACGATGATACTTAGGCGGCGGAACTTCTGCAAAATCTTCCCTTTCAATATAAAGAGTTTTTGAAAAAGGAACTTTTCTTTTTCCAGCCGAATCATCTTCCGGATTATTGATAAGTTCTATTTCTTCTGTTTGATTTTCAGGATAATTTATAATAGTCAGCTTTAGCGGATTCAGTACGGCCATTACTCTTTTTGCTTTTTTGTTGAGATCTTCGCGGACACAATGTTCAAGAAAAGCAAAGTTGACTGTGCTGTCGGTTTTCGAAACACCAATTTTCTCAGCAAATGAACGTACAGCTTCTGATGAATATCCTCTTCTTCTTATTCCGCAAATGGTCGGCATTCTAGGGTCATCCCATCCGGAAACCGTCTTGCTTTTAACAAGGTCTAGAAGAATACGTTTGCTCATTACAGTGTAAGTAAGGTTGAGTCTAGCAAATTCTATTTGGCGGGGTCTGATCTGACCTTCCTCGCATATCTGATCAAGAAACCAATCGTAAAGAGGTCTATGTATTTCAAATTCAAGAGTGCATATTGAATGAGTGATTCCTTCGATGAAATCGCTTTGTCCATGCGCAAAATCATACATCGGATAGATGCACCATTTATCACCGGTTCGATGATGATGTGATCGGAGTATTCTGTAAAGAACCGGATCTCGCATCTGCATGTTCGGTGTAGACATATCGGTTTTTGCGCGCAAAGTTTTGCTTCCGTCCGGGAATGCACCATTTTTCATTTTAGAAAAAAGTTCAAGGTTTTCTTCTATTGAACGGTTTCTATAAGGAGATTCTTTACCGGGTATGGTAGGGGTTCCTCTGCTCTGGGCAACTTCGTCAGCGCTCATGTCGCAGATATAGGCTTTATTTTTTTTAATCAGCAATTCTGCCCAATTATAAAGCTGTTCAAAGTAATCGGAAGCATAGCGTGGTTCACCGTTCCATTCGAATCCGAGCCATTTAATGTCATCCATTATTGAATTTACATATTCTGTATCTTCTTTTGCGGGGTTGGTATCATCAAATCGAAGGTTGCATTTCCCGCCATATTTATTAGCCAGGCCGAAGTTGAGGCATATTGATTTTGCGTGACCAATATGAAGATATCCATTAGGCTCCGGCGGGAATCTCGTAATTATATTTTTCCCAGGATTTGCGGAAAGTTCTTTTTCTATAATTTGTTCGATGAAGTTAAGCGATTTTTTTTCTAAGGATTCCATTTTTCCTCCAGATCAGACTTTTTCTATAAATCTGTAATGCTTTAAACATGTCAATGATTTAGATGTTTCAAATTGTTAAATCTTCCTTCTTTCTATAGCGTATTTCGATTTTAAGTTTATAACAGCATTCACTTTGATTAAATTTTGATATTATTTGATATTTTATTACATAGTTATCCAGTAAAGTAATTGTATCTGTTAATTTTTTCAAGTTTGAGTAATTACTGTTTCTATTTAATGGAGTTTTTCCAAGGACTCTTTTGATAGCTTCATTTATCAAAAAGGACAATGATAATTTGTTGATATTTCTTAATTCAATGCCGGATTCATATAAATCTATGTTCAAGGTAAAGTGAATTTGCTTATACTTGATCTTCTTAGTTTGATATTTTATTGTACCCTGATAAGTCAATTTATCATTAGAACAGTATGATATTATTATATCGTTTATGATTGCAGAAATAAGTTTGGAAATTGAAGTTTTCCTGATGATACAGGCTTCATGTAATATTTTAAAAGATGATAATTCTATATTTGCGGTAGTTCGTACTTTCATTGATCTAACCTCAATTATTAATACGTAAATTTATGATTGATTTTTATTTTTTTAATATTTTTTGGAGAAAATGCATAGTTATCCATTTTTAGAGACATAATTTAAATTTTTAATTTGCAATCGCACTTGACATCAGAATGTTAAGAAATAATCAGATAAAATAGAGAGGAATATAATGATAAATATAATTCTTTGCGGTGGAAGTGGAACAAGACTATGGCCTTTATCTCGCCAGATGTTTCCAAAGCAGTTTGTTCATATAACTGGAGAAACATCATTGTTTCAGGAAACTGTAATAAGAAATTCAGAATTATGTGATAAATTTTGCATTGTAACGAATTCCGATCATCAGTTTATTGCTTCTCATCAATTAGATGAACTTAAATTCAAAGTGAACGAAGTTACTTATCTTCTTGAACCTGTAGGAAGGAATACTGCACCAGCAATTGCTCTTGCATGTTTATCTTTTGATCCGGAAGAAATAGTTTTTGTTACTCCTTCTGATCATTTAATTAGAAAAACAGAAGTTTATTCCGAAAAAGTTCATATTGCCCGACTGAATGCAGACAAGGGCAATCTTGTGACATTTGGGATTACTGCGAAATATCCGGAAACAGGATATGGATATATCGAAGCTTCAAGTGGTAATATTGATCAGATTGATTCACTATATAAAGTAGTTTCTTTCAGAGAAAAACCGGACAAAGAAACTGCTGAAAAGTATTTAGCTGCTAAATCATACTATTGGAACAGCGGAATGTTTGTATTTAAAGCAGGTGTTTTTCTTGATGAATTGAAAAAATATTCGCCTGACATCTATGCTAAATCAAAAGTAGCTTTTGAATCAGCTGATATAGAACAAAAGAATAATCGGACAATTAGAATTCAACCAGATAAGATGAAGTTAATTCCGTCAGACAGCATTGATTATGCTGTTATGGAAAAATCTAAGAATGTCAGTGTTGTTGCTAGTGATATTGGATGGACGGACCTTGGAAGTTTCGATTCAATTTCCGATATAAAAGTTAAAGATGAAAATGGAAATTCATTTGATGGAGATGTTATTTCTATCAAATCAAAAAATAATCTTGTTTTTTCAGGAAACAGGAATATGTCTTTAATAGGAGTAGATGACTTAATCATTGTTGATACTTCAGATGCTCTTTGTATTATGAAAAAAGGTTTTTCTCAGGATGTTAAAGAAGTAGTAAGCCGTCTTCAGAATTCGACTCCTCAGGACAAAGAGCTTACCATTCTTCATTCAACGGTTCATCGTCCATGGGGCACTTATACTGTTCTTGAAGAAAGTAAGCGTTTTAAGATTAAAAAAATTGTAATAAAACCTGGGAAAAGAATTTCTCTTCAAAAACATCTGCATAGAAGTGAACATTGGGTGGTTGTTTCCGGTACAGCTAATGTTCATTCAGGCGGTGATGATAAGGTTATATGTAAGAATGAGTCTATTTATATTCCAATCGGTGTTAATCATAGGCTTTCAAATGAAGGTAAAATTGATCTGGTTATTATCGAAACTCAGGTTGGAGAATATGTCGGTGAGGATGATATTATCCGTATAGACGATGACTTTAAAAGATGCTAGAGTGGAATCTAATATTTTTTATAAGAATATTGTTTAAAACAATTGTTTTATTCTTTCTGAAAGTATTTTAACATTAGTAGAATTTAATAGAAGATTTCTATTGAAACTTTTCTGCATTAGTCTTGATAGTTTTGAAATAATTTCTATATGCAGATCGTTTGATGCTGCCGGAGACAAAAGAAGAAACACCATGTTTACTGGTTTCCCATCAGGTGCATTCCATTCTATTCCCTTGTCGGATATTCCTGTTAAAAGTACGGGGTCGCTTATTGATTCAAGCCTTGCATGGGGAATAGCTATGCCGTCTCCGATAGCTGTTGAATATTCTTCTTCACGAATAATAAGAACTTTTTCAACGTTATTTAGATCTATATTCTTAATAAATGATTTTGATGTTTGAAGCATTTTTTTGATAGTGTCGTTTCTGTTTTTCTCCTCTAGCATCATAATTCCATAATCGTAATTGATATAAGAAGATAGAGATACGTCTTTTCTTTTTTTCATTGCATAAGTCATCCATGGTCCCATGATGATTGATGAAATAACAGCGCTGCATACGATTGCGATGAATATTTTAGGCGTAATGATGCCGGCTTCTAAAGCAAGCAGAGCAACAACAATTTCCATCATGCCGCCTGGAGTATGAGCAATAGATATGAGTGTGCGGTTTATTTTAGGAACTTTACTGAATGTAACTCCAACCCAAGCACCGATAAATCTTCCGAATATTCCGACTGCAGTAATCAAAATTACCGGCAGAAGTTCGAAATTTGCAAAAAAATCAATTTTAAGGCCTATGTTAACAAAAAATACAGGGACAAAAAGAGAGTGAACCATTTGTGAAATTATTGCGCGGGTGTCATCTTTTAGATTTTTTGCTTCTCCTGCAACAATTCCTGCTATAAAGAATCCAAATAGTGCATGTATTCCCAATTTTTGAGTAAGAGCGCCGAATATTACACCGAGAATACATACATAAGAAAAGGAAGCTGCAGGTTCAGGGACATTTTTCTTTTGAAAATAGTCTACAGCTATATTTGAAAATTTCCTTCCAACAGTAAGAGCCAGGACTGAGAATCCTATCGTAGCAAAGAATATAATTACTACAAAAGATGAATTTAAGCCTGATTGTGTAAATAAACCTAATATAATAGTAAAAAGTACCCAGCCGATAATGTCATTAACTGCCAATGCTGACATCGTCAGAAATCCAATGTCGGTTTTCAAAAGCAGTAAATCGTGCATAACCCGTGAGGCGATAGGCATGGCACTAATTGTCATTACCACAGCCATAAAAAGGGCGAAGTAAAGTCTTTTATCCGGATCAGCGAGATATTGATCAGGAAGAAGAAAGCACGGAATAAATGCTATCAGCATGGGAATAATTATGTCAGACAGTGCAATTACAAGAGCGCTTCCTCTTTGTCTCCACGCTGATGAAAAATCTATCTCTAATCCCGTGTCCATTAAAAGAAATAACACCCCTATCCATGATATGGTTTCGAGCATGTTTTGCTGAGCCGCATCATTCGGAAAAATAAGCGTAAAGATTTCAGGATAAAAACGTCCGAATAAAGTCGGACCGAGAATAACTCCAATTATAAGTTCAGCAGTGAGTACGGGTTGTTTAAATCGACGGAAAATCTCACCTGTTATGCGTGCAAGAAATAGTATTAACGCAAGCTGAATGAGAAATAAAAGAATATTTGATTCATTCAAATAGTGCATAAAATAAATATTTTAGAATTTAATAAAAGATTCAATTAAAATTTTCAATTTAGTGCAAAAAATCATTTTTTATACGTATTTGATTATATATGAAGGTAATATTTCTTTTATCGGTAATATTGAGTGCACAGACAAGCCATTCATCACGGCTTGTAATATCAGAAATTTCTCCGGCAGGAAGTCCTTGCGATTGGGTTGAAATATATTTCAATTCTGATATTTTAGAAAAAAAAGATATATCAAAATTATTTCTTACTGTTTATTACGGAAGTGAAGAAATTCTTTCTGAAGATCCTGTTTCAATTTTTTCGAGGAATCTTTTGGAAACTCCTTATGATGACAGATATATTGTTGTGCGCTTTTGTAAAGGAGTTGATGAAACTGATTATACCGGAGACAGCAATAAAAATGGTGTTATTGATGTTTATGTGAAAGGTACAAGTCCTTGGAACACCGATTCTGTTATAGGACTTGATGATGATTCAAATATTGCTAATGGTGCAATTGATTTTGCTGCATATTCCGCGTATGATGGGTCGATTAATTCTTCTGTTTTATCGTATCTTGATTCTGCTGTTTCAATTGGTGTTTGGTCTGTATCAGATAGTGTCGAAAAATCATTCATTGATATTGGTTTAAAAGGTCTTTCTTCGGATCAAAGCATTATTAGATTAGGGGAAGATACAAATTCAAAAAATGATTTTGTTGTCACAGATACTCCAACACCAGGAAATGATAATATTTACTCAAAGAGAAGTTCCGAGTCTTTTTCATTGGGATTAAAAGATAAATATCTTATAGAAGAATTTTCCGGAAAAGATTTTGTTTCTGTAAATATTTCCTTACAGTGCTCTTTGCGTTTTAGGATTTACTCGACAAACGGAATACTGAAATATGAGTCCCGGCTTTTTAAAGATGTTCAACCGGGATTTTTTAAAATCAGGCTTGATCATTCAGTTATTAAGAAGTTAAGAAGCGGAATGTATATAATTTGTTTTACAGGAGTTGCAAAAAGCGGAAAGATAAAGAATTCAAAAACTCTAATAATTGTTAACAGGTATAAATGAGAGTTGTAATTATTTGTCTGGTATTATTGAATATTGCAGCTTTTGATTATAATTCTCAGTCATTGGTTTTTCCATTCGAAAGAAGTGTTTATGCTGAAAGTCCATTGTCCTTTACGGAAGAAGCTGGCAGTATTTCTGATACTAAGCACAGCTTTTTGTCAGTCTCTTATGCCCGACCATATGGAATTAGCCAGCTGCATTCTTCATCATTGATCGCCGGATTAACTTTTGAGAGTTATGATTGTTATTTGTCTGGAAATTATTTCGGCAGTTGTTTTTATTCTGAAACGAAATTACGTGCAGGAACCAATTATGCTTTTAAGTATATTGGTTTTGGTGTCAGCACTGATTTTCTCAGGTATGGAATAAATTGCGATGGTAGAAAATACTCCAAATGGTTAAATGACTATAATGCGGGGATGATTATTCGTCCGATGAGTTTTTTCCGTGTGGGAATTTATCAGAGAGGTATTATTTCGCGATTTGATGACAGCAGGGAACTATACCCTTCAATGCTCTCGGCTGGAATTTCCATAGCTCCTTTTTCCGGTGCAGAATTTATTTCCAATATAAATTATATTGATAATAAGATAATGAAACTCTTCGAGCTGTCATTTAATCTTGCAAAAAATTTCAATTGTTCAGTCGGTTATTCTCCGGATTTGTCGATTTATTCTGTTGGAGGAACATTTTATTATAATAATTGCCGGTTGCAATATTCTTTATCAAATCATTCTGTTCTGGGTGTCACGCATAATTTCAGTGTTTCGTTTGTTTGGGGGGAAGTTGTTCTGCCGAAAACTGCGATTGAAATTTCTAAAAAGTATAAGTATCGATTAGAAGAAAATATTGATATTCAACGGGCCGGACTAGATGAGTTGCTTTCAATCGAAGGCATGACCATAGAAATTGCACAGCGTATAATTGCGTATAGAGAAAGATTCGGAAAGATAAGCCGGAAGTCTCTTGTTCAAATTGGCGCCGAAGGGGAGCTTTTAGAATCTATAATCAGACGAGTTGAGAATCTTTCAGAAACTGAAGTCAAAAAACATCGTGAAAATCGATTCGTATATAAGCCGAAAAAAAGTAAAACCCATTTATTCAATCAACTCGTTTCTGCGGGGATTCCTCATTCAAAAGCTTTGAGTATTGCTGATGATTTTATGATTAGAGGTAAAACATATGTGTTAAACGGTATTGAGAAATACGAACTTGATAAGCAAATGATAGGCAGGGCCATAGACATATGTTCAAATTATTAACTATTATTGTTATATTTCCATGCACGATGCTTTTTGCTTTTATGGAAGGAGATGTGGATTATGAATACTCTAAAAAAGGATCTGAAGAGAAGAAAAATTATTTTAATCATTTGCTTTTTAGTTTTGGAAGTTCAGCATTCTTTGATTTCTCAAGAAAAGACGACATAAGTAATAAAAAAAATACGTATTCATGGAATGCAAGAATTTCTTCCACAGACAGAATAAAAATATTAGCTGGAAATTATCATGCGAAGTTTTCGAGCGGAATGATATTGTCAAGGCTGAATTCAGCTTCGAATAATCCATTTCATTCTTCAACTATCCGCACTCAAAGTGATCCTTTTCTTCCAGAAACAAGTGCAAATATAAATGATTCATTGTTCGGATCAGCCATTAGTTGTTCAATAATAGATTTAGACGATATTAAATTTAAGATTCATATGTTCTATTCTGATAAAAAGTCATATATTACGTCCTCTGAATATGAAGAAAATGAGACAAATAGAAGTTATTTGTCTCTAAATTCTTCTGACATAGTAGATAAAGAAGAAATAGTATCTTCAAAAATATCTGGCTATTCCTTATGCTTAGGATATCATTTATTGAAAATAAATGTTAATGGACTGTATTCTCTTGCTGAAAGCAGTTCAGGAAGATTGTATTCACAAGGAAATGATTACTATTCAGCTTCTTCTCTATATTTATCGTTCGGGATAAAGCAGTCGGAAATATTTACTGAAATGTGTTTTAACCGTTCACAAGATAGCAGTTTTACCGAAACTCTATCTTATCAGTATGGGATGAAACATGTTGAAAAAAAATACATGATTTCATTCGTCGGCAAGAATATCTCTGAAAAAATAAATGTTCCATTCGGATCTCCCTGCAGAGGAAAATCTCCTTCAATTCAAAATTCATTTTCGGGATATTTGTATATGACGGATAAAATTAAAACAGGTGCTGAAATAGAACAGACACAGTATAAGAAAATGATTCAGTCCGAGACATATTTAGTAGATGAAAAGGTTTTTGCAGAAATTGAGATTCTTAAAAAAATATACATAAACGGAGATTATTGCCGAACAAAGTATTACTGGAAAACTGATGAAATTTCAAATGCGCTGTCCGCAGAAATGAAATTATATTTTAAATATATGGCACTTAATCATTCAATTTCGAAGAATGATGCCCGAAAAAAAATTAAGAGTGAAATTGAAACTCGATTGTTAAAATCATTTTATGCGAACATGTATTATGTATTCATTCTAGGGAATGATTCATATTATTCTGCGCAAAAAAACGTATTTATATCAACAAAATATATGTATAAAAACATTACATCAGCTGTAAGTTATACAAAAGGATTTGGGAAAGGGCAAAATTATACAAGATTTCTTTTCTCAATAAGCGGTTTGATTTGAACTAATTATAAGCTAACCAGTTGCCGGTGCGTCCCGGCAACTGGTTATATCTTTCAATCAATCTTCGGAATCCATATCGCGGTGTTTTCTTCTGTTTTCTTTTTCTTTCATTTTATCATGTTTAGCTTTGAGTATTTCTTTCTGATCTTTTGTCAAAATACTTCTGATTTGAATTCTGTATTTTGCATGAAGAATTTGCATTTCAGTCATGTTAGCGCTAATTTCTTTTATTATCTTTTCATAATCTGATAGTGTGCTATTATCTTTTTCATCGAGTTTTCTCATTTCCTGATGAAGATTTCTCTGCTTTTCGTGAATCGGTTCAGTTTGTTTTTTTAACTCGCTGTTTGCAGTCTTTATTTTGGAAACTTGATCATCTGTAAGTTTGAGTTCTTTTTTCATCTCATCGGATTCAAGAAAAAACATAGGCATACATCCTTGATATTTTTTGCCCATGCCTCTTTCATATTTCGGGCAATTCATTGAATCTTTGTTTCCATGTCTTTCTTTCCCCTGCGCGTTTAGTACCATAAACGTAAGAAATAGTGAAAAAATCAATAGAGCTGTTTTTTTCATTGGTTACTCCTTTTTATTAAATTCAATTTATAAACCATAAAAGAATTCGACAAGTTCCATAATTGAAAATATATTGCCAAAAATAAATATCTTTTAAAAATTGATTTGAGAGGTAATATGCTTAAAGTTAATGAATATTTTGACGGCAAAGTCAAATCTGTGGCTTTTTCTAATTCAGAAGGAAAAGCCACATCGGGAGTTATTTCACGCGGTACTTACGAATTTTCAACATCGTCAGAAGAGCTTATGAAAGTAACATCAGGTAAGTTAAATGTTCTTATGGGAGACCATTCCGGAGTATATTCAACAGGCGAATCCTTTGTTGTTCCGGCTAATTCAAAATTTACAGTAACAGCAGATGAAGAATGTTCATACGTTTGTTTCTATAAATAAAAAACCGGTTACGCACGTATAAAAAGCGTGACCGGTTTTTTACCTTATTTCCAAGAGATATTTGAGATAACTATGTCACCATTTTGTTCGGTTTCTGAGCTAGTTTTGCCGATGGAAAATCCGATTGATCTTAAAAGTTCAGAATTACCATTCTTTGCAGAATCATCAATATTAAAAGAAAGTTTCTGCCATCCTGCTTTATCGAGAATAACAAATTTACTTTCATCGAGAATCCAGTTATAAGTAGATTGTAGTCTCATAGCTACTTTGTAAATACCCGTTTTATTTTCAGGAACAAAAAAATCAGCTGTCAATGTTTTACCTTTGAAATTTTCAAAATGGTCGAAAACATTAATTGCTGATCCTGTTGAACTTCCGTTATTGAAGATGTTCGTAATAATAAGCGCATTATTGTTTGATGAAGAATCCTTTATTATGCTTATTTTTTTTGCAGCGTCAAAAGGCTTTGAGTTTAAAATGCTCCAGTCATATAATTCAGCGGAATTTTCAAATGTATAATGTTTTCGTTGATATGTAATATCGGATATGCCGGTAGTTGTTTTACTATTTAATCCATAATACATAAGAAGACCGTCAATGAAAACACTTCTGCAAACTGTATAATGATCTTTGTTATTATAGTTGAAAAATGAATATTTTATTGATCTTTGATTTAAAGATGAAATTAAGTTTGATATATTTTCATTTGTTTTTACAATGTATGGATGATCTGAAGACCCAACTCCAAAATATAGATTTTTACTAATAGTTGATGATTTCTTTACTGCTTCATAAAGATAATTTTCTGCAGAAGGTGTTTTGGCTACTGGGCAGGCTGCAATAAAAGTTTCAAATAAACCGCGAAAAGATTCATTTATAAAAAGAGAATGTAAAGTGAAATATCCGCCGTAAGAAGCGCCATACAGTATTCTATGCTGCGGATGAATTTTATATTTTGCTTCTACGAATGGAATTATTTCTTTAGCAAAGGCCATTGCGAATTTCTCAGGATTGTCAGTAAGATCTCTTTCCCGTATTTTTCCATAATCATAACCTTGGGGATAGCCGACTCCGACAACATATACTGGGCGGATAAGTTTTTTATGAGATAAGTAGTGTATATATTTGTGATCGATTCCGCGCCACTGTCCGTCTGTTAAATAAAAAGCAGGGAGTTGATCAATATTAGTCCTTGAATCAGGCATATAGCTAATATCAATTTTAAAATAGTCGTGGATGATTTCAGAATAAATAATATACTCATCCATTATCATGTTAACTGAATATATGTCATCATTGATTGCTAGTGTTGTGTCGGTTTTTTTGTTAGAACAGGATGATGAACCAATAGCAATTGACGCAATAATATAGATGATTTTATGAAGATTAAGCATAATGCCTCTCATTTAAAGTTTTAAAAAATATAATTATAATGATAATTGCATAATTGATTGATTTTGTCGTTTATCCCGATAAGTCAGAACCTAAAAATAAACTTCAAATTCGGCTGATGCTTCGCGGATATTCGAGAAAAAACTGATTTCACTTTTTTTTCTTCCATAATAATTTCTTCCCATAAATATTATTAAAAATCCCTCCCCGTCAAAGTTTATTTCGCTTTGAAATAAACCGCTTTTATCATAAAGGTTAAGTATATTCATGGCAGTGAAATTATATGAATCGTTAATTGAAAATGATCCGCGGATCATAATGTAGTGTTTTGCCATGTTGAAAAGTCCGTATTTACCTGACAATAATGCAGCGGAACCGTAGTTAAATGAATTCATTTTGTCCATAAAATCGAGAGCATAATCATAGTCAGATTTATTCAGTCCTGCGCCGTTATAATAGTATTCTGCATATAAAGTGTTGTTTTCATTAATGGAATACGACATTCCGGAACTTGCTTCAATAGGTTTATTTATTTTACTTTCTTCAATTGTGTAAAGATTATCGTCAGGCAGGTAATTATATTTTTGATCTGCAATGGATGCATCGATGTAGAAAGTAATCGATTCTCCGATAGAAATATTTGATGTTAATCCCGAATTGAATTTTGTTCCATGATTTCTTTTTGTATAAAGGAAGAATAATGACATATCCAAATCTTTAATTCTGAAAGAAAGAGAGCTTAGAGATCTGTGAAAATCCTGCTCTGATGTAAAACGTTCTATGTTCTTTTCGCGGTCATCGTTGATTGTTATCCTGGGTGAAAAATATTCTGATACGGTGAAAATCGGATTAATCCATTCCGTTTTTAATCCAATTGTACCTTCTTTTGTTTTTTTTTCACTGTTTGAGTCTCTTTTCCATGTTGAACCTGAAACAGAATCAAAATAATAAGTCGGACTTTTAAATAATGCTGTACCTGTTTTAATGTTTTTTTTTCCAAAGTCAAAAAAAATAGAATCACTGCCCATTGAAATATAAAATTCGGTAATTTTACTTTCGAACTTGCTTTTTGTTTTATCGGCTTCTTGATCTTCCCCGCTTTTGATTTTTCCAAAAGCATTTGCATTGATTGATGTATTGAAAATGCCGAAAGATTCAGAATGATTTGCGAAGAAGGTGTGTGAGAGAGAAAACCGATTTTCATCGGTTTTCTCAGATATCATATGAGTTGAACATGTTGATTGAATATTGTAAAACCCGTCGAAAGACTGACCATATTCTGTAATTGTAAGAAATAAAAATATAGAGAAAAATATACGGATTCTCATCATTGTGCTCCGAAAGATGTGTATTGAAAACGGTCAAGATATTCTTTTGTAAAATGAGAAAGAGGAAGATTCTTTGATCCGATTTTTACATATTCCATTATTGTGTGGTTTTCAGAATTAACTGCGTCGAATATCTCAATTATTTTTTGCATCATTCTTCCGCCAAATGGTGAAAATGATCTGTAAAAAACTTTCTTCATCATTTTGCCGCTTTCTGCAAAAAATTCTGCATATACCGGAAGCTTGTCGGCACCGATTCTGAGAATAATTTTGGAATAAGTACTTCCTTTTTTATCGGATTTTACTTCAAGAATGAGTCTTTCACATTTCTTTCCTTCAATCATTTCATTGCCGTCATGAACGGCATTGTAATCGGCTGAAAATCTTGTTCGGGCAACATCTCCATTAGAGGCTTCTCCGAGAAGGATCTGCATTGGAGAAAGACGGATAGCATTTTTTGTCCGCGGCATCTGCATCCAGATGTAATTTCCTTCCATTAACATTTTTCTTCCTTTCAAACTCGCAGGAGAAATAAAATACAACAGAACTAATGATCTGTCAGAATCTTTTGAGTATCCGGCGATTCTGTTCGAGTCGCGAAGTTTGTTTCCCTTATATGCTGAAATATCCATTTCAAAGGCCATATTCGGAGTATAAATTCTGGCATCCACTTCTTTTAAAATTGCATTGCCATCACCTGCATTTATATGAATTGATAAAACAAAAAGTAATAGCGAAAGATAAATTTTCATAATATTCTCCTTATCTGTATGAAAGAGCTTCACGAACTTGAATTCTTGCGGCCTTTACCGAAGGAATAAGTGAAGCGATAGCGGAAATTGTTATTCCGATTGATATATTTAGTAATACTGTTGAGATTTTAGGCGTGAAGAGAAGAAGCATGGATTCGGAATAACCAGGCTGAGCTCCTATTTCAATTCCGCCGAAAATGTTGATGATGTATGATGCTGTGAATCCTCCGATGCATCCTATCAATGTCCCAAAGAATCCCAAGATAATTCCTTCTAAAGTAAACATCATAAAAATATATCGCCGGTTCATGCCGAATGCTCTGATAGTTCCCATTTCGCGTATTCGTTCATATACAGACATTGTAATTGTGTTTGCGACAGCAAAAAGCGAAACGATGAATATGATTATATTTGCTACTCCGAAAACAGTTGAATAAGAGGTGCTTGCAAGACGATAGTATTCTGACACATCACTCCATTTTTTTATTGAAAACTTTCCACCTGTAATTTTTTGAATTTTATCAATAGACGCCTCAGTATCTTTAGTGTCTTCAAGATATACAGTTAATAGAGTGAGATCGTCTGATATCATTAGCGTCTGAGCGGTTTCTGTTGTAATATAACTTGCAACGCCGTCAAGATCGGTTATTCCGCTTCCGGCGATAGCAGAAACTTCAAGATCAAGAACATTTACTCCGCCTTGAGCTGATGGACCGTATAGAGTAACAGTATCGCCGACTTTTACCTCAAGTTTTTCTGCGAGAATTTTGCCTATGATTATTCCGCTTTCCCCGTTAAATCCCCGTCCTTCATAAAAATTCAGCCTGTTCAAAGTTTCTTCTGATGATTCAGCATCTACTGATTGCAATAACGAGTTTTCATTTTTGCCATTGAATGAAATTAATCCCTGAAATTTTGCGCACTTTATAACATCCTTTACTTCGGAAAGTTTTAAGATTTTCTTGGCTTCTTCATCCGATTGAGGAATTATAAAAGGGGAAGGATCTGATTCTCCCTCTTTAAAGTAATTTTCATTTATGGCGATTTGAATGTGCCCGACTCCGCTTTTAATAATTGTTTCTCCAAGTTGATTCATGCTGTATGTCATAAATCCGTCTAGAATAGTTATTGCGAAAAATCCGATAAACATAGTGAAAAGAGTTAAGAGTGTTCTGCGTTTATTCCTTCTTACATTTCTCCATGCAAGTTTGATTGTTTTGCTGACTATTTCTTTGTTCATATTAATACCTCAATGTTTCAGCAACTGATAATCTTGATCCTTTATAAGCTGCAGGCAGAGTGCCTAAAAGTGAGACGAAAAGAACCGGTAAAGCTGCTTTTATTGCGTCAGAAAAATCAGGAGATATCAGTATGTGATAATCGAAGCCGTCATATGAAAAAGGTATTCCTCCGAGGGCATTTATTGCAAAAGACAGCAGAAAACCGAAAACTATTCCTACGAATGATCCGAATATGCCGAGACAAAAACCTTCGATTGAAAGCATTGAGAAAATTCTTTTTCGGCTTGTTCCAACAGCTCGCATAGTTCCTATTTCTCTAATGCGTTCGAATACGGACATTGACATCGTGTTCATGACTACAAATACAGTAACAAGAATCATTATTGCAGATATTACTTTAAGAAAGGCACTGTACATTCCATTGACCTGAGTATAGAAATCGGCAAGCTCATGCCAAGGTTTAACTGATAATTCTGGGTATGAATTTTTTAAAGTTAGAATAGTATTATCTGTTTGATTTTCTGATGATAAGAACACTGTAAATGAAGATGGACTTTCTGCATCTATCAGTTTTCCTCTGCTTTCATAAGGAATATATGCGTATATTTTTCCAGACTCGCTTCCTTTGTAAATTCCGCAAACTGTAAAGTCTGATGCTTTTAACGCCCCGCCTGGCAGAATTGACATAATGGTTAAAATCTCTCCGCATTTTATACCTAGAATTTTTGCAGCTAAATCACCGATAATGATTTCGTCTGTTTCAGGTGAAAAGTTATTTCCATGAATAAGAAATGATGGAGATATTTGTCCGTTGACAGTTTCGTTCTGATCTTTTGAAAAATGGATTTTGTCGCGCGGATATGCTTTTATGAGCAGAGTGATGGTTTTATTTTTTCCAGCAGCCATGGCGCTGAAACCGATTGATGGAATAACATTTATTACATCCTGATTTGATTTAATTTTTAATTCGATGGAATCGGAATTGTCAATTATGAAAGCTGAAGGATCAAATTTGCCTTTCGAGAAGAAAGATTCATTTGATGCAATTTGAATGTGGCCTAATCCTTCGCGAATAATTCCTTCTCTAAAGCCCTTCATTTGCTCGGAAATGAAAGAAGTAAATATAAGTAATGATGCGATTCCAAGAATCATTGCCAGAGAAGTTAAAATTGTCCGGCGCTTATTTCTCATAATATTTTTGACGGCAATTTTTATAATCATATCAACTCTCCGATATTTCGCCGTCTTTTAGACGAATAATTTTTTTAGTATAATTCGAAACTATCGGATCATGAGTCGCAAAAATTACTGTTGCTCCGCTTTTTTTATTCATGCTGCTGATCAAATCCATTACTTCTTTTCCAGTCTTATGATCAAGGTTTGCAGTTGGTTCATCCGCTATTATTATTGACGGATGTGTTGCAAGTGCACGGGCAATTGCAACTCTTTGACGTTGACCTCCTGAAAGTTCATCCGGATTGCGGTTTGAATATGGAGTAAGTCCTACTGCATCGATGTATTCGTTAACACGATTTTTTCTTTCAGATGAAGAAATGTCCTGCATTAAAAGTGGATATTCGATGTTCTCAGAAACAGATAAAACCGGTATGAGATTGAATGATTGGAAAATGAATCCGAGAGTTCTATTTCTAAATTTTGAAAGAGCACGATCCGTCAACGATGCAATATTTTCTCCGTTAATGTGAACTTCACCATTAGAAGGCGAGTCAAGAGCCCCAATTAAATTTAAAAGAGTACTTTTCCCGCTACCGCTTGGACCCATCAGACATATTATTTCGCCGTGTTTTACTGAAAGATTAATGTTTTTGAGGGCGGGAACTTCAACTTTCCCTAGAGTATAATTCTTTGATACATTTTCTATGAGTATACTATTCATTTTACTCCCCATATTTTTTAATGTTTTTTTTAGCTTTATCTGCGGATTTGGAACTTGGAGTCAGTATGATGCATTTGTTCCATGCGATTATAGCCTCATCGGTTTTTTTGTTGCTCTTATGGATATTGCCAAGATTGAAAAAAGCTTCTGATGCAAGGTCGGCTGGTATTGTTTTTCTTGATTCATATTCTGCAATAATGTATTTTAAATCACTTTCTGCGGTTGATTTTTTCTTAAACATCTCG
The DNA here is from genome assembly GCA_029554345.1 of Spirochaetota bacterium. Classification (GTDB taxonomy): domain Bacteria; phylum Spirochaetota; class UBA4802; order UBA4802; family JAFGJZ01; genus JAKJGA01. Next base: position 2,383 of record JAKPJF010000077.1, on the reverse strand, counting down.
GGTAATCCGGAAAAAACAGTGCCGCGAACATACCGGGGTAAAAAATGATATTGACCATACTTTGAAACTGCTTCATCAAGAAAAACTGCAGCTTCTTTTACATAACTCATCTTGCTTACAGGATTGTATGAATCTCGAGCCATTAGTGATCTGGAAGAGCCAAGGTAGACGAGAACTATCATTTCAATTTCTTCTGATAACTTTTCTTTATTCTTTATATCCAATAATAGTTTAAATGCTTTTTCTGCACTTCCGGTGTCTCCAAGTAGAGATGATGAATTGTACATTATCGCTAATTGGAGTTTTGAAATCTGATTGTTATCCATTTTTGATTCTAATTCTGAAATACTCTTCTTTAATAATTCTGGTTCATTTTCTAATTTGCTTATACTTGGATTATCCCATAATAAGACAGAAATTCTTTGATATTTTGTCTGATTAAATCCAAACAGCAGTATAGGTATTAAGCTTAACAATAACGCAAAATGTTTCATATAATCTCCTTTTAGCGCTTTATAAAGTAAAGTACTTCCAGTCAGATTAAAAGCTTTAAAAAGTAAATAACTTTTTATGTAATTTGCGAATTGATTGATATAATATATGATGAAGATGTTTTATCGTATTTAAATATACATTCGTATGAAATGAGTTTTTCCTTCCAATGAGACAGTAGGTTGACATAGAATGCAATTGTATCATTTGAGGTTCTGCTGATTAATGAATAAATTTCTTGGATTGTTTCATTTACAATTCTCGATAAAGATTTCTTAAGTATTTTTTTAAGATCCAAGCAAGTTTCATATATTTGATCATCTATTTGATAATGAATAGTGTAAAAATTGATGTTGCGTTTTTGGTATTTTATATTTGAGCCAATTACAGGTTTATTAATCTTATTGTTTTGTGATATTATATATTTGAAACAATCAGATAAAACACATGAAACGGATTTTCCTGTCGACTCGGATATTTTTTTTAAAAGAATGAAAATATCCTTTCGTATTATTGCAGTTGATTTTATTTGATTCATAATTTTTCGTCTATTAAATAAATACGTAATTTGTTGATTTATTATCAGAAAAAATGATTGTTATCCTAAAAATGAAATTAAATTTGTCTTTGAAATTGGAGATATAATGAAAACCGAAAGAATAAGCCTGCAAAGTCGAGAAAGATTTCTTATTATGGCTGGTGCCATGCTGACTTTACTTCTTGCAGCATTAGACAATACCATTGTAAGTACGGCTATGCCTAAGATAATAAAGGATCTTAATGGAATTGAACATTATTCGTGGCCATTTACTTCATATCTTCTTTTTTCAACGGTTATACTCCCTATTTCAGGGAAATTAGCTGATATATATGGTAGGAAGAGGATAACAATCAGCGGTATTATTTTTTTTATCGTAGCTTCTGCATTGTGCGGTCTTTCATCAAACATGATAATGCTTTCTGTGTTTCGAGGATTGCAGGGAATAGGCGGAGGAATATGTGTATCAAGTGCGTTTGTTATAGTAGCAGAAATATTTCCTCCAAGGGAACGCGGTAAATATATGGGTATATTGGCCTCAATGTTTGCTGTAGCGAGCATTCTTGGGCCAGGAGCAGGAGGATTTATTGCTGATAAATTATCTTGGCACTGGATATTCTATATAAATATACCATTGGGAATTCTTGCTTTTTTCCTTATTCATTGCAACCTTCATCCTCTCAGACATCATGAGGAGAAACGCCGAATTGATTATCCTGGTGTTGGTGCTTTTATTCTTTTTGTAGCACCATTTTTGTTTGCGGTTACAGAAGCTGGAAAGAGGCCGGTGTATTCGTTTGACATTTTAGCTTTATTCGCCTTATCGATAATTGCTTTTGCTGTTTTTATTTCCATAGAGAATAAATCTAAGGAACCGCTTCTTTCTTTGCATTTTTTCAGGGAGAAAGTTTTCGCTTCTTCGGTAATTTCTTCTTCTTTAGGAAATATGGCAATATTCGGTGCTGCGATTTTTCTGCCTTTGTATCTTCAAAGTGCAAAGGGTAAAAGTGCGACAGAATCAGGAATGATCATGATGCCAATGATGGTTCTGATGATATTATCAAGTAATATATCGGGAAGAATTTTGACTCATAGATATCTTTTTAAATTTTTGGCCTCGATAGGATTATTTATAGCATTTGTGGGGATGCTGTGTATAGGTCTTTTTGGTGCGAAAGCCGGAATTAATTATATAATATTATTTTCCGGTTTCGCTGGATTCGGTATAGGATTAACCTTTCCTGTTTATAATGCGGCACCTCAAAGCCTTTTTTCTCTTAAGCAGGTTGGACTTGTGACATCTCTTCTTCAATTTTTTCGAAATATGGGAGGAGCTGTCGGTTCAGCATTTTT
>JAKPJF010000068.1 GCA_029554345.1 Spirochaetota bacterium | reverse complement strand
GTACTTGTAAAAGAACCTTCCATTGAAGGTACTGTTAAAATATTGACCGGACTTAAAGAATCATTTGAACAGCATCATAAAGTAAAATATGAAGATTCGGCTATTGAGGCTGCGGCCAGATTATCTGCAAGATATATCCGTGACAGATTTCTTCCGGACAAAGCGATTGATCTTCTTGATGAGGCCGGTGCAAAAGCTAAACTTGAAAACTCATTTAAACCGGAAGATATTTCGCAAATTGAAAAAATTATCGATGAAAAAAAATCTGAAAAAATGTTATATGTAGAAAATCAAAAGTATGAACAAGCGGCTTTTGTCAGAGATGAGATAATAAAATTAAAAAAAGATTTTTCTAAAAAATTTTCAGATTGGAAAAATAGAACTGGAAAATATTCCGTAACTGTTACAGAAGACTGCATTAAAAAAATAATATCTCAATCTACTTCAATTCCTGTTGCTGAAATGGGTTTTGAAGATAAGAATAAGATTTTGAATCTTGAAAAATATTTACAGAAGGAAATAATCGGTCAGGAATCTGCAATATCTTCAATTTGCAGATCTTTAAGACGATCAACAGCAGGTCTTCGCAGAACCAACAGACCAATCGGTATATTTCTCTTCGCAGGACCTACCGGAGTCGGAAAAACAGAACTTGCAAAGGTGCTTGCACGTAATTATTTCGGTGACAACAACTCACTTATTAGAATCGATATGAGTGAATATATGGAGAAGCATGCTGTGTCGCGTCTAGCCGGTTCACCTCCGGGATATGTCGGCTATGAAGATGGGGGACAACTTACGGAAAAAATCAAGCGAAAGCCGTATTGCGTAATTCTATTCGACGAAATTGAGAAGGCTCATCCTGATTTCTTTAATATTCTACTTCAAATATTTGATGAAGGTGAATTAACAGATAATTCCGGTAACAAAATTTCATTCCGTGACACATTGATAATAATGACATCAAATATAGGAAATTCGAGATTCGACCGTACCGGAAAACTGGGATTTGCCGGGAGCTCTATCGAAGAAAGCGTAAAAGCATTTGATGAAGTTAAAAAATCATTTAATCCTGAGTTTATAAACAGAATTGATGAAATAATCGCCTTTTCGCATTTAAACCGATCTGATATAAAAGAAATAGTGATTTTAATGTTTAAAGAAATTAAGAATACTCTTTTGGAAAGAAAAATTGACATTGATTTTAATCCGGAAGTTGTTGATTATATCGCTGAAAAAGGTTTTAGTGATGAGTATGGTGCCAGATTTTTAAGAAGAATAATTCAAACAGAAATTGAAGATTGTTTATCCTCAAAAATTATATCATCTAATCCGGGTGAAATAATTTCAATAAAAGTAATTTTTAATGATATGATTGATTTTATAATCGAAACTAAATCCAAGAAAAGAAAAGCTGTCTTGACTAAATGAGTGATCTCAGTAACATTTCACATCTTAAATCGTTAAAAAACCGCTACTTTCTTCCAAAGTATTTAAGAGAGATGAGAAAACTCAGAATTGGAGGTCTTTCAGGAGGAAATAATATCAAAGTTATAACAGACGGAGACGAATGTTTTTCATTGATATTATCTTCAATTAAAAAAGCGAAAAAAAGCATTAATCTTGAAACTTATATTTTTAACAGCGATAATGTAGGATGGTTAATTGCAAAAGAGCTCGTAAAAGCATCGGCACGCGGTGTTGAAATTAATCTTATATATGATTCAATCGGATCAGTACAGACAAATTCTAAACTCTTCGATTTTATGAAATCTTCAGGTATTGATATTATAGAATTTCATCCTATATTCAATATAAGAAAGATATTTAAAATAAATCTTCGAGATCACAGAAAGCTTATGGTTATTGACGGCAAAACTGCATTTATCGGCGGCATGAATATAGGTAATGAATATGCAGGGAAAAAATATCAGGGCAATGAGTGGCGTGATACTCATATTAAAATAGAAGGACCCGCTGTTAAAGATATCCAGTATTTTTTTATGGAAAACTATATACGAAGCGGCGGAATAATTTCTGATTTTGCTTCTTATTTTCCGGAATTAAGCAAGCAGGACGGGAAACTTGTTATGATTCTTTCAAGTAAAACCAGAAGAAATATTAAACCGATAAAAGAATCTTATCTTTCAGCTATCAGAAACGCAAAAGAATTTATTTACATTACAAATGCCTACTTTGTTCCTGATTCAAAAATATACAGAGCATTGATTAATTCTGCAATGAAGGGAGTAGATGTATGTCTAATTCTTCCTAAAAAGACTGATATACCGATAGTAAGATACGCAGGAATGTATCTTTATAAAAGATTTCTGAAGCATGGTGTTAAAATCTACGAATATGACTATTCTGTTCTGCACGCAAAAACAGCAGTAATTGACGGAATTTGGTCTACTATCGGATCAGCAAATCTTGACCGCAGAAGTGTTAATTATAATCTTGAGATTAATGCGGTCATTCTCGATCAGGATTTCGGTAATAATATGAAAGAAATTTTCAATAAGGATATTTTTAAATCTAAACAGCTGACCCTGGAACATTACGAGAGAAGATCTGTTATACACTTCGTCTTGCAGTGGCTTTCGTATAGATTCAGAAAATTTCTATAAAATAATCAGAAATCTGCCGCAATAAGAGCATATTGAAATTTTATTTCTTTCCATTATTTCGTTTATTTCTATAGGCGGAATGTTCATGTGGCATCCGGAACAAGTATTCTTCTCAACAATGGCAAAAGGTTCAGAACATTTACTTCGCATTTTTTCATAATACGCAAATGATCGTTTGTCGATTAATCCGCAAAGTGATTCAATTTTTGAATGTATTTCCGGATTCTTTGTATCATCATATAATCTGTTTAACCGGTCAAGTCTGATTAAAAGCTCAAGATCGGAAGTAGGTACGCCTGCAAGATTTGCCGAATGATCCATTTGAACAGGTTTGTTTGAATCAATATTTTCATAATAATTTTCTGAATGCTTTTTGAGTATTGAATATACATCATCACTTGATTTTGCTCCATCAAGTTCATCACGGTTTTTTTTAACAGAAAATATTTTGGCGATCATACTTACAAGGAAAAGATATTCAGTACTCATTGATGTCGGGAAAATGCAAAGAAGAAGGTATTTAACATTTTTATTATCATAACTGGAATAGCTAATTCCTTCTGAAGAAATTCCAAAAACAAAATTTAATTCGTTAACCGAATCTGTTCTTGCATGAGGAATGGCAAATCCATTGCCTATGCCTGTATTTTCGAGAGATTCACGATGAATCACCTGTGCGTAATAGCGGGGAGTTGAATTTATTTTTTTCTGTGATTCAAGGTGAGAAATCATTTCTTTGATTGCAACTTGTTTTTCATTACTTGTAAGAAACAGAACGTTTTCAGGCTTGAAAATACTACCGAGTTCCATATAACACCACTGCGTCCAGAATATTTTACTTTTAAACTCTGTAAAGTAAATTTCAAAAAAAACATAAAAAGAAATTTGTTTACAGGATTATTGGAAATTGTGATCATTGCAATGACATGAATCGTCATTATTTAATCAAAGGTAATTGAATGCACCGAAAAATTGGAATAATCGGCGGAACAGGAGGCATGGGTTCTCTATTTTCCGGCGTTTTTGCATCAATGGGTCATACTGTAACGGTTTCATCCAGACATACAGCTGTTACTCCTGAGGAATGTGCCAGGACAAATGATATAGTAATAGTTACAGTACCAATAAATCACACTATTGAAGTTATAAAGCGCATAGCACCTCTTGTAAATAAAGATTCTTTACTGATGGATTTCACTTCCCTGAAAAAACGTGAAGTTGACGCAATGCTTGAAAATTCAACCTGTGAAGTTATCGGCTGTCATCCTGTTTTCGGACCTTCGGTAAATAATCTTCAGAATCAGGTTATTGTTCTTACTCCTGCCCGTGGAAATAAATGGATTTCTGAAATTTCGGCAATGTTTAAGAAAGCCGGAGCTTTAATTGAAATTTCGACTCCCGAAAAACATGACGAAGTAATGGCAATTGTACAAGGTCTTATTCATTTTACTTCAATAACGCTGGTAAATACGATGAGAAAAATGAATGCCGTTCCTGAAGAAATTGAAAAATTCGCTTCACCTGTTTACCGGATGAGGGTTGATTTTGCTGAGAGAATTTTGAATCAAAATCCCGAATTATATGCCGATATTGCCATATCTAATCCAAAAGTGCCTGAAATTCTTGAAACATATATTAAAACATCTCAGGAACTTTTAGAATCAGTAATAAGCAAAGACAGGGAAAGTTTTATAGAACAGTTTAAACTTGCATCGGATTATCTCGGAGACACAAAAATAGATGCAGAGAAAAGGACAGACAGAATAATTGATTTCGCATCAAAGCTAAAGGGGTCCGGATCTGATGTATAAAGCTTATGTTGATGGATCATTTATTAATGGCAATACCGGCTATGGTTTCGTAATTGTTCGTGAAAATGATGTTATACATCAAGAATCAGGATATGTTGATTCTGACGGATCGCATCGGCAGGTTGCTGGAGAAATTGAAGCTGCTAAAAAAGTTTTGCTTTGGTGCAAAGAAAACTCTGTAAATGATATTATGATTCACTATGATTATGAAGGTGTTTCATCTTGGGCACAAGGAAAATGGAAAACCAACATCAAACTTACAAAAGATTATGCTTCATTTGTAAAAGAATCAGGAATCATCATCAAATGGATAAAAGTAAAAGCACATTCAGGTGATGAATATAATGAAGTTGCCGACACTCTTGCAAAAAAAGGAGCAATGTCGAAGCCGGCTCTGAACGATACAGAAAATGAAAGAATATCATATGCCGAAACTTTCTGTTCTTATATAATGAATGAAGGATTGGCAGTAAAACGGATCGAGAAACAAGGATATTCAAGGATTGAAATCTATCTCGGAAATGATAAAGCAGGTTTAGCCGATATTTATTATAAGAAGAAGGGCGGTTTGAAGGTAGATCTTAGAGGTTTTAAAGATGAATATTATAAGGACAGAACAATGACAATCTGGAATTCCTTTATAAGTAATATAAAATAAAGAACTCATATCAGTTGTAAATATATGACTGATTATAACTAAAACGAGGCAGTATGAAAAGAATAACAGTTTATATAATTTTGTTTTTTGCGGTGTTTATCTGGTCACTTATAAATCCTCATGATTATTTTACATGGTTTCTAGAAGCTGCTCCCGCAATTTTATTTTTTTTGATTCTATCTCTGACTTATAAAAAATTCAAATTTTCTTGGTTTGTGTATTCATTTATTCTCGTTCACTGTTTTGTATTATTAATAGGAGCAAAATATACTTACGCAGAAGTTCCACTATTTAATTATTTCAAAGATGCATTCGGTCTTGAGAGGAATAATTATGACAAAGTCGGTCATTTTATGCAGGGTTTTGTTCCTGCATTTATTGCGAGAGAACTTCTTGTCAGATTAAAAGTCGTCAATGGCAAAAACTGGCTGAAATATATCGTTGTTTCTATTTGTCTTGCAATAAGTGCATTTTATGAATTTGTTGAATGGTGGGTATCGGTTGCTACCGGAGAATCGGCGGATTCATTTCTCGGAACACAAGGATATGTTTGGGATACACAGTCGGATATGCTTTATGCAACAATAGGCGCTATTATTGCAGTTATGTTTTTTTCACGGCTTCATGATATGTCCATGAATAAACTGAAAAATTAGGTAAACTTAATTTTTGCAATAAATGCATCAAGATTGGGACTTACACCGTTTTCATCTTTCCTTCCTCTAATAGGCTGGGCTCCGTATTCTTTAATTAGTGTAGGGTTTCCCATCGATGGTTCTGAATATTCTGCATATTCCGCAGTAAAAAGCGGAATATGCATTTTCTGAGATGATTTCGCAGCTTCGAAGATTCCACCTTCATCCTTTGCAGGGGATTCAACAATGAACACGGCTTTAGATAAAGCGCATATCAATTTGTTTCTTTCTATTGCCCTGAAAATATTGAATTCTTCTTTTAGATAAAAAGGTGAAATAATTAGAAAATTGTCAGGATTATAGATAGATTGAATTTTATCAGTCATAGTGTAAGTGAAAAATCCACAGGGGAGAATTCCGATTGTTTTTCCTCCTGCTTCGATAGTTGATCTGTGAAGAATAGACCCCCCGCCTTTGCTCATATTTCCGACAGTAGTAATTGAATGAGAAGCCAGGGCTTTAGCTCCTTTAAATATAATCATTGAACCTTTCTCGCTGGTTTCTGAATGAGCGAGAACTGCAGCAAGAGGTTCATTAAGAATCTGCGGAGAACCCATTAAATATAGAATTGGAGGAGCGGAGTTCCCCAACCGCTGTTTTAAAATTTCCGGGTAATCTTTGCTGAATATGAATAGCGGTTTAATTCCGACTTCTTCCATATCAGCGCAATCATCTTCAATTTCATCAGATATTTTTATTGCAGAAATGATACCTTTAATAATACTTTCTTTAAAAGAAAATTCTTCTCTAATTTCCTTTTCAGAAAGAGAAAATAAATCTTCTATGTTAAGCGATAAAGATTTAAGCGTTTCATATATTTCAGAAATTGAAGCACTTCCTATTCCTTCAGCGCGTTCAAGTGCAATCCACTGTGTATTTCTGTTCATTATTTCTCCATATAACTAAATAACTTTTCGGGCAGTTCCTTTAAATATTATTAAAAGAAAAAATGCGCCGCCTGCGAAACCTGTTATTATTCCTGCTGGAATTTCAAAGGGATAAAAAACTGATCTTGCAAAAGTATCGCATAATGCTAAAAAAACAGCTCCGCAAACAGGAACAAGTAATATTAATTTTTTTGTACTCTCTCCTGCGAAGTGTCTCACGAGATGCGGAATAATCAATCCGACAAACGGAATAACTCCGGCTGCTGAAACGGAAATAGAAACAAGTGCTGAGGCTGCAAGAAAAAGAATTAAAATATCAGAATTTCTTATTCCTGATCCGATTCTAAAGGATTCTCCGAAGGAAATAATTGTAAGTTTTTGATAATTATAAAGTATCACTAAAAATGATATAATAAATACCGGAATTATAAACGGAGTTAATTCAAATCTTGCAATCGATATATCTCCCATCATCCATGACAACGCTTTGTGTACGGCTCTGGATTCAGAAAATGAAAACAATAACATAACTGCTGATGAAAAAAACATATTTAAACTTACCCCAAAGAGAATAAGTCTTGAATCAGAAAGTTCGAAACGTTTTGCCGCAATTACCGTAACTGCGGCTGAAAACGAAGCTCCTGCAAAAGCAAAAAGCGGAATAGACGAAGAAGGCATTGCAAATATTATAGCAAATGCTGCGGCAAAAGAAGCTCCGCCTGAAACTCCGGTTGTATAAGCTTCGGCAAGAGGATTTCTGAATATTGATTGAAATACCAGAGCGCTTAGAGCTAAGGAAGCTCCGGTTATTGATGCTATTATTAATCTTGGAATGCGCAGATTGATTATAATAAAATAATCAGGAGTGTTTTGGCTTAATGAAAACACGTTTATGAAATCTCCTCCTGAAGAAAGGAAAATAACATAAAGCAGAGCGATAGAAGGCAGAATTAAATATTTAAGTTTCATTTTCCCTTAAAGCTTTTAATGGAAGCTATGAAATCACTTGGGGTATAGTAACAAGAATTTTCAGAATTATATATCTGCAAAGCAATATTTTTCAAACCGATTCGATTTAAAACATTATGAAGTTCGTCAGCACCGCCGATATCTGAAATCAGTATTATATCCGGATTTAAATCAGCAAGATATTCAAGTGAAATAAACGGGTAGGGGTTTTTAGTCTTTATTATGTTTGAAAATCCTGCAGCTAGAGCGGCATCAGACATAAATGAATTTGAACTCACTGCAACAAGCGGAACTGAATTTAACAGTATAACTGCTTTTTTCATTTTTCCCGGAGAAAACGAAGTCACGATTTTTTTGTAATCAGTCAATTTGCTGTCAGGATTATAATTCAATTTATCGGCAATCAAGCGATAGTTATCTTCAATATCCGTATAACTTTCATTTTCTATTAAATACAATATTTCTATCCCGGCACATTCAATCTGCTCATTCTTTATCATGGTTTCATCTTCAATACTCATTATCACAAGATCAGGATTTAAAGAAATAATTTTCTCCATGCTGGGTATTATGGAATTTCCTATAAGTTCGGCGTTTTTCACTGCCGGACAAAACGGAGTGATTCCGACAAGAAGATACGATTTTCCCATATCTATAATCATTCTTGTAATTGAAGGCGAAAGTGAAACAATCCGTTTATAACAGTGTTCAGTATTTGAAGATGAAGTGCTTTTACATGATAAAAAAAGTAAAAGGAAAATAGAGATAAGTATTCTCATATATGTTCCCAATAAAAATCTACCCAATTGTCGGATCCAATGATTTCTCCAGCAGTAATTTCATCAAGATTTTTTCTTGATACAAGAACATATACATCAATTATTACGTTATTGAATATTTCCTTGATTTTTCTTACAGTCTCACCGGAATCATAAATATCGTCACAAAGGATATACCTTCCTGATTGAAGCTCCGGAAGATCTCCTATAATAAAGTCTCCGCGTGATTTTCCCTTATAACTTGATATTTCGACATATTTGATGGGCAGAGACAAATTGCGGCTCATAAAATATGAAAGGAAAAAACCGCCTTTGAGAGGGCAGATTATTCCGTCATAATGAATTCCCTTTGTTTCTGCGATATAAAGCAGTTTATGACAAAGTTCGGCATATTTCTCATGCGATATGAAATAATTACTCATACTTTTTTGTTTTTTACTATGCCTTTTTTATCAAGGAAAATATAAACTGATTCTTAATTTTGTTTGACTTAAAATTCTTAAATTTAAATTAATTATAAACAGGTTCATTATGCCACTAAAATTTGTTAAATCACTAAATTATGCTATTGAAGGAATTTTGCACGCAGCCAAAACCCAAAGACATGTCAGAATTCATTTTCTTGTAATAATAATACTGCTCATTGTTTGTTTTCTTTTGGGCGTTCAAAAAAACGATTTCATAATTGTTTCTTTAATTGCAGCACTTGTTATCATTTCCGAAATATTCAATTCTGCTGTTGAGACTCTTGTTGATATGGTATCACCGAGAAAGAACGAAATGGCAAGAGTTACCAAAGATATGGCTGCCGGTGCTGTTTTAATTTCAGCGGGCACTGCAATCATAGCCGCATTCTATATTCTGCTGCCTTATCTTGAATCCTTTTGCATGAACGGTTTTAAGATTATCAAACACCAAAACGGTGATATCGCACTTTCTGCAATGATGATAGTGACACTTTCCGTAATAATGATTAAATCTTATTTCGGAAAAGGAACACCATTACGCGGCGGAATGCCTTCAGGACATTCCGCATTATCATTTTCAGCAATAGTTTCAGCATTATACAGCTTAGACAGCATCATTGCAGTCAGTATAATTATTTTCATTGGTTTAGTTATATCTTTAAGCCGTATTGTACAAAAAATTCACACACCGCTCGAGGTTTTTGCAGGAATGTTGACTGGAGCAACTATTACTTGGGGAATGTTTATGGTCTTCGCTGTTTAACGGATTTAAAATTAATTTTATTATAATAGAATATTTCTCAAAAGGCAGTCTGATTTAAGCAGCTGCCTTTCTTTGATTTATTTATTTTATATTATAATAGTTCTGCAGAGCCTGAAAAGTAGTAGCATATTCCTGTGCAGCATTCCAGAAAATATAACCGCCGACTTTCGCGTCATGAACCGCTTTTATCTGTTCTTCCTGATATTTTTGGAACGAAAGACCGCTTGTTTTAACTTTCATTTTGAAAGCCTGAATATACGGAACAATATGAGCATTAGAAACTCGTTCTTTTGCTCTGACTGAAGTTGTATAAACGGTATAATAAGGATCCTTCATCATTTTCTGGCTCCATGTATAATGCGAAGGATACGCCATCGGACAAATTACATCGGCAACTTTGTCCATTGATTCCATTCGCTGTCCGATTATATCATTAACATTTAGAGGAATTCTTCCAAAAACATCTGCGGCAACACGTACATTGTAAGATTTTACTCTTTCTTTTGTTGTTGAAATGAGAGTTTCTACGAAAGAATATCTCTGTTCCAAAGTGAGATGTTTTAACTTTGAGGAATCCTCAAATCTGATGTAATCAAGCTGAATTTCCCTAAACCCGTTTTTTGCAGCGTTCTCACTTACTGCATAAATTGATTCAAGCTTTTCCTTTGAAACCGGATATACGGTTAATCCATCCTGAAAGCAGACAACGCGGGCAATAGGGTGAAGACCGGCGTCAAGTATCATTTTAACATTCTCGGCTGGAGTCGCGCATTTATTTCCCGGAGCCGGCTGAACATCGATAACGAGTGTATTGATGTTGGATTTTTTTGCCATTTCTATGAAACGGGCAAGTTTTTCAGGATTTTTCCCTGACGGCTGAGTCAGATAAATTCCTCTGTAAAAATCAGGAAAAACATAAGCTTTTGATTCGGCTTTAACATCTTGTTTGACATCATTTTTTTTATCAGCATCTGATGAAATTTTTTTATTGGCAACTGCTGCGGCAACAGCCAATACAGAAACCAAAGAAAACGCAATTACAATAATCTTTTTCATTTTGAACCTTTTCTAATAATTAAGCTGGGTGCATGAACTGTTTAAAATATCGGCATTATTTGACAAGCAAAAGATATCTTTTGTGAAGATATAAATTATTTTAGCAATGTTTTCATGAATAAAGTATTGTTGTAAACAAATATGTATATTGTCTTGACGAAATTTCTTTGTTTTTTAGATAATTTACCAATATAGGAGAAAATTAAATGAAAAGAATAGCATCAATACTGGTTGCAGCATTATTTTTTTTGGCAGCATGCACAGAAATTTCTAATTCATCCGGTACTATTGAACTCGATGGAGTTAAAATTGATCTTCCTTATCGTTATTGCATCAAGCATAATGACGGGTATAGAATTATACTTCTTAATCATAATCTAGTATCAGAGCAGGAAATACGAAATATTTTCAGAGAAACACCTGAAAACGAATTGTCCATCACAATACTTTCTGATTCAGACTCAATGGCATCATCTGTAATAGCTGACAATTACCGCCAATTGGGAATTAGAATGAAACTTGATAAAGAACCTGTCAAAATTGGAGATAACATAACGATAATCCTGACTGACACTGTTAAGTTTAAACCCGTAACGGGGAAATTTAAAGACAAAAAATTAACCATATCTGGATCTTTTTCAGCAAAATATTTGGGAGAGTCGGAATAAATCGTTAAACAAGTATGCAGTGGCAATAGATATTGTATGCTTGTATAATCTTATGAGACATAATATATATTATCGGAAGTAATATCATATAACAGTTTATCTCGAAGTCAGGCATAATCTTTTTTTATTTGCCAAATATGACTGATAATATTATTGGTTTAAATGATTCTTGTGTTTATTATAGAGGTTTTCATGAAGAAGAAATGCGCAATAGTCGGTGCTACAGGTTTTGGCGGTCTCGGTCTACTTGAAATTTTAACACGTCACCCTGAACTGGAAGCTACTCAGCTTTTTGCCAGAAAAGAAACCGGAATAAGAATAAATGATATTTTCCCAAGTTTAACCGGATTCTATGATAATGAAGTAAAAGATCTTTCAGAAATTGACTATAATTCAATTGATATAGCTTTTTTTTCAACTCCTGATCAGGCAGGAATGGAAATTATTAAACCTTTTTTTGAAAGAAATATTCCTGTTGTTGATTTCAGCGGCGACTTTAGATTCAATACTGTTGAGGAATATAAAATTTATGCTGAAAACAAATCAATGATTCCCGAACATAAGTCACCTGAATTGCTTAAGCATTCAGTCTATGGTTTACCTGAACTTAATCGTGAAAAAATTAGAAATTCAAAAATTGTAGGAAATCCCGGCTGTTTTGCGATATCAATGATTCTTGCTTCTATTCCATTAACCGAGCTTGGTCTGATAAAAAAAGGTACTCTTGTTGCAGACAGCAAGTCAGGGGTTTCTGGTGCCGGAAAAAATCCCGGTGCAGCAAATTTTTATCCTCAACGGCACGAAAACGTTAATACATACCGTGAAGGCAGACACCAGCATTTAGTTGAAGTTGAAAATATGATAAATATTAAGAACGACGGTCATAAGCTTTTTTTTATACCCCAGGTTGTTCCGATATCAAGAGGAATTCTTTCAAATGTATATGCGGATCCGTCTTCAAAAGTAACTTCAGATGATCTTGTTTCGGCATTTGCTGAATACTATAAAAAATCACCTTTTGTTAGAGTAACTTCAAAATCTCCTAATCTTTCAGATGTCAGAGGATCAAATTTCTGTGTTATCAGACCTCTTTATGATGAAAGAACAGGGAAAATTCTAGTTACAAGCATAATTGACAATTTGATGAAAGGCCAATCCGGAAACGCAGTTCAGAATGCAAACATAATGCTTGGTTTTGATGAAACTGCAGGAATTATGGTTCCAGGTACTTTTCCTTGATGAATCATTTATTTATTATAATGTCTTCATTGCACTTGACAAAGCGTTTTGCTGATAATATAATAAGACGTATACCTTAATAGTCGTGTTTTACTTTCATTTTATCAGGTAGTGTGATGGCAAGAGAAATTTTAAACGGTATTGTTGCTTCCCCTGGAATTAGAATAGGCACGGCTTATTTATATAAGGGCGCCCGGATTGTAATACCGAAATATTCAATTTCCGATTCAGAAGTTGAACAGCAAATATCAAGACTGAATGTTGCTGTATCAAAAACAAAACAGGAAATAAAGGAAATTCAGCAGCAGGTCGCCTCCTCTCTTTCTGATGAAATGGCAGATATATTTACTTCGCATTTGATGGTTCTTGAAGATCCTCAGATAGTAAAGAAAGCAATTGAAGTATTACAAAAAGAAAAACGTAATATAGAATGGGTTCTAAACGATATATCTCTTCAGCTTATACAGTCTCTTGATTCAATTGAAGATGATTATATGCGCGAGCGTATTCTTGATATTTCAGATATTCATAAGCGTCTTATCGGAAACCTACAGAAAGTTGAGTTCGAATCTCTTGCAGATTTAAAAGATGAGGTAATCGTTTTTGCCGCTGAATTGACCCCTTCTGATACTGCTTCCATGAATAAAGATAATGTACTTGCCTTTGTGACGAATTCCGGGGGAAGAACTTCTCATACGGCGATACTCGCAAGAGCACTTGAAATTCCGGCAATAGTCGGAACAGTTCACGGTACAAGCAAAATCAAAGACGGTGATAAGGTTATTGTTGATGGTGTTCATGGAAAGGTGTTGATAAATCCAACTGATGAAGAAATTCAGGATTATATTGATCATCAGCAGAAACTTCTTATTCTAGAAAAAGAACTCTCAAAATTAACATATCAGCCTTCAGTAACAAAAGACGGAACCCGCATAATTCTTAATGGAAATATTGAATTGCCTGAAGAAATGCGGATTATGAAAGAAAAAGGTGCTTCTGGTATAGGTCTTTTCAGATCTGAATTTCTTTTTATCGGTTCAAATCTTCCTGATGAGGAAAAACAATTTAGAGAATATGTAAGAGTTATTGAATATTTTAAACCAGCTTCGGTGACAATCAGAACAATAGATGTAGGCGGTGATAAAATATTTTCTTTTAACAAGGAATATGTCGAAAGAAATCCTTTTCTTGGATGCCGTGCCGTCAGATTTTCGCTTGCAAACATCCCTATTTTCAAAACTCAACTTCGCGCAATTATGAGAGCAAGCAGTTTTGGAAATGTAAAACTGATGATTCCAATGATTTCTACGGTAAACGAAATTTACAGCGTCAAAGAAATTTTGGAAGAAGTTAAACATGAACTTAGAACAGAAGGTCATTCCTTTGATGAAAATATAAAATTCGGAATAATGATGGAAGTTCCTGCTGCGATAATAACTGCAGATATACTAGCAAAACATGTTGATTTCTTTTCTGTTGGTACGAATGACCTGATTCAGTATACCTTGGCTGTTGACCGGATCGGAGAAAAAATAGCCTACTTATATAATCCTCTTGATCTTTCTGTTTTGCGAATGCTTAAACGTGTTGTTGAGATTGCAAAGGTTACAAATACTTCAATTTCAATATGCGGAGAAATTGCTGGTGAACCGAAATATACCATGCTTCTTCTTGGACTTGGATTTAGAGAGCTTTCAATGAGTGCCTCATTTATGAATCACATACGTCAGATAATCAGAAATGTTACCATTGCTGAATGCGAGCAAATTGCTACCGATTTATTCAGTATTGAAAAAACTCATGAATCAGAAAGATATCTCAAAGATTATCTTAAAAATAAATTTAATTTTGTTATAATGTAATGAAACTATATTCCGAACTGGCTGAATACTATTACTTTATAGAAAATAACGGAAGAAATATAGCTAATGACGTTTTTTTTATCAGAAATTACCTTCCCAACAAGATACCTGTTTATCTCCTTGATATTGGATGCGGAACAGGTGAGCATTGCAATCTATTGAGCCGTGAGGCGGTAAAATGCACAGGGATTGATTCCAGTGACGACATGATCCGAATTGCTAAAAAGAGATACGGCGGAATAGAATTTATAGTTTCTGATATGAAAAAATTTGAGTATTTTGAAAAATACGACTGTGCAATCAGTCTTTTCGGTTCGATGGATTATCTTTTGGATAACAATGAAATTAATTTGGCTCTCTGGAATACAAGAAACGCTCTTAAAAAAAACGGAATTGCAATTTTTGAAATATGGAGTGCGGAACCTGTCCTTTTAATCAGAAAAAAAGAAATAAGTCATGTTTCGACTACAATCGCTTCAGGGAAAAAAATTAAAAGAGAAAGAGGATTTAATGTTATAAATGACTCTGATGTTGTAACCGTTCAGGTTGACTACCGCTATGAAATCAGCGGAGGAACCGATGTTAAACAACTAACAGACTCTCATACAATGCGTGCATATCGAACCGGCGAATTTGATGATATCACAAAAGAAAACGGTTTCAAAATCATAGACAAATTTTCAAGCACTCAAAAAGAAAAGGTCAAAAGCAATTCAAACAGAATTGTTTATGTCCTCGAAAAAATTTAACCATGAATTGTTTTTTCCCCGCCGCTATCTTTTGATGTTGGTGATACAAATTCCTGATTATCAGAATCGTTTTTCATGAGTTTTTCAGGCGATTCAAGAGCAAGAAACAAAACCTCTTCCATCTTTTTTACCGGATGGAAAGTAATTTTTTCTCTTACGCTTTCAGGTATTTTCTCAATATCAGATTCATTATCTTTCGGTATTATAACTTCTGTAATTCCAAGTCTGTGCGCCGCTATTACTTTTTCCTTCAATCCTCCGATTGGAAGAACTTTTCCGCGTAATGTTATTTCGCCTGTCATGGCGACATTGCATTTTACCGGAATTTTTGATAAAAGCGAAGCAATGACAACACCCATGGTTATTCCGGCAGAAGGACCGTCTTTCGGAATGGCGCCTTCAGGAACATGAAGATGAAGATCATATTCAGTGGTAAGATCCGGATTGATATTGAAATTATGTAGATTCGACCTGACATAAGTAAATGCTGCCTGCGCGCTTTCCTGCATAACCTCGCCGAGTTTTCCTGTTAACATAAGACTGCCCTTCCCTTTTACAAGAGAAGCTTCGATAGGCATAACATCTCCGCCGACGCTTGTCCACGCAAGTCCGTTAGCAAGTCCGACCTCGTTCTGTTTTTCTTTTTCATTATCCTTATATTTTACTGCACCAAGATAATTTTTCAGAACTTCAGGTGTTATTTCTTTAACAAAAGATGATCTTTCTTCTTCCTTTATATTTTCAACTAGTTCACACGCTAGTTTTCGGCATACTTTCCCGATTGTTCTTTCAAGGCTTCTTACGCCTGCTTCACGGGTATAGTGACGTACAAGATAATATATCATATCGTCTGAAATCAAAAGATTAGATTCGTTTATGCCGTTCTCTTTCATCTGCTTAGGAAGAAGATATTTTTTTGCAATATTAAGTTTTTCAATTTCAGTATAACTGCCTATTTCAATTATTTCCATTCGATCTAACAAAGGCAAAGGAATCTGATGCGCCACATTTGCAGTTGTTATAAAAAGAACTTGGGAAAGGTCAAAAGGAATTTCGATATAATGATCCTGAAAAGTTGAGTTCTGTTCAGGGTCAAGAACTTCAAGCAGTGCACTTGACGGATCTCCTCTGAAATCAGTGGACATTTTGTCAATTTCATCGAGAAGAATTACGGGATTAGATTTACCCGATTTTTTCATAGCCTGAATAATTTTCCCAGGAAGAGAACCGACATAAGTTCTGCGATGTCCGCGAATCTCGGCTTCATCTCTTACTCCTCCAAGGGCAATTCGTACAAATTTTCTGTTCAAAGCTCGGGCAACACTCATACCGAGTGATGTTTTGCCGACTCCCGGAGGACCTACAAAGCATAATATCGGACCTTTGATTTTATTCGAAAGATGTTTAACCGCTATGAATTCAATGATTCTTTCCTTAACTTCATCAAGACCAAAATGATCTTCATCAAGTACGTTTTTAGCATGTTCTACACTTTTATTGTCTCTGGTTTTTTCCTGCCAAGGAAGATCCCTTAACCATTCGATATAACTTCTGACTACGGCAGATTCGCTTGAAAGAGGAGGCATTTTAGATAAACGCTTAATTTCTTTAAAAGCTTTCTCTTTAGCTTCTTCAGACATCTGTGATTTTTCAACGGATTTTGTAAGTTCTTCAGCTTCATCAGCAGGTTCTTCACCGTCATTAAGTTCTTTTTTTATTATCTTCATCTGTTCGTTAAGATAATAATCTTTCTGAGTTTTCTCCATGTGGCGTCGAACCTGAGAATGTATCTTTTTCTCAAGTTCAAGAACTTCTGATTCGCCCTTAATATATTTAATCAGTAAAGGAATGCGCTCCGCCGGATTTGCAGTTTCAAGTAGAGACTGTTTTAATTCAACTCTCATCGACACATAAGATGACACGGCATCAGTCATGTGAGCAAGATCTTCAATGTTTCTTACACTTGATAGAGCTTCTTTTGGAATTTTTTTGTTTTGTGATATATACTCTTCAAAAGCAATAAATAATTCTTCTTTCAACTGAAAAACAGAATCGTCGACATCGTACTGTTTTTCAAAAATTTTAACCGATGATTCAAAATATTTATCTTCTGTTTCCTGCAAATCGTCGACGTAGACTCTTCCTATTCCTTCAACCAGAACTTTTATCGTGCCGTTAGGCAGTTTAAGCAGCTGAAGAATTTCACATACTGTTCCGACTTTATGAAGATCCTTCATTTCCGGTACGGCAATATCAGGATCTGTTTGTGTGATAAGAACAATAAGACGGTCATTCTGCATTGCATTGTCAAGAGCCTTGACTGACATATCACGTCCGACAAACAGCGGAATTACCATGTGAGGGAAAATTACAACATCCCTCAGCGGCAATAACGGATATTTCTTTGAATCATCGATTGTTTTTTTCATAACTATGCGGTTTTTTCCCTGTTACGCAGTTTAATTTCGGGTTTTTTTTCACCCAAAACAACCTTTTCATCTATGGTGATTTTCTGAACATTGTTTTTTGAAGGAACTTCGAACATCAGATCAAGCATTAGCTTTTCAAGAACGGTTCTAAGCCCTCGTGCACCGCAATCGCGTTTTATGGCAATTTTTGCGATTTCGCATACTGCTTCATGAGTAAATTCAAGCTCAACATCTTCAAGAGCAAATATTTTCTGATACTGCTTGATTAGAGCGTTTCTCGGCTGTGTAAGAATCATTTTAAAAGCTTCTTCGTCAAGATCCTCAAGTGTATCAATCATCGGAAGTCTTCCGATAAGCTCAGGAATGACTCCGAATTTGACAAGGTCATCAGATTCAATAAGCTTCATTATATCGGATTTTTTAAGTTCTTCCTTAGTCTTGATATCAGCTCCGAAACCGATTGATTTAACGGATATTCTGTTCTGCACGATTTTATCAAGACCTACAAAAGCGCCGCCGCAGATAAAAAGAATATTACGCGTATCAATCTGAATATAATCCTGATGCGGATGTTTACGTCCGCCCTGAGGAGGTACATTCGCTACAGTCCCTTCAATAATCTTTAAAAGAGCCTGCTGAACGCCTTCTCCGGAAACGTCCCTTGTTATTGAAGGGTTTTCTGATTTACGTGAAATCTTATCTACTTCATCGATGTAAATAATTCCGGTTTCTGCACGTTTTACATCGCTGTCAGCGTTACGAATAAGTCTGAGAAGAATATTTTCAACGTCTTCACCGACATAACCTGCTTCGGTAAGACTTGTCGCATCGGCTATAGCAAATGGAACATTCAAAAGCTTAGCAAGCGTCTGAGCAAGAAGCGTTTTACCTGTTCCTGTAGGTCCGATAAGGAGTATATTGCTTTTTTCAATTTCAACATCACCCTTCTTAAGTCTTGAATTCGAAAATATTCTTTTATAATGATTATAAACAGCTACAGAAAGGACTTTTTTAGCGTGATCCTGACCTACTACATATTCATCAAGATATTTTTTAATAACAGCCGGTTTTGGTATATCTGCAATTGATTTTTCAGGCGATTCTTCGCCCATAAATTCTTCTTCTTCGACAATTTCCGTGCAAAGGGAAATACATTCGTTGCAGATGAAAACCCCTGGACCGGCAATCATTTTTTTGACCATCTCCTGCGGTTTTCCGCAGAAAGAACACATAGGCTGTTTAGGATTTTTAGCTTCTTTTTTTGCCATTTTATTCCTCAATTATGCCCGCTTCTCAAGTATCTTATCAATAAGACCATACTCAAGGGCAGCAGGTGATGTCATAAAGTTATCACGATCCGAATCTTTTTCAATTTGTTCTAGAGATTTTCCAGTATTAGCCGCCATCATTTCATTCAGACGTTTTTTGAGGCTTAGGGTTTCTCTCGCGTGAATTTCGATATCGGAAGCCTGTCCGCTGAATCCGCCTGAAGGCTGATGTATCATTATCCTCGAATTCGGCAAGGCAGCTCTTTTTCCTTTTGCGCCGCCGCAAAGAAGAAAAGCTCCCATACTTGCAGCCTGACCTACACAAAGAGTTGCAACATCTGCTTTTATAAGCTGCATTGTATCATAAATCGCAAGCCCGGAAGTTACCACTCCTCCTGGAGAATTGATATACATGTGTATATCCTTCGATGGATCTTCAGCTTCAAGGAAGAGAAGCTGTGCAATTATTACATTCGCAACATGGTCATCGATCGCTTCACCTAAAAATATGATTCTGTCTTTTAAAAGCCTTGAATATATATCATATGACCTTTCACCGCGCGATGTCTGTTCGATTACAAATGGGATCATGCTCATAAAAACTCCTGTAGGAAATAATATTTACGGAACTAATAACAATGTATAAAAAAAATACATTGAGTCAAAACATATTACTTAATTTTCGGCAAAAAATGCCAAAACCAAAAGAGAGCCGCTTTCGCGGCTCATATTATTTAAAGAATTCTTTAACACTTATTGGTGATAACTGCTTAATTTTGGCGTTGGTGTACAGAAAATCGTAAACTTTCTCAAAAAGCATCTCCGAATGAATCTGCTCGTAAAGATTGTTCTGTTTTACCATTTTCATAACTTCTGCTTCAGTTGTATGGCCTCTTTCTGCCATTTTAGCAATTTCCTTTTGAAAATCCTCAGGATTAACTTTAATATTTTCTAATTTAGCTACATCCGAAAGAGTCAAAGAAGTTTTTATTGATTTCATCGCTTCTTCTTCAAGTTTTTTCTCGAAATTATCGCCTTCTTTGCCCATTATTTTTGAAAAATCTGCAATAGATCCGTTGAAACTTGAAAGTCCGATTTTTGCCTTAAATCTGTCAAAAACCGATTTTTTCTCGCCTTCAATAATTGAAAGAGGAATTTCAAATGAACCTTTTTCGACTATTTTTTCAAGAATCTGGTTTTTAGCCATGGATTTTGCTCTATCTGTACAATACTTCAATAGATCATCCTTGATCTTTGTTTTCATTTGATCAACAGATTCAAAACCGGCGTCTTTTGCAAACTGATCATTGAGTTCAGGTAGCTTTCTTTCGCTGATTTCTTTAACTTTGATAATATGAGTAACTTTTTTTGAAGCAAGTTCTTTAACAGAATAATCTTTAGGATATGAGAAATTCACTGTTTTCTCTTCACCTGCTTTCAGTCCTTTGACATAATTGTCAAATTCATGCTCTTCTTTGTTTTTTCCGCAAACGACTGTTACAGTTCCCCACTGACGCGACTCAAGTTCATCTGATTTTAAATCATCAGTGCGTTTAACGTCAATTTTAACAAGATCTCCTTCTTCTATCACATCTGATGCATCTTCTTTTTTGTTGATTACTGCAAAACGCTCTCTTACCGCATCAATTTCAAAATTTAGATCTTCGGCAGTAATTTCTATCTGTTTTTCTTCAGCAGATATACCTTTATAATCTTTGAGATTGATTATAGGATATATTTCAAATGTTGCCTTGTATTTAAGATTTTCATCTTTAGAAAATTTATCGAATTCGATTTTAGGATATGAAATCGGATTATAATTTTTTTCTTTTACAGCTGCAAGATAGGTTTCACGTATAATATCATCACAGGCAATTTCATCAGCTTTAGCTGTGAATTTTTTCTTGATGATATCCATGGGAACTTTCCCTTTTCTGAAGCCGTCAATAGCTGCTTCTGAACGGATTTTTGCGAATGCTGATTCGTACTTGGATTGAATACTTTCCTTTTCAACTTCTATTTCAAGTTCGATGGATGCATTTTCAAGTTTTTTGTCTTTTAATATTTTCACGATATACCTCGAATACAATAATGAGCAAAAAAAATGCCGCAACAATTGTTGCGGCATGAGCGGGAAACGGGATTTGAACCCGCGACTTCAACCTTGGCAAGGTTGCACTCTACCGCTGAGTTATTCCCGCATATGTGCGAGTGGAGGGACTTGAACCCACACGCGTTTAAACACTAGATCCTAAGTCTAGCGCGTCTGCCAATTTCGCCACACTCGCAAGCTATGCAACTAAAACACACTTTATACTGATTTCTGTCAAGTTTTTTCAATAAAAATCAAAAAGTCTTAAAAGAAATAGTGGGTGAGCGACGGGGCTCGAACCCGCAACAACAGGATCCACAATCCTGGGCTCTACCATTGAACTACGCTCACCGTGTTAGACAATTAAAGATTCTGCACTTCTTCTGTCAATAAAAATCTTGCTAGAATTGATGTTGACACTTAATATGATTAAGAAATCTTTAATTATGTCTAAAATTATAATTCTTCCTGAAAACGTAAAAAATATGATAGCCGCGGGCGAAGTTGTAGCCGGGCCGTATTCCGTAATAAAAGAACTGGTTGAAAATTCCATAGATGCAGGCTGTTCCGAAATAGATATATCTGTATTTGAATCGGGTATGAAGAAAATAATTGTGCGGGACAACGGCTCCGGTATTGCGAAAGATGACCTTCCTCTTTCGATTAGAGAACATGCAACATCAAAAATACGAGATGTAAATGACATATATTCGATAACCTCCTACGGTTTTCGAGGCGAAGCTCTTGCGAGTATCGCTTCTATAGCAAAACTCTGCATAATGTCGAAAGAAAAAAATTCTGATAGCGGAGGAAAGCTTTCTGCAGAATTTGATTCGTTTGAATTTACGGATTATTACGGCGAAGACGGAACAACCGTTATTGTTGAGAATCTTTTTTACAACACCCCTGCCCGCAAAAAATTTTTAAAATCGCTGCAGTCGGAAAAAAAGCTCGTCAGAGAAACTATTTACTCTCTGGCTTTATCAAGGCATGAAATAACATTTAGATATTCTTTTGACGAAACTGCCACTTCGGTTATTTCAAAAACTAACGATGAAAAATCAAGAATATCTGATCTTTATGATTACTCACTGCTTCTTGAGGGTGAAATCTTCGATGTAGACGTGTCGGTAAAAGCCTTTATTTCAAAGCCGTCTGCATTCAAAAAAACACGTTCTGATCAGCATCTTTTCGTAAATAGACGTCCTATTGAATACAATTATCTTAATTATACTCTTAAACGCGCATACGAAGGATTTCTTTCAGACGGATATCCGCAGTGTTTTTTTTACGTTAAAATAAATCCTTCGCTAATTGATGTTAATATTCATCCGGCAAAAAAAGAAATTAAATTTTTTGATTCGAAGTATATCGATTCAATGATTTATTCAACTGCGAAGAAGATTCTAGGCAGCAGAATCTATTCTGCCGGAAACATTTTTGAAAAATCTGCAAGTGAATCAAGTGAATCATTCAAACAAAATGAAATTCCGATTGAAGAAAAAAATAAATCGGAATATCTCAACGAGTCTCTTTTTAATGCTAGTACTAGTATTAAAACATACACGGAATCAACTACTTCTGACATTTCATCAACTTACTATTTTGAAACTAATTATAGATCAATCGGAACCATTTTCGGAAAATATATAATTGCGGAAAAAGATAATTCTGTATTTTTTATTGATTTTCATGCCGCGCATGAACGCATGCTTTTTGACGCGATACTTGCAAAAAACGGAAATGTTGATTCATTTTCACTCATATTTTCTGAAAAGATTACACTTCCGAAAACTAAATTTGAAAAAGTTTCGGACAATCTTGAAGAATTTAAAAAAATCGGATTTGATATTGATACAATTTCTGATGATACTTTTGCCGTTTCTTCGGTTCCGTCTGTTTTGCAGGGAATGAATATTAATGCCTTTATTGATGATTTCGCTGAAAGCGCCGGAGAACGTTTTGAAAGCATCAGGGAAATGATCGCCGCTAAGGCTGCCTGTCACAGTGCTAAAAGAGCAAATGATAAAATGACAGATTCTGATATAAAAACTCTCATTGATTATGTTTTCAATTCGGGAGCAGAACTGCGTTGTCCTCATGGAAGACCATTTGTTTTCAATATAACAGATATTGAATTTGAAAAAATGTTCAGGAGATCAAAATGAAAAAAATACTTCTTGGGGTATCATCCTCAATTTCTATTTATAAATCATGCGAACTTGCAAGGAAGTACGTTAAAGACGGTTTCAGCGTTCATGTGATAATGACAAAAAATTCAACTGAAATGATACGGCCTCTGCTTTTTGAAACAATTACAGGCAATCCCGTTTATACTGATTCTTTTGTCCGTGATTACAAGCTAATGGGTCATATCAAATTAAAAGAAAATGCTTCCATTCTCGTAATAGCACCGGCTACGGCAAACATTATCGGTAAAATCGCTAACGGAATTGCCGACGATTTGCTTTCAACGACATTTCTTTCTGTGACATGTCCAGTTATGGCGGCGCCTGCAATGAATCCCGATATGTGGAAAAATTCTGCAGTGACGCACAATATTGAAATTCTAAAAAAACGCGGAGTTCATATCATAGAACCCGTTGAAGGCACGGTTGTATGCGGTGATGAAGGAACAGGAAAACTCGCGGATATAGAGCAGATATATAATGAAACTAAAAAACTTGTCTGACAAGAAAATTATAGTCAGTGCCGGCGGAACCATAGAGATGCTTGATCCGGTCAGATTTATGACAAACAGGTCATCCGGCAAGATGGGAGTCTCAATAGCGGATGCGGCTTATAAAGCTGGACTGAACACGCTTCTTATTGCCGGCAATGTTGACAAGAATCTTCTTAGCGGCAAGAAATACGAAATTATAAAAGTGTTATCGACTCGGGACATGCTTGATGCAGTTAAAAATCAGCTCTGTGATAATGCTCTATTAATAATGGCTGCAGCTCCGGCTGATTATTCTTTCAAGGAAATATCTTCTGTTAAAATTAAAAAAAAGTCGGATGAACTGAACATTACCCTTGTTAAGAATCCTGATATACTGATGGAATCGAGCAAAATAAAGCAAAATATGAATTTCAATAATCTTATTCTTGCCGGTTTCGCTGCGGAGACGAATGATCTTGAAAAGTACGCAATCGGTAAATTAAAAGAAAAGAATCTTGATCTTATATGTGCAAATGACGTTTCCACTTCGGAAAGCGGATTTGAATCTGATTACAATAAAATAACAATTTATTTTAAAAACGGATTGAAAAAAGAACTGAACATGGCTCTAAAAAAAGATATTGCTAAATTTATTCTAAAGAATATAGATACATATCTTGGTGAAATTGATGAAAAATAATATTTCTTGTGCAGATTCTGCTGGAAATCTGATAAAAAAAATCAGACATAACCAGATCAGTGAAACCGATGCTTTAAGTGAAATTGCAGAGATTGAAGATAATATAGCGGCTGAACTGAAAAATCTAAAAAAATCGGTTTCAGTTCAAACACTGCTTGGTCTGCATTCTTCGGAAAATTTCGCCTTTTTCTCAGGCATATACGATTTCGAAAAATCTGTTGTAATAGAATATTCCGGTGAAAAATCGCTGGCTGATAAAATCTCAACCTGTAATAGCATTAAAGCCGGCGGAAAGATCAGCGTTGAAGGAATAAATTCACCCCTTTATATAAGCAGAAAATATAATTCTTACTCGTTTTGTTCTCTTTCGTCATCAGATTATTTTGATGAAAAGGGTTTCAGCAAATTCGCAGAATATATATTTGATGTTTATAATTTCCAACAGAACAATAAATCCGATTTATCAGGAACCTTTTCGTCCATCCTGAAAGAATTTTCTTCATTTTCAAGCAATAAGAAAGGATTTTGTGAAATATTCAGAATTTCAAATCTCAAAAATACTTTTTCGCACACAGGTTTTCATAATATAATGAAAGTCAGTGCTCAGTTGAAAGAATACTTCAACAATAATGATGAAAAAAGCCGACTGTTTATTTTATCCCCCGACATCTATCTGGTGATTAGAAGCAATCCCGATAAATTGTTAGATAATCCTCATTTTGAACTTCAGAATATACCGCTGAAAATTGAAAAAAGAATTATTGAAATCAGGGGAAAAGAACAATATGCGGATGTTTTGAGTCATATTTCCGGTTAAGTTTTTACTGTTTAACCAGAAATTTGCGGCTCATCAAAACAAGAATAAACGTAGCTATCACGAAAAGAACTGAAAGAGAATTGATTACAGCCGGAAATCCGTGTTTCATCATACTGTAGATATATCCGGGAAGAGTTGCTGCTCCTGCGCCGGAAACAAAAAATGTTATAACAAAATCGTCAATGGAAAGAGTGAATGCCATAATTCCGCCTGCAAGAATTCCGGGAAAAACCAGCGGGATAACGACAAGACGCATTGCATTGAATCTGCCCGCACCTAAATCAAGAGCCGCTTCATAAAGAGATGAATCAAAATCCTGCAGTCTTGCCAGAACCACCATCGCAACGTAGCTGATACTGAAAGTTACATGAGCAAGAAATACCGTCATAAGCCCAAGTTGTATTTGTACGGCAACGAAGAATATAAGAAGACTCATCCCTATCAGAATATCCGGTACAACCAGAGGCGAGAAAAGAAGCATGCGGTGAATGGTTTGAAAGCGCGATTTATATTTTTCAAGAGCAAAAGCGGCGACTGAACCAAGTATCATTGATAAAACAGCTGATGAAAAAGCGATTAGAAGAGAATTCATAAATGCAGACCAGATATTCTTGTCCGCAAATAGTTTCGAATACCAGACAAGCGTAAAGCTTTTCCATTCTCCGCCGAACCGCGCGCTGTTAAATGAATTGATTGCGACAATCACTACAGGCAGATAAAAAAATACCATGACGAATAAGGTTATGAGTAATGCGAATTTCCCTCTTTTCATTTAACTTTACCCGTAAGAGCGGCTTTGCGCTGCCATAAGGCCGCGAAGAAAAGCGGAATAAATACTGCAAGCATCAAAAGCGCAGAAAGAGCTGAAGCATGAGGAAGATTGCGGTCAACAAAACTTCTTTGGGCTATTTTACTGCCGATCATTTCAACCGAAGCTCCGCCTACAAGCTCAGGAATAACGTAAGAGCCGAGAGAAGGAATCAAAACGACGATAAATGCAGCTACAATTCCGGAACTGATTCCGGGAATGAACACTTTTCTAAAAGCCTGAAAGCGGCTTGCACCAAGATCTCTAGCCGCTTCAATCAGTGAGAAATCGAATTTTTCAGCTGCGGCATAAATCGGAAGTATTGCAAAAGGAAGATGTGAATAAACAAGAACGATAAGTACCGTTTCAGGCCTGTATAATAGAATTGAATTTGGATCCGCAAGCGATAATGTAACAAGTATTTTTTTTATAAAACCGTCAGGATGAAGAAGGACTTTCCAAGCGATTATTCTAATCAGAAAATTTGTCCAGAAAGGAACAATTACAAGAACAAGGAATATTTCACGCATTCTCTTCCCTGTACGGGCTATATAATAACCAACAGGAAGAGCTAGAAGGATTGCAATAAATGTTGAAATAAGCGAAAGGTATATTGTTCTCCAGAAAATAGCAGGGTATATCGGATTAAAAAGTTCTTTAATAGTCGAAAGAGTCCATTCTTCCCCTATTCCGCCGTAAGGATCTGCTGCTTTGAAAGCGATTGCAAAAATTACTCCGATTGGAATAACGAATAAAATTACAAGCCAGATGAACGATGGAAACGAACTTAATAATTCATTTCTTTTTTTTGAATATGATGAAGGCTTCATACGGTTTCCTGATCAAGAATTTCATCATCAGGCAGAGTTAAAAGGGCTTCATCCTCTTCTTTATATTGTTCAAGCATATAACAGCTGTCAAGACTCCAGTAAATATAAACCTCATCGTTGAAAGATATTTCTTTTATATCGAGCATGAATGTATTATGAACTGCGATAACTGAAATTCTAAAACCGTTAACACTGATCCAGTATTTTGTATGAGAACCGAGATATATTATTTCTTCTACTTTTCCCTTTAGAACATTTATTTTTTCTTCTGAAGGTTTATTATGAGATATTCCGATTTTTTCAGGCCTTATGCTGAGATATACCTTTCCGCCGGGTTTTACCGCCTTATCATTATAAACGCGTATGTCCGGAAATGATTCAACAGAAAGAAGACAATAATCTCCGTCTATGCTTTTAACTTCACCGTCAAAGAAATTAGTATCACCGATGAATGCCGCGACAAAACTCGTTCTCGGCGCTTCATAAACTTCTACAGACGTTCCTTTCTGCTCAATACGGCCTTTGTTCATTACTGCAATCGTGTCGCTGATGCTCATAGCTTCACTTTGATCGTGAGTAACGTATAAAAATGTTATACCTACTTCATCATGCATCCAGTCGAGATCGACGAGCATTCTCTGGCGGAGTTTTAAGTCAAGTGCGGCAAGAGGTTCATCCAGAAGAAGGACATCTGGTTTATTGATCAGTGCACGTGCGATTGCGACTCTTTGTTTCTGTCCGCCCGAAAGTTTAGACGGTTTTTTTGATGCATGATCCGTCATCTGAATGAGGTCAAGATAACGTTCGACTTCATCGTTTATTTTTTCTTTGCTGAATCCCGAAACTTTTAGGCCAAAGGCAATATTATCTCTCACTGTCAGATGAGGAAAAAGTGCATAATTCTGAAATACAGTGTTTAATTTTCGTTTGTTTGGAGGAAGATTTGTAATATCCTGGCCGTCAAGTATAACTCTGCCTGAATCCGGTTCTTCAAAACCGGCGGCGATTCTAAGTAAGGTTGTTTTGCCGCAGCCGCTCGGACCGAGAAGCGAAAAGATTTCTCCTTTCTGAACGGCAATTGACAGATTATCAATTACCTTATTTGAGCCATAGCTCTTGGAAATATTCTCAAATATCAGAAAATCCATTCTCGCCTCTCAGGCAATGCTTAGTTTCTATCTATTTTTTTCAATAATATTTTTAAGCTCAATTATCTGTTTTCTCACTTCTGAAAGAGATGTTGAACCTAGTGAAAGCTTCCTTTCGGTAGAATTTTCAGGATTAATTATTTCAACGATATCTGACTCAAAACAGTCCGAGAATTTTTTAATTTCTTCAAGAGTAAGACTGAAAAAATCCTTTCCGTTAGTTTCGCAAAACTTAACGATACTGCCTGAAACTTCATGAGCTTCGCGGAAAGGAAGTCCTTTTCTAGCTAGATAGTCTGCAAGATCGGTGGCCGTCGAATAATTTGAAAAAACAGCCTGTTTCAGGCGTTCTTTGTTTACGGTCATTTCCTTAAGCATTTCAATCATCGCTTCGATTGAAAGCTTAATTGTGTCAATCGAATCAAACAGAGATTCCTTATCTTCCTGCAAATCGCGGTTATATGCAAGAGGAAGCCCTTTTAATACGGTAAATAGAGCAATCATATTGCCGTAAACTCTGCCGGTTTTTCCGCGTATCAATTCCGCGAGATCCGGATTTTTTTTCTGAGGCATAATTGATGAACCGGTAGTTACTTTGTCAGACAGACGGATGAATCTGAATTCTGAACTTGACCAGAGAATTAATTCTTCCGAAAAACGTGATAAATGCATAGCGCACACGGAACAGAAATAAAGTACATCAAGCATGTAATCCCTGTCTGCAACGCAATCCATCGAATTCATGTTAATGAACTTAAAATCAAGCAGTTTCTGAGTAATCGTTCTGTCTGTCGAGTAATTGACTCCGGCAAGTGCTCCTGCTCCAAGCGGTGAAGAATCTGTTATATCGAGAGCAAAAAGCAGTCTTTTTAAATCGCGGGATAACGCCCAAGCATGAGCCAGCATGTGATGAGAAAATCTCACAGGCTGTGCAACCTGAAGGTGGGTATATCCCGGCATGACAACTTCTGTATTATTTTCGGCAGTTTCAACAAGAATTGAAATAAGATTTATTAAAAGTGCTTTGATTTCTATTATTTCATCTTTTATATAAAGACGGGTATCTGTTGCGACTTGATCGTTTCTTGATCTGGCAGTATGAAGCCTTTTACCTGCGTCTCCGACGAGCTCGGTAAGACGTGATTCAATATTCATATGAACGTCTTCCAGAGAACGTTTAAACTCAAATTTTCCTGCATCAATTTCATCTTCTATAAGAGAAAGCCCTTTTTTTATCTGTTCAAAATCTTCGTTAGAAATAATTCCGCACTTATTAAGCATCTCTGCATGTGCCTTAGATCCGCGGATATCCTGCTTGTATAATCGCTTGTCGTAATGGACAGATACTGATATTCTTTCGGTAATATCCGATGGTTTATCGTCAAAACGGCCGCCCCAGAGTTTCTTCATACAACCTCAAACAAATTAATCATTGCTAATGATTCAGATCTAATTTTTTAAATGAATTTCAGACTGACTCTGATAGTAAAAGAAATTAAAGACAATATTGTCAAGATTAAATGTTTAATAATACATGATTAGAATGTCGAATATAAGCTTATGACGGAAGTAATTATAATAGCATCTCTTATTTTAGTGACCGCAGTCGTGTATATTCTTTTTAGCGGAACCAAAACGAATGAACAGAAAATAAAATCTGATGAAATAAAAGAAGAATATTCCAAACTGCCTTGTATAATATGCGGTTCAAGACTGAAACGCGGAGAACGTTTAAAAAGCGAAAAGTACACTGTTGATGATAAAACAACCGTTCATATTTTCGGATGTCCTTTCTGTCTTGATTCAGACAGCAGCAAACGGAAATGTCCTGTATGCAAAAAGAGTCTTAACAGCAAAGAATTTCTAATTGGAGATATGTGGAAAAAGGACAATGGCAAAAACAGACTTCATGTAAAAGGATGCGTTAAGTGCATATCTCAATAAAATTTAAAGAGGAGTTTTAATCCATCCTTCTGTATCATATATCATGGTATATGAATATCCCAAAGATTTCAGTTTATCGGCGGCAAAATCATAATATGCTGCTAGATCTTTTTTTCTATGACAGTCTGAATTTATTACAACAGATATATTGTTTTTAAGAAGAAATTTTAGTATATAATCCGATGGGAAAAGATCCTTGGATTTTTTTCTGCTTAGTGCTCCGGTGTTAACTTCGACGATTTTAGGGTTATCTGCAAGAGCTTCAAGAGCATCATTTAAATAAGTATTATACCATGAAGAATTTTCATCAAATATCTGAAAATCAACATTTACTTTTTTTATCAAATCAAAATGGGCTATTACATCACAAGACGTATATCTGATTAAATAAATCAAACGTTCGTAATACTGCTGAACTGCACTTTCTATACTTTTACCTGTATTTGATAAAGAATCGGTAAAACGGGAGCTGTTTCCGGTAATTGTAATATAATCTTTTGCGCCTGGCTCGCCGAGAAGATGAACCGCCCCTATCAGATAATCATATTTATGGTCTGATATTATTTTCTTTGAATAGTTCCATGTTGAAGGAATATAATCTACTTCAAGTCCCGTAAATATTTTCATAGTATTGAATGTTTTTTTTGCATCTTCAATTTCTTTGATATAAGAATCTATTCGTTCTTCTTTCATAGTCCAGCGGGCATCAAATGGAAGAGGCGCATGAGAAGAAAATCCAAGATGAGTGAAACCTGAAGAAAAGGCAAATTCGGCCATATCGTAAACAGAATCATGTCCATCGCAAAAAAGAGTGTGAGTATGGAAATTAGCAAGCATCTTTGAAAATGTCTTCTGCAGAAATCATATAATAATTGGATTCCTTTGTTTCTATATTAGTATTCTTAATAAAAAAAGATTCTTTTCGGCCGCTGTAAAAAGCCGAAATATTCTGCTGGTAGCCTGTAAGAAAAAGTTCGACTGAATAATCAAAAAGACTCAGACTTTCTAGGCTTGTAATTATATTATTTTTTGCAATTTTCGAACTGAGACTGTTTTCTTTATATCCAGCGCCGAAAACTCCTAGGCATGCGGTTTTTACACACTTTTTATCATTAACGAGAATATCCCTTATTTCTGATATATGTTCAAGAGATACGTCCGAATCATTTTCGCGGCATTTGAAAAGATGGTTCAGACCCAGCCATACCTGTTTGTTTGAATCAATTCCGGCTAGCATGACGGAAACACAAGTTGCAAGATCAACAACAAGTGCAGCATCAGAGGATTCAACTGCAGTTTCTTTCCATTTAACATAGCATTTTCTTTTTTGGGAAAATTCGTCATGGAAAACATCACAAAGAGTATTATTTGCCTGAATCATAATATTCCAGAAGCTTTGATGATGAAATTGAAATTTCCTTGTTTGCTGATTTCTTGAGTCTGGAAAGCAGTTCCAGAGCTTTCTGATTTTCATTGCGCTCGTAATAAATGCGGGCAAGTTCAAATTCTGCTTTTGATCTTTCATAATCGTCTTCAGGAAAGACCGACTGCATTTCAGTAAATACAGCCATCGCTCCAGTTATATTTTTATAGAAATGAAGAAGGATCATGCCTTTAATAAAATATGCAGAAGCATCCGGATTGACTTTTAAGTCAATCCGCGAGATGAAGTTAAATGCATTTCTGAAATCATTCTTTTCGTAATTAAGCTTTGCTAGAAAAAGATTCATTTCATTGCGGGCTTCAGGTTTTAAATTAATTAATGCACGCGAAAAAATATCAAGATCATTTAAATTTCCGGAAAGAAAAGAAAATTCTGCAGAACGCTGAAATACAGAAACAGCAATTTCTTTGTTTTCATTTTTTGTTCTTTTTGTAGAATATAATTTTGCTATTTTAACTGCATCATTAGGTAATTCTTTTAGAAACAGAGTTTCTGCCAGAAAAAGATCTTTTTCTTCAGATAGTTTCGGATCTTTTATCTGAAGCAGTCTGCTCTCGGCAACATTGAAAAAACCGCTTCTCATATCATATTTTGAAAGTTCAATTCTCGCATAATCAGAAAAAGAATTCTCAGAATAATCTGAAATCAGTTTTAGAAAAAATTCTTTTGCAAGAGCATCGTTTTTATAGCTTTGATAAAAAAGTGCAATACGGTATAGTGATTCAGCATGCTTCAATGGTGTTCCTAGAAAATTATTAGAAAGTCTTACCGCCGCATTGATATCTTTATTCATAAGCGCAAGTTCAAAAATCAACTGAAAGTCCGTGATATTTGAAAGTTTATCTGAAATTACGGACATGGAAGAATATGCCCTTTCATAATTTCTAATATTATAATAAGAAAGCGCAAGTATTCGAACAATTTCTGTTGTTTTTTTCTCATCATATCTTTTGAGTTTTTGAAGAGAAATAAAGTCTATCGTTTCCTGATATTTTTTTTGATTATAAAGAGATAAAACCTTTCCGACATATACATCTATATCGTAATCATTTCCCATTTCATCAAGAAAAAGAGTATATTCAGTTTCAGCCCGCCTGAAATTTGACGTCTTGAAAAAATCATCGGCCCTTGATTTCACTATTTGAGCGAAACTCTCGCTTCCCTTGTAATTTTTTAAAACATAATCGCTATACGCGGCACTCCTTCTGGAGACAGATGGAAAACGAAATATATATTGGGTTAAAAGTCTTTCGAAACCTGCAGGTACAGATTTTTCGGATATTATTTTATCAAGAATGTCGCCTGACTTAACGGGATCATTCATAAAAAGATATATTCTGAAAAGATAGTTTCTGGCTTCGGAAAGATATTTCGGATCAGCAATCGAAACGTATTCACGGAGAAAATTTTCAGATTTGGAGTAATCGCTTTCTTCGAACCTTTCAATTCCCTTATAAAAAAGTATTTCCTTTTTATAAGGAGAAAATTGATTAAACTCGGTAATCTTCGAGTTGTATAGATCAAATTCGGATTTATTTTTTTTCCAGAAATATACAACAGACAGCATAAAGAAAATTCTATCGGCGTCGTTATCATATTTATATTTCTCTGCCATTGAAAGAAAGAGATTTTCCGCCTTGTCGTATTTCTTTGAAAAAATATATGCCTCACCTAGAAAAAAGCTGATCTCTTTTTCCTCTGATGCTTTGCTTTTTGCTATAAATTCAAGAAAAGGAAGTGCGTCTTCATGTCTTCCCCTTTCAATATAATATTTTGAAAGAAAAACTGCAGTCTTTACGCGGAGATTATTATTTTTAGTCTTATTGAAAACGGAATAAACAGATTCAAGAGCATAACGGGGATCGCGGTTGATTGAAAGAACACCGTTTAAATAAACTGCATCATCATGCATTTCGGCGGATGGTCCGAATGAAAAATACTTATTAAGCGATTTAAGTGCTTCATCTGTCTGTGACAAGCCGGCATATGCTTTTGCAGAATAGTAATATGATCTGTTAAAAGGCTGTTTGGATAAGAGATCTTCCGGAATTCGCGCGAAATTTTTTAAAGCTATGGAAGGCTTACCTATTTCTGTATTGATTATTCCGAGTGAAAGAGCTATTTCTGACTGAAAAGAGATATCACCTGCGGATGACTGGGTTGATATAGTATCAAGATATTCAAGTGCTTCTGCATACTGACCATTTTGATACAGAGCTTCCGCTATTTTCAGCTTAATCCTGTCACCTTTTTCTTTTGGAAGCGACGGAAGAATATTTTTCCATTCGATAAGAGCTTCGTCAAAACGGCCGCTGTTATAATAAATAGTTCCTATTCTTTCTGAGGCAAGAGAACGCATTCCTGCATCTGCCTTCTGGCCTATTGAAATGAAACGTTTATATTCTTCAATAGCTTTAATAAAATCTTTTTTTAGATAATAGCTTTCTGCAATATAAAAACGGCTTTCGGATATAAGTTCCTGATTACGGCTTAACAGCTGAAAACGGTTAAATTCAAAAATTGCCTCATCATATTTACCCTGTCGGTAAAGACATGCCGCAAGATAAAAATTGCCGCGTTCCTGATATGAGTCTTTTCTTTCTACAACTTTGCGGAAAAGAAGCTCGGCAGAGCCGAAATTTCCGCTTTTGTACGCCTCAAGCCCCTGCTGAAAATAAACATCACTTGTTTGAGCGTTCAGCACAGATGAGGCGGCAAATAAGCAAAATAATGCTGCAATAAGCCGGATTTTACATTTTTTCAGGAGCATTAACACCAACCAGAGATAATCCGTTTCTGATCACAATCCTTACACAATCGCATACAGTAAGCAATGAATTTCTTTTTGCCTCATCATCGATAAGAACCCTGTTTTCTGCATAAAATCTATGAAACAGCTGAGCCAGTCTCAAAAGAAAAACACCTATTCTATGCGGTTCTAGTGAAGCCGCGGCATCCTTTATTTCTTCAGGATACTTGGAAAGCGCTTTCAAAAGAGCAACTGTTTCAGGTGAATCAAAAACAGTATTATCAGAAACACCTTTAATATAAGGAAAGTTTCTCGATTCGGCTTCTCTAAAAATCGAACAAATTCTGGCATGAGCGTACTGAAGATAAAAAACAGGATTCTCGGATGATTCTTTTTTTGCAAGGACAAGGTCAAAATCCAGATGGCTGTCCATTGAACGCATTACGAAGAAATAACGAGCAACATCTGTACCGATTTCTTCAATCAAATCAGCCATCGTTGAGAACTGGCCAAGACGTTTTGACATCTTTACTAATTCACCATTGGCGATAAGGTTTACCTGCTGAGCGATAAGAACCTTAAAAGCTGATTCCTGATATCCAAGAGCCCTGACAGCGCCTGATAGACGCGCTATATATCCGTGATGATCAGGGCCCCAAATGTCGATGACTTTAGAATAGCCTCTTTTAAACTTATTTCTGTGATATGCGATATCGGCAAGAAGATATGTCGGTCTGCCGTCTTCCCTCATTACAACGCGGTCTTTATCATCGCCGAAGTTGGTTGATTTAAAGAAAGTTTTGCCTTCTTCTTCATAAAGAACACCATGATCCTTCAAATCGGAGAAGGTATTTTCTACAGAACCGTCTTCATGAAGAGTTCTTTCACTGAACCACTGTTTATAATTGACCTTAAAGCGGCTCATGACCTCTTTCTGTCCGGAAACATTGTATTCGATAGCTTTTTTTGCAAAAAAATCGACAAGTTCTGCATGGTCAGAAATAGAATCAGCCTCAGACTTGAATTTATCATTTATAAAAGATGCGATGTCTTTTATGTAATCTCCCCTGTATCCTTCTTCAGGAAACTCGTTATCTATTCCGTTTAATGTACGGTATCGCGACAGGACGGATTCACCGAGAAGTCTTACCTGATTTCCGTAATCATTGATGTAAAATTCGCGGTCAACAATATCACCAGCTGCAGTAATAAGATTTGCGAGAGTATCACCTACCGCCGCCGCACGAGCAGAAACGATATTCAATGGACCGGTCGGATTAGCAGAAACAAACTCTATATTAACTCGTTCCGGATTATTCTTTTTGATTATACCGAAAGAATCAGAAAGAGAAATTATTTCAGCGGCAACTTCATTAAGAACTTTTTTAGAAATATACAGATTAAGAAAACCCGGTCTTACAACATCGACTTTTTCGAAAAATTCATTTTTTGAAACATATTCTGAAATAACTGAAGCTATTTCCATTGGGTTTTTTTTAAGCTGTTTTGCCGATTCGAGCGCAAAAGGCGTTGAATAATCACCGAATTTTTCATCTTTGGGGTATTCGACTTTTATATTAGTAACGGGCGGAATATCGATGCGTTTATCATCAATAGCCTTATTTATTGATTCAACTATAATAGACTCTATTTTTTCTTTAATAATTAGCAATGTCTTCTCCTGTTTATTTACCAAAAAACTGATTTTAGAAGTTATTTATAGCCGGTTTTATGAAACAATTCAGCAAACCTTACATTGTTAGAAACTAAAGCCTGTAAATGTTTCTAAAAATGACTGAAAACTCAAAAATTCTATACTCATAGAAATTTGAATTTTACATGATTTTGTCAATAAAAATTAGGTTTGATTTGAGAATAGAGAATACATTAAACTACAGGATTGGATGAAGTGAGTCAATAATTTCTACACAGTTTTGATCATTTTTCTGTTTGAATAAATCTTAAAAATAAAACGTAATAGAAACAACATGATAAATAGAAGAAAATATCCAGGCGTAAGATAATCTACAAATATTCCCAAAATATAATATTGATATGTTTCATTATAATAAGCAGTAAAACTCCAAAAGAAAAATAAATTCATTACTATTACATTTATAACAGATAAAACATAAATAGTAATAAATGTTTTTTTATAAATGACCATATATTTTTTCATTATAATAGTTAAAATATTAATTAAAATAATCACCGAAGAAGATGCTAATAAAAATTTACTTAAATATGCATGAGTTGTCAGTAATCCCAAAAAAAGAAATAGGGTATTATAAATGATAGTTATTATAAATAACGTTAAACTAATCATATTTTGTAACCGATTCATAATACTTCACCTTTTCATTTTTAGTTATTTCATAAGTCCGGTTATTTTTTTCAATTACTATATTTATTTTTACATTTTTGCCGTCTAGTTTTTTTTCAAAGTCTGCAAAAACAAAATATATAAGTCGGGATTTGTTAATAAATAATTGCCTGGAATCAGTTATTTCAATTTCTAACAATTCATCTTTTTCCATAACATACATTTTAAATTTATCTTCTATACCAAGATCTATATCAATTTTTTTTATCAAAGTATCAGTTTCTGATTCAGTTCGAAATACAATCAAATATTTCCCAATAATTTCGTCATTTCCATGCCTATGCCCGCATGTATTATAGAAAAAAGGCCATGTTAAGTAATAATTCTCTCCTTCAAATAATATTTCTTCTCCATAATAAGTCGGAAAAGCGTTTGTCAATTCACGCTCGGATTCATCGAAATTTATAGAATCCGGTGCATAAAAATCAGCTCTTACAGAAATAAAGTAATCATAAGTCATAACATACAAAAAAGGAATGTTAAATAAAAGAAACAAAATAGATAATGATAGAAAAATCCGAACAAATACCTTCATAATAATTTTCTCCATTTTGCCAGCAGTATAATAATTTTCGAGATTTATGCTGCAACACATCTTCAACGCTTAAACATGATAAGAAATAGAAATAATGCAACTCATAAATAACTGCCACTATATTTTCATTACTTGAATAATAATTTGAGTTATTCATTGCAATTGCAAAGAAAAATCATTCTTTCATAGAAACATTCTGATCAATTATGAACTCAAGTAAAGTTATTCTGCATCAATCAAAAACGACATTTTTTGAATTGAACCTTCTTGACGATTTTCTTGAATTTTTGATTGAAGCTATTATTTCATCTGCATTTCTATTGTCATCCCATGAATCCGAAAGCGAAATAAATTCACGCGTAGGATTACTAGAAAAAAACATGCGGATTTGAGAGATATTTTTCAATTATAGAAATGACTTCCTGACTGATTGACCTGTTTTCACTTTTCGCCATAGATTTCAGCGAAGAATATAGCCCGTCATCAAAGTCTCTAACTTGTAAAATTGCCATAAATCTGACTCCTAATATATAAGTAGAATAATACTTAATGAAAAGTCAATCATTGTTAATGAATAAGAATAAGCAGTAATTATTCCCTTTATCCTAATATCTTATGTGAACATTAATTCTTTGACAAGAATAACATTAAAAGAATATATTTAACAGAAATATTTTCTTTTAATGTTATCGTGATTAATTCATTATTAAATAAATGCTACTGAGGATAATATGAGATATTTTTTTCTTTTCTTATTGTTTTTGATTTTAAGTCCTATTCTATCTAAAGATCCTGTTGTCCACTCTTCTAATGGTACTTATACTTTTAAGCTGACGGATGAGCAATTGCAACAAGTATCAACGACAAGAAAATTGACATTAAATGAAGATCAAAAGATATATTTTAAGACAAATAAAAATATTATAGTATCAGTTTTTTCTTCAAGATATATTGCTCCTGAAGGTATCCCTTATGGTAAATGGATTAAAATGAAAGAAGTTTCTATTGAATCATTTAGAATGAATATTCTTCTTAGACCTTTTCAGGATAACCTTTTTCCCGAAGATAACTTGGAATATTTTGATGTCAAAATGATTTTTGACATCAAAGCCAATATTATAATTGATAATAGCATTTGCGGAACAGATACTGTTATCTCTTTACTTGACAATTCTTTAAAAAAATATAAACCAGCAAATATCTCAATTTATCTTTCTATTCCTCCACATATTTCTGATTCCATTGATGAAGTTATTATGAATAAAGTAAATATAATTAAGAATTATGCGAGCGAAAATAATATATATCTGCAAGATGATTTTTAAAGAGTTGATCGTGTGCTTGCAAAAATTATTAATGAATAGAAAAAAATGCAAAACATCTGCCGAAGGCAGATACCAAATAAGCGCAGACTATATCGTGTTCGCGTTGTTTGCGTCATCCTGAAGATCAGGAAATGGCTGGTCGTGTGCTCACGATGAGCACGCTTTAATCGCTTCAATTTCGTCATTCATGACGATGAGAAGCGATTCTTTGTCGGACTTCGTGTCCGACTGGAGGCGGCAACACGATGTTGAAAGCCGCCGAGGATGAAGCCCTTACCCTTTTAATATTTATGCATGATCCATGCATAAAAAAAGATTCATAAGGCGAAGCCTTGTGTGATATCCCGACACTAGGATAAGATTTTATTTTAACTTCACACATATACAACTGCCTTCAAGAATGTTTGAACTGAAATAAAGATTATCAGATTTATAAAATGAAAGAGGATTACCTTCGTAAGTGTTCAATCCTACACTGCTGAGCTCAATTTTATCATTTTCAGAAAATATTCCGGTATTGTAGAAATCTTCATCAGATTTCTCGGGTATCGCTCCGTAATATATATCGGCTTCAACTAGATCCTGAAAAAAATGACTTCCAAAAGAAAGTTCGGGATTATATCCCGCCTCCGAGCACGCTAATTCGAAGATCATGCTCATATTGCTGATCTCGGCAAAACTTACCGGAACACCGAGTTCGGGCGAAGAAGTCCCTATTCTTCCCGGTGCAAGCAGCATAACACTTTTATTCTGTTCACGGTACAGGCTGTTTAAATAACCGATCATCCTCGCGACGCCGGGCTTATCCTTATACGGAAGATTATAATAACTCAATGGATCAACGATTATAACAGCATCAAGTCTGCATTTAAACTGAGGTCCCATTGTATTGCGGTGAAGTGATATAAATATTTTATCTTTATCTGAATGTTTTAGA
This sequence comes from Spirochaetota bacterium, assembly GCA_029554345.1. Classification (GTDB taxonomy): domain Bacteria; phylum Spirochaetota; class UBA4802; order UBA4802; family JAFGJZ01; genus JAKJGA01. The sequence continues at coordinate 15,860 of JAKPJF010000068.1, read as the reverse complement.
GCATTCTCATCAATTTTAAATCCTTCAACCGGTTTTTTGCTTCCTGCAGTCTGAAGCGGTCTGCACTGCAAAAGATTTATCAGATAATCTCCGCCTGGCGCCTTATTAACTGTAAATTCGATATCAACTGGATTTTTATATTCGCTTTGAAGAGATTGAAGAATGAGTTTGAGATCCTGAAGAAGCAGACGGTCTTCTATAAGCCCGGAACAGCTTCCAATAAAAACTGGCCTATAAGAATTCATGTCGGTTAACCGGCGCTCGGTTTCGTAATCATGTTCAACTATAAAAGAATGTATCCATAACGGAAGCTGAGGAAGAATAGAATCAAGCGGCATGGTAACGATGTCTCTCTTTTCAAGATCAAGGCAGTCAATAGAATGCTGGCTGTATCGAGCTCTGTCCTTTCCACCCGAAGGATCGCTATCGGGATTTGAAAGACTTACAATGCGCGGATAATCACTGCCCGTTCTGTCAACTGCCCGCGTGCCGAGACCAGCAACAAGACGAAGCATCCCGGCTGATGGATCAATTGAAGCATCCCAACGCCATGCATTATAAGAATATCCGACACCTGCAGCAAGCGGCATAAAGAACTTATCAAAAAGAGATCCTGAAACGCGCTGAACAAGTATCGCCATCTGTTCATCAAGATTGTCGAGTCCGCGTTGTTTGCGGTATGCCAATGCGGATGCGTCCATAGTACTCGCATAGACAATCCGTACAGCCTGAAGAAAAGCTTCGAGGCGTTCTTCAGGTGAACCTGTATTAGTACAGAAAACAGATTCGTATTTTCCTGCAAAGGCATGTCCGAAACTGTCTTCAAGAAGACTGCTCGAGCGGACTATTACAGGATGCTGACCAAAATATTCTAGAAGGCGTATAAACTGTTCCTTTATATGTTTGGGGAAAATTCCTTTAAGAAGAGCCTCTTTGAGTTTTTCAGCCTCGCTGAAATATCCTTCTTCCGTCCGCTGAACGATGCGGCTTTTCCATAATTGATTGTGAACCAAATATGTATAAAAAACATCCGAACCGACATAGGCTGAATCATGAGGCTCAATATGCCCGGCTGTTTCAGGAATCGTCCTTCCGACGATTTTACGTGATACAATCATTCCTGCCGACTTTCCGCCGATTTTTCCGGAACCGATCATTCTGTCTTTTATCTCAAGAAGATCATCAAGAGAACAATTTCGAGTTGTGAGATCAAGTATGCGTTCTTCTGTACCGACCATGCGTTCAGCAATCGTCCGTATCAGTGATTCAAAAACTGCAGATCCTTGCAGTTCAGCTTCTTCTGGATTCTCTTTTGCTCTTTCGCGAGCGGCTATAAAGAAGCGTTCCCAACTGTCAAGACTCTGCTCTTCAGGATTACCCGATTCTATACCTGCGATTCTGTAAAAACGGCTGACGGAAACTCCGTCTGTTAACGGTTCTATTGAATCCGGGTCATTAACGCAAAGCCTGTGCGGAAAAAACATAACAGAAGAATAGCGTTTCCATACCTTTATAGGATGAATATAAAGACAATTATCATCAGGAAGAACATCTATCAAAAGTTGTGTAGTATCGCGGATACGGGCGATTGTGTCAAAGCTGTGCCTGCCGCGAAGAATGCAGAACCAGGCTACTGTATCAAGCTCAAAAAGATATGGGCATGTAACGACAAAAAAATTCCCCATCATTAAGTCGGCTGCCCATGCAGTCTGAAGTTCTGAAAGAGAATCAAAAATATAAAGAGCTTCACAGCCAGAATTAGCAATGATGCGGTGGAGAGCCACTGTAAATGCTTCAAATCCCGCTGAGGGATCGAGCCGGTGAACTATTACGCCGTTTTCATCTTCAATGACAGGTTCATGAGGCGCGAAACGTATATAAATCAGTTTGCGTTTTTCTTCTACGGCTTTGCGGGCAAAGCGGCGAGCGAGAGCTCTGTATTCGGCTACAGATGTTACCTGCCAGACTACATTATCTCCGAGGCGTATCCAATCCAGTGTTTTATCGAGACCATTGAAACCCGATGAAATTTTATCAAAAGCCGCCATAGAAAATCCTCCGCATACAGTGAAGAAGACTATGACAGTTCAATTGCAGTATGTAAAGAGAAAATAAAAAGAAAACTTGAGGATGAGATTATTTGTCATGAGTAAAATTCCTTCTTTCCCCTCTCTCCTTTATTAAAGGAGAGAGGCTGGGAGAGAGGATTTTCATACTATTCGTCGATAAAGATTGATTCTGCTTCTATAAGTTTTTCGTACTCTTCAAGGCGTGCGCCTTTCAGACAAAGTTCAATAATCTTTTTGCCGAGCGGAAGAAGATCCGGACTGTCTTTGTAGAGTGAAAGCTCTTTTGCGAAGAAATCAGTAAGCTGTTTTGCTCCTGCATCATATGTTTCAAGACCGATTTCCGGCTGGTTTTCAACTTTTAGAAGAGATTTTTTTATCTCCTGATTTTCAATCATCAGCCTGTTCAAAGAATAACCGAGAAGCGGACATCTTGATTCGCTGAGCTCTTCTCTCATGAATTTCACTCCGCCGCGGCGCGCAAGATATTCCCTCATAATCCACTGCGGATTAAAGCTTACTTTCCATGAACCGACGTGCTGATTAGGGCATAGCACATAGCTGACCTTTGTGCATGAAACTATCTGTTCAAGAAGAAGATTTGCCTGCTTAACGCGTTTGCCGGTAGCAAACGGCCAGTACGAACCGACTCCTTCGGAGCTCATGCCTTCAGAATCCATGATGCTTGGATTAGCGAATCCTCTCGGAGAAACAAGTCTCCAGAGCCACGCAAGAGCCGGCGGAAGAATGTGAAACAAGCCCATGATTCCATAGCTCGGATTTTCTTTTGTGTTAGGCGGATTGCGCACACCGAAACTTCTGACATGAACCGATACCGGCTTGTTTATTACATTAGGTACATTTCTTCTTGGAACGATGAATCTCGGATTTGGGCATGGTTTGCCCGGAGCATCCTCGGTATGTTCCCAGAGAAGCGCCGTGCTGTTTGGAGACGCATCGATATTAAGGAAAAGAAGAGGCTCCTGAGGATGAATTGAAAGCGACTCAATATCAGGGTCAGTTCCGTAATTTTTGATGTGATCTACACGGATAAACCAGCCTGCTTCACCGTCGTAAACTCCAAGCTGTCCTTCTGTTTTCTGAAGCGAAGGATGACAAACTGCCATATCATCAGCAACTGGTCTGAGATCACAGCCGCGCGGAAGCGTAAGATACATGGAATCGCCTGATACTACGTTCTTTCCGAGAAGAATACGTCCGTCATGTCCCCTGTGAATATGCTCGTGCATTTCGCTCTTTCCGCCGCCGCTGGCTCCTTCATGCATGAAGTTGATCTTGTTGCCGTAAGGAGTTACAACCTGAACCACTGAAGCGTGAGCGGTAATCCACCCTTCTTTTTCGCCGAAATCAATCAGCGCTGAATAAACACCTTTCTTCGCGCTCGGCCCCGGATAGAGATTGTAGCTGTAAATTTCATGCAGATTTTCAGATCTTTCGTGAACGACAATCTGTTTGCCTTCGAAATAGAGATGTCTGAAAGGAGGAGCCGTAAAAAGAATGCATTTAGGCTCAGTCCCATCAGGCACTGAAGAAGTTTCAACTATCCCCTGAAGAATTCCGAGCCCCAGACAGAAAAAGCCCGCGTTAGCCGGAGCGATCGCGATACCGTAAATATCAATATCAATCTGACCCGCTTTGAAAAGAAATACAGCGAGCTCCTGTTCTTTCATCCATTCATAAGTTTCTTTTTTGAGACCGTCAAAGCTTTTGCCGAATTTTTTTTCATAAGTCATCTTGTCTGTCGGAAGAGAATCGCCGATAAGCATGCTGTTCGGATCGCGTCTTCTCATATAAGGCTCGATGTAGTTTACAGCAATACCGTTCTTGACGCGGCTGACAACGGCTTCGGCAACTTCGCCCTTGCCTGGAATATTATATGACACAGTCTGTGTGCCGTTTTTTTCATCTTTAAGTGAAAGTTTGCTTAGATCGTTAAGATTATCCGCAATAATTACCTTCTTGCATCCCTTCAGAAGATCAGCCGCATGTGCGGGGAGTTTGATTTTCTGAAGAAGCTCATTGAGTTCCATTTTTTTCTCCTGAATAATAGATTAACTGACTTGCAGTTTGTGACCATACGTAATTATAGCTCATTTCTGGCAATACATTTAATTTCTGGACGGAGTCTTAAATGAAAATTTTTAATTGATGAAACAAATCAATCATTTCATAAAATTTCTGTCGTATTTTAATTATCAATTTCTATTTATTTATCTACTAAATATTTTAATAATTATTGTTTCCGAGTGTCGGAGTACAACATAAGGCTTCGCCTTATGAATTCTTTTTCTGCATGGTCTCATGCAAAAGATCAAAGGGGCGAAAGTCTCAGTCGCCGACTCTCGCCCCTTTGCAACCCCCTCACGCTCTTTGTCGCGCAGAACTCGCCGAACCGCTTTCAGCGGATTCGGCTCAGACAGAACCCTGCGCTCCGATCAGAGATAAATTTGCCTTCGGCAAATTCTGTTTTTGTTTCTCCCATTCGTCTCTTTCTGAAGTGCTTAGCGCACTTTTACGTGTAATTATTTCTTCCTCAAGATATCTCAACTTGCAATCAACTCAACTCTATTCATTTATTTCAAAAGTATACTTTACCTAGAAATAAATGAACAACAGATTTACAATATTTTATCACTTAATAATTCTGAATATTTTCAGAAAACAATCTTTACCTTTAATTGTTAACCAGCTGATAATTCTATTCGAATTTTTCAAGTATTCACTTTGCTCTTGATCCCATTGTTTAGCGCCAACATACTCGGAATTGCCGATATAACGGCCGATCCAAATGAATAGGGAGATGTTGAAAATTATTATAAGCACTGATATTAGTTTTGCGGATTTTTTAAATGATATCTTTTTCAAAATGAAAACTGCTGTTATCAGCAATAATGAAACTGATACGGAATAAAACAGAGTCCAGAAAATTTTATAATCATACCATCCGATCTTTGACCATCCGCCGATTCTTGAAAATGATTCACCTGATGTATGCGGATAAAACAGAGGAATACCTTTCCACACGCCCGGAGGCTGAGGCAGATCGGCGATTAAATGAGATAAACCCGATGAAAATATCAGTGAAAATATGAACAAAACAAATAAATGAAGATTTGATATTTCTCTTTTATGAAACAAATTTTTTAAAAATACTAAAACAACTGCGAGAAATGATATCACAGCCGACAATGCAAACACAAATAAAACTGAATGAGTTATTCCCCTATGCCCGGTATAAACATCAGTTGAAATATAATTTCCGAAAAAAGAATCGGCATCCGGAATAATTTCGAATATTCCGGACATGAAAATTATAAATAAATACGGCAGATATTTTTTCTTAAAAAAAGTCTGTAGGGAATAAAAAATATTTCCAATAGAAAAACCGATAAATAAATGTTCGGGAGGAGAGTGTAAAAAGATTTGTGTAAATAGCCATAAAAATATTCAATAAAATGAGGAAGTTTATGGCAATGAACAATGAAGAAATTATCAAAGAATTGCTCAAGGATGTTGATTTTAAAAAACTCACACCGGAGCAGATTACTGGACAAAACGGTTTGATCCAACAACTGACAAAGAAGATCGTTGAGACAGCAATGAATGCAGAGATGACGGATCATCTCGGATATGAAAAAAATTCAGTTTCAACCGGAAATTACCGGAACGGAAAAAGCTCTAAAAAAGTCATTACAAGCAACGGGGAAATTGAAATAGAAATTCCCCGTGACCGTAACGGAGAATTTAATCCACAAATAATAAAAAAGCATCAGAAACGGTTTGATATGTTTGATGACAAAATCATTTCGATGTACGCACGTGGAATGACAACCAGAGATATTCAAGGGCATCTTGAAGAAATCTACGGTGTTGAAGTTTCACCAGATCTTATCAGTAACGTAACTAACGAAATAATGAAAGAAGTAATTGAGTGGCAATCTCGTCCGCTTGATCCTGTTTATCCGATTGTATATCTGGATGCAATAGTTATAAAGGGGCGCACGGACGGTAAAGTCGCAAACAAATCGGTTTAAACCGCAATAGGCATCAATTTACAAGGGAAAAAGGAAGTTTTGGGGCTTTGGATCTCTGAAAACGAAGGAGCAAAATTCTGGCTTCAAGTTGTTACAGAAATCAAAAATCGCGGTGTCGAAGATATTTTTATCGCCTGCATGGATGGTCTCAAAGGTTTCCCGGATGCTGTAAATGCCATTTTTCCTCAGACACGAATTCAGTTGTGCATTGTTCACATGATACGGAACTCAACGAAATATGTGTCATGGAAAGAGCAAAAAACAATCTGTTTTGATCTTAAAAAAATATATACTGCGCCATCTGAAAAATCCGGGCTGGATGCGCTTGATGAATTTGCTGAAAAGTGGGATCATAAGTATCCGATGATTTCAAAATCATGGAAATCCAACTGGGAAAATCTGAATGAATTTTTTGCTTATCCCATGGATATTCGAAAAGCGATTTATACGACTAATGCGATTGAGTCTCTGAATTCAAGTTTGAGAAAAGTTACCCAGAAAAGATCTGCTTTCCCGACAGACGAAGCAATCTTTAAAGTTTTGTATTTAGCATTGACGAAGGTTGAGAAAAAATGGACGATGCCGATACGAGATTGGGGAGCTGCAATGAATCAGTTTGCGGTATATTTTGGAGAGAGAGTTCCGTTGTGATTAATGGCTGTTTACACAAAAGATCTGACACTCTCTTCGGGAGGCGTCATTTTTTCTCCAAAATTATTTTCTCATCTCCGCTTCGCGGATGAAATAGGAAATGTGTCAGGTGAATACCATCATTGTACACACATTGCACAGTATTTCAATCATCTATCATCCCTCAGCCAATAGTTCAAGAATTTATACGCAATTACATTAAAGATTCCTTTTTTGGGAGCAGTTGTCTGCTTGCGCAGATAATCATAATTAAAATGCCTTTTCTTCTCTTCATGTGTTCCCATAGGATTATTCGGATCCCAATGAATCATCATTTTATCATCATCAGCATCAAAATGAATATTATCAATATATTCTTTTGGCTGCAGAAACGCTGGCCGCTCCATGCTGTTTTTAATATACTCATTATTCGCCCAAACTTTTTTACCGTTTTTTGGAGCAATCCCCCTAGGCAACTGATATATTCTGTTATGTCCATATCTCTTTTTATCACAATATAATCCGTCAGTTCTATTATCCTGAATCTCTCCAACGCCATAGACTGCTGCAATATAAGCATCACCTATCTGATCAAGAAGATCATAATCGTTTGACTCAATCAGTTTATTAAATAGTTTTTCCAGTTTAGGAGTATATGCCCATTCCGGATATCTCGTTTCTGCTTCTCTTTTTTCAGAACTACATATAATTTTATCAATGGTTTTCTGTTTAGCTTTTGCCGCCTTCTCATTGAATTTTTTCGAATAAATCATTCCTGATGATACAGCATTTTTACTCTTCTTTCGTTGTTGTTTATTATCTATTATTTGATTTACCTCCATCTGTTAATCATATGCATTTTTACGAAATTATATAATTGCTGTTATAAAACGTCATTCATCTCATCTTCGCTTTGCGGACGGAAGTGAAGATGTGTCAGGTGAAAACCATTATTATACAATCAGTCAATTTTATTCGCATATTGCGAAACAACATTTTTTTTAAGATGCACTGTATCCTTTATAATATGCTTCTTTCCGTTGTATAAAACATGAAGTTCAAAAGCTAATTCAACACTGCTCCCATAATTCATTTTAGGATATACTACAACAATTTTATTTTCAAATTTACCTGTTAATTCATAATCCGTTAACTCATTAAAAGAGTGAAATGGTTTAATTCGACCAGCATATCCACTAGTTACAACATCAAGAAATTCATATTTTATACTGCTGTTATTTGCGATTATATTAATATCAAAGTATAATATCTTTATACTACTAGTTGCCTTTGTGATTTTTATAAAATCAAATGTTGTTAAGTACTTATCTTTCCATCTAATCTCATCTTCGAGATACGTTTTAGCATCTTGGTAAAAATAACCGACATCAATTGAAAGATCAATACCTGTTTCATAATAAAACGAATAACTCTGTCTTGAATCTGAGTACAAAACGAAATCCTTGTTTTTATTAATACAATGAGCATTATTTAGAATTATCATAAGACTAATAATAAATATTCTATAATACATAACTCCCCTCACTTATTCAACACGGGCGAACCATGCATCCTTTTGTAATCAAAGCGCATATGTCTACCAAAATCGTCTATACTATTGGTAACGTCAAACATATCTACATGAACCATTTGTACCTTTTCTTTACCACCTTTAATTTCTTTTTCGTAGAAATGAATATTATTAAAAACAACACTTCGCTCAGCATACACGCAACTCTCTCTTCTTCATTATTCTCAGTTCTATTCGATAAACATGGTTTTTTTCACACATCTCACCTCGCGCTGGCGCGCGATGGAAGCTTTTGATTTCAGGCATCAATGCTGTCATTCATCTCATCTCCGCTTCGCGGTTGGAAGTGAAGGTGTGTCAAGTATTAGCGGCACGAGACGCACCCGTACCGCTAATAACATTATTCAAAACACTCTGTTTCAATTTCAGAAATACAAGTATCATTGTACTTACTGCCCTTGTAGATATCAGTTATTATAAGTTTACCGAAGTAAAAAAACTGATAAGATTCTGCTTTTACTTGCGGTTTCGGTTTCTCTATAATAATATCAAATTGCTGTTCGACCATCTCATCTTCAAAATCTAATTTCATAGTCATATTTAAAACAGGCTTATTTCTCAAGCGAGTAGCATCCTGACCATATAACACATCACATTCATATATTTCCAACTTAGCTGATTTTAATCTATTATTTGCATAATACAAACTCTTATTTGTAAATAATCCGTTTTTTATTTTGAGAACAGATTTCTTGGGAAAATCAAATCCGCTCTCATTCTCAATATTTATCCAAAAACAAATATATTCACCGATACCACCACTATCAGTACTAACAACCCAGGCTGTATTATCTTTACCATCAATTGTTTTATCAGATGAATATCTGTTTTTTTCATATTTATTATCTACTAGAAAAGAACTCGCTGGGCGTTCCGATTTTTGACTAATTTTAAAAAAGATTGACGAATAATCAGTTGAATCCTCTGCCGAAAGAAATCCAAAAACAATTAGCATTAGAATATATTTTTTCATGCATTTTACCTCCTTTCTATTGTACCAGTCCATCCTCTACCATAACCAATTTCCCATTGTTTACATTGTTCATATGTATAATGAACATACTTACCATCTTCATTTTTTTTACCATTTTCATATTCTTTAAAATAGCCAACCTTTCTATCTCCTGCAGGGTCATGTAAAATAAAACCCTTTTCATCATATCCTACTATATCCATTATATGCCCTGAAGCAGTAGTATAACCTCCAGCGATGACAGGTTTACCTTCATCAATTTTATCCTTTATCATTTTCTTCCATGTATTATAATTCTCATTTTTAAAATTTTTCTGATATTTATCTCCATACCCGTATTCCTTTAACAGTTCATCTGTGTTCCCTGGAATATTATTTGTTAATTTTGGCCCTCCTCTTCCTTTATTTTTTAATTCATCATAAAGCTCATCAGGATAAAGTTTATCAGGATTCTTTTGAGTAATTCCCATATATTTAAAGAGCATTGCTTCACCAGTTACACTGCATGTATTTTTCCAATACTTCCCTTGATCATTTGTTTTGTTATCACCCTGATACATATAATCCATTGCTATAACTTTTCCGCCTTTTATGTTATACAATCCTTTCGCGTTAGCCGGTAAACTTTTGCAATCCTCAACATAAGGTCTATTTTTAAATTCTTCGAGGTTTCTTTGCTCTTGGCTTTCCCTTGTTTGTCGTAAAGCCGTCGTATAATACTCTGCTGATTCAACATGCCCAGTCGGATCCTTGTACTTAATCGGATTATTTCTAACATATGAATACCTATTCCAACTCTGGGTACTATATTCTTCCGGAATAATATTATCCGCTGTAATAAACCGTCCTATTTCCGCTTCATAATATCTTGCGTTATAGAAATAGTATCCCGTTTATCCGGGCGTTACCGCTCACCTATGCTTTAATTATTTATAAGATTATGGCAATTCTTTTTCGAAATGATTTTTACAGCTTCACAGCGGCCGCGCTCTCCGCTTGTATCTTTTGCTTCGCAAAAGGATACCGCTTCGATCGCTAACGCACAATGCTCGTCACTCATCTCATCTCGCGCTGGCGCGCGATGAAGATTTTTGATTTCAGTCTTCGATGCTGTCATTCATCGCATCTCCGCTTCGCGGATAGAAGTGGAGATGTATCAAGTGAATACAATCATTGTGCAGACAATTCATATTTGAAACCTCATGTAAATGCTTCTAGGATAAAATACTGTTTGAGGTTCTTTTGTAGAAAAATTATTAATAATAAGATGAAACTTCTCATTGAATTTACCATGTAGAATTTTTGAACCATTCTTTTCTTTTTCCATAGTTATTTTAACGGTTATATAATCTTTCTCTTTAATAAGAACATATTTTCCTTTTGTTATCGCACTAATATCATATTTCGTTTCAAAAAAATAATTAGGAATAAATACATTATCACCTTTTCCAAATCGTACAATAGTATAATTTTTGTCATAAGACTGATCATTATCTTCAGATACTTCCCATATCCGAACATTAAGCAAAACTTCTTTTAATTCTTCCATATTACTTGAATTATATCTTAAGATATTATAATATTCAATTTCATTTCTATATTTCTCAAAATCATTATCTTTTTTAGCATTTTCAACAAATTCCGGATTTAATTTTATTGCCTTTGAAAGATATCCTAATCCCTTTTCTTTTACTTCTATCTCTTCCGGATAACCCACACTAAGATATTTTAGAATGAGGCCGATTGTACATGCAGCATTATAATAAGGAAGTGCATAATCCGGATCAGACTTAATTGAATCTTCAAATAATATTAATGCCCCTTCATAATCCCTATTTTTATATTTTTCATAACCCATCTTATTTAATTTAATAGAACTTGGTTCAGCTGAATTGATACTAAAGGAAAAAAGAATTATCATTATTAGTATTATTAATGACTTCATAGATCACTCCTTTTTATTTTTATCATTGTATATGTTTTCATATTCTGTTACAACTTTATCCTTAAATGCTTCCCATGCATCCTCATCGTTCATATAACCTTTTGGACATTTTTTATCTGTTATATCTCCATGTCTTAATAAAATATTTCCGTTCTTTATACTGTTTTTCTGATCTTCAATATTATCTCCACTTGCCATTTTCATATTATAAATGATTGTTGCAGCCATTTTTGATGTTGTTGTTTCTGATTCATTCGAAAATTTACCAGTATTTCGATTTTCTGCAATAACCTCAATTCCTATAGTTGAATAATTTGGATTAGATGCTCCAAAAACCTCTGACTTTAAATTCGAATAATAATAACCTACACCTACCGGATAGTTTCCTGAAGAGTAAGCGCCTACATGTTTTGCCATTTCATCTGTTGGAATAGTTTGTATTGCTTTTCCATCTTTCCCTACAACAAAATGTGCACTTGCATGCATATCATGTTCTTCCCAATATCCACGTGTTTGTATTGGTTTTTGAGCCGGATCACTATCTGTCCAGTGGATCACAACAGCTTTTTTAGACGTTAATTTATCACCCTTTCTTGGATTCGTATTTTTTTCCAATAACACTTTCTCAACTCCCATTTTTGCTATTGCTTCATCTAGGTTTATTTGCTTTTGACTTTCTATTGATTGATTTATCACCATAGAATAATCATATGTATTTCCGGAATATTCATGTCCCGTCGGATCTTTATACCTCACCGGATTATTTTTCACATACGCGAATCTATTCCATCCCTGCGTGCTGTACTCTCCGTCGATTACATTATCCGCTGTAATAAATCTCCCAATTTCCGCTTCATAATATCTTGCGTTATAGAAATAGTATCCCGTCTCTACATCCAGTTCCTGCGAGTTGAATTTAGGTCTGTTGCTTTTGTCACCTTCCTGTACCCATGTGTCGCCATATGGCTTGTACTCGGTTCTCGTTACCGCGTCGCCTTTGTCATTCAGCACAACATTGACTGAATCCACCTGATCAGTCAGAAAATATCTGCATTCGCCGTTCGGCATCGCGGCCGCTATGCGCACGCCGTTAAGATATATATGGCTCACGGCATATGTCTTATCCAGCTCCTTATCCGTAGAAATTTCAAGCTCTTTTTCATAGCTGAAATACATGCTCGGAGTTATCGTCTCCTTGCTCTTTTCTACTCCGTCCTTCATATATCTCGACTGCTTTCTAACGCGGAATCCAGTGTCGTCGTAGTCGTATTCGCCGATAGTTATGTTTTCCTTATCCGTCACTTTCACTATGCGGTTGTCGGTATTGTAATACATGCGCTTTTCGGTTTTCTTTGCCGCGTTGCTGTTGTACGTCATGTTTCCGCACGGAGAATATCTCATCGCGGATTTATTTCCGTACTTCGACGAATGTATATCGGTTACCGCGTGGTTTGCGTATTCGTATTCGAGTCTTTCGTCGAGTGTACCGTTTTTGCCGTAAAGGCTTTTGCTTAAAAGATTTCCGTCGTCGGAATAGCTGTATTTTTCGGTGTACGCGTTCCAGTGCTCGCCGGTTTCGCCGAGTTCGTATCTGCCCTTTCCTTCTACAAGGCGGTTCAGTCCGTCATACCTGTATTCGCTGACGACAGTTCTCTTTCCGTTTCCGTAGCCGATTTCGTCAGCCTTTCTTGTTATGTTATCGTCGTCGTCAAAAGTGTAGCTGACATTCTGCAGTTCTTCTCCGTTCGCTGTGTTATATGCGTAGAGTTTTTTGAGGCGGTTTCTGCCGTCGTATTCATACTTCGTCTCGGTTCGGTTTCCTCTGACGATTCTTTCTATCTGCCCGTTCTCGTTATATTCAATGCTGTCAATTACGCTCTTCGATCTGAAGCCCTGCTTCAGTCTCACGCTTTCCGCTCCGAACGGACCGTATTCATATTCGGCGGAAACTCTTTCGCCGCTTCTCGGATCATTCGGATATTTTATTTTTTTCGTTCTTCCGAGAAGATCGTATTCGTATTCTGTTTCGAACTTCTCTCCGCCCATGCGGCGGGTTATGGGCGTTACCCTTACCCTTGATTGACTTTATTCTAAAGATGTATTTTATTTAACTTCTAATAAATATTTTCTATCCATGCCGGGTCGGGCTTTTGCTTCAAGGCGTTCCGCCTTTCCGCGCAATCCCTAACGCGCAAAGCTATTCAATTATCTTGTTCAAAACCTATGAATTTATTGATAGAAAGCCCTCTCCCGTAAAAAGTATTGTAATGCTTCAAAAGTTTGCGTTTCCTCATGGGAGAGGGCACGCGGCAGCGGGGTGAGGGCTCACACAATTCTCTCTTCTTAATTATTCTCAGTTCTAATCAATTAACCCGGCTCTCGTCATTCATCCCACCTCGCGCTGGCGCGCGATGGAGATTTTTGATTTCAGTCGTCGATGCTGTCACTCATCACATCTCCGCTTCGCGGATGAAAGAGGAGATGTGTCAGGAGAATACAATCATTGTACAATTGATTCTTGAAGAATTACTTTTTTTTACCTTTTTTTGCTTTTACAGGTTTTGTAGATTTCTGATTTGATTCATTTGTTTCAACATATGAATCCATATATTTTAATGCTTTAATAACATTTTTAACTATTCGTATCCGTTCTTTCTCTGAAATAGGAATTTCTTCCGGTTCTGTCCACTTTTTTATACTTTTCGTATTCAAGTCAAATCCGCTGGGTGTTAATATTACTTCACAAGGTATTTTTAATAATTTATTATCTTCTTCATACTCAATAGCTGAACGCCCCATTGCGACCATGTAACCAGATTTATGTTTTACTTGCCCCATTAGTATTCTTTCGAATTCTTCGCTATTGCTTTTTTTCATCCTTCCTCACTTATGATACACATAATCTGTAACAACACCCAATTGCTTCAATTTTTCGATAATAGGTGCTTCTGTTTTTCCATATACACGAGATGGATCATGTCCTCTTATAAATTTATTTACGGTGCCGGATAATCCTGAAGCATAATTTTTTGAAGCAGTACTCCATAATTCATTTGCCCTATCTCTACCAACAATTTTATACAAGTCGCCAAACTTTTCAAATTTCCTACCACCTTTTGTAAAATCAATAGGCACTAAATCATGATACAATGCATACTTCAATGCCTTAATTTGATTTTCTCCATCTTTTCCAGAATAAACAACCCCCTTGTTTTTTGGTGTTTTAAAATTTTCCGTATCCTTTGCAATCTTCATCGCTTTTTTATATATATCATCAGCATATTGCTGAAAATTTTTGACGCCCTTTTTGGTTGCCTTGCTCTTTAAAATTTGATCTAATGCTTTCTCTGCGGTCTTTACGCCTTTTTTTGCTGTTTTAACAACAGCTGGTTGCGCTATCCCAAACGTCAGAACAGCTACATCTATATCACTTCTATCTTCAGGCAGAAAGAATGACGCTGCTCCGTTTGCTGCTCCGCAAAATGCCCAGTATGAAGCGCCAACAATATCTCCATTTGATCCACGTTCTTTTGCTACACTTAATTGACTTTCTGCTGCATCTTCAAGAACTCCCTTGAATTCAACGAGAAACTTGATAATCTCATCAGCTGGGTCATGCCCAGTTGGGTCTTTATACTTAACCGGATTGCCGTAACAATAACTGAACCTATTCCAACTCTGGGTACTATATTCTTCCGGAATAATATTATCCGCTGTAATAAACCGTCCTATTTCCGCTTCACAATATCTTGCATTGTAGAAATAGTATCCTGTCTATCCGGGCGTTTCCGCTCACCTATGCTTTAATTATTTATAATATTATGGCAATTCTTTTTCGAAATGATCTTTACAGCATCACAGCGGTCGCGCTCTCCGCTTGTATCTTTTGCTATGCAAAAGGATACCGCTTCGATCGCTAACTCACAATGCTGTCACTCATCACATCTCCGCTTCGTGGATGGAAGATGAGACGTGTCAGGAGAATACAATCATTGTACAATCAGTCAATTTTATTCGCATATTGCGAAACAACATTTTTTTTAAGTTGCACTGTATCCTTTATAATATGCTTCTTCCCGTTATATAAAACATGAAGCTCAAAAGCTAATTCAACACTGCTCCCATAATTCATTTTAGGATAAACTACGACAAATTTATTTTTAAAATCTCCTGTTAATTCATGATTCTTTAAATCGATATTTGAATAAATTGGTTTTATTTCAGAAGCATATCCATCAATTGCTAAATCAAAGAACTCTTGTTGTATCCTTCTATTATTTGATATTAAATTAATATCAAATAATAGTATCTTTATGCTACTGGTCACATCTTTTAACTTAATAAATTCAAATGTTGTTAAGTATTTATCCTTCCATCTAATCTCATCTTCAACATACGCACCAACATCTTGATAAAGATAACCCACATCAACCAATAAATCATTTCCAGATTTATACACATGGACTGACCCCATAAAACTGGAGTGACAAAATAACACAGATTTATAGGATAATAACATGATAAAAAGAAACCATTTTAACGAAGAATACAAGAGAAAACTTGGACTTGAGCTTGCTTCCGGAATAACAACGGCTGGAGA
>JAKPJF010000065.1 GCA_029554345.1 Spirochaetota bacterium | reverse complement strand
GCGGCTACCGCGTCGAACGGGAAAAGCGGAAACCCTATCCGCCTGCCGCTTAATTTATTAACAGGGAACTTTTGAGGGGAAAAGTAAAATGGCACGGATAAGGATGATCAAACCAGAGTTCTGGGATGATGAAAAAATGGCGACAATATCACGCGACGCGCGACTAACTTTCATCGGAATTTTAAATAACTCTGATGATTATGGTGTTGTAAAAGGAAATACTCTCTGGTTGAAGAATAAAATCTTTCCGTATGATGAAATTAAACACAACGATTTTAAGAAATGGCTTGGTGAACTAGAGCAAATATTTGCCATAATTCCCTTCGACGTTAATTCAGAAAATTATTATTATATTCGGACATTTACGAAGCATCAAACAATCAACAGACCATCTCAAGTAAGAAACCCAACGCCTCCCGCTGAAATCATTGAATACTCACAGAGTACTCACGGAGTACTCACGCCCCAAATTAAATTAAATAAAAAAGAAATTAAATTAAAGGAAAGAGAAGGGGAAGCGGAGCCCCCCAAAGCCCCCCAGGGGGCCGCACCTGAAATTCCATATTTTGAAATCATTGAATACCTGAATCAGAAAACTGGAAAGAATTTTGACCACCAATCAAAAGAAACCCGCGCAAAAATAAAAGCCCGATGGGGAATCAACGGGAAACAGCGAACCATTGAAGACTTTGTGCGTGTTATCGACAACAAATGCGCGTCCTGGCTTAACGATCCGGTAATGGTAAACTATCTCAGGCCGGAAACGCTATTCGGGACAAAGTTTGAAAGTTATCTGAACGAAAAACCACATGAATTAAGTGGGGTTGTATCTGATAAAACAATCAGAACCGTGAAAATGCTTGATGATTGGAGGCCACCGGTATGAGAAACGAAACAAAATTCAAGGAATATATGGCGACCTTGTGTGAGCTACACGACAGAACATTGTCGAAACTTTTGACCGACCTTTACTGGAAAGTGCTTGAGCCATACACCGATGAACAATGTGAAGAGGTTTTTAAAGAGCTTATTTATTCAAATAAGTTTTTTCCGAAACCGGCGGATATTATCGAGGTTATTCACGGAACG
>JAKPJF010000052.1 GCA_029554345.1 Spirochaetota bacterium | reverse complement strand
TTACTTTTCCGAAAATACAATCAAATATAATATCCGCAGTTTATTTGCAAATTATTTGTGCTTTGTATTGTTCGCAATAGATACCAATGCCTGAAAAAGTTCAACCTGAAGCTTTGTTACAATAATAACAAAAAAGCCCGCAATTGGAAGAGTTATCATGCTTGGGATTCCGCCTAGCAAACATCCGCCCATTCCAAGCCTTGATGCCATCATTGAGATTTCATCTCCCAAAAATATTTTTGTAATAAGCGGAATAAAAAATCCCATAATAGCAAGATTTGTTCCGAAACTTTCTCCGGCAGTCTGAATGAATTTTGAAAAAACAGGAACAACTATAAAATCATCACCTTCTTTCACAACTGCTGTTACTTTTTTTCTTCTGTCCCACCAAATCTGAAATGAAATCCATCCTCCGAAAATCATTACAATAAAAACAAGAATGCTCATTACAACAATTTTGGCGGGTGACCTGAAAAGCCCGTTTGCAGCAGCATAAATAAAAAGTAAAAACGGAAAAGCAATACTTACGACAGCAAAAAATACATGAAGCCATTCAAACGGCTTTTTATAAAATTTACCCGAATCAATGTAGGACAAATAAGGTTTGATGAAATTAAAAAACATTCCGTCCATATAACAAACTCCTGATGATAATTTTGATAAATATTAACATGAGACCTAACATGAATCAAGATAATACAAATACCAAATAGTGCAAAAGTCAATTATTAATTTGAAATAATTTACTAATTTTTTGAACCAGCGAATTTTCATCGTAAACCATCGGAGGAACATCCGGATATAGAATAATCATTCTAATAGCATAAACTGTCAGAAACAGGCAAAGAGTAATCGCCCAGAAACGTTTATCGGCCATAAGTCTGGCAATAATTCTGGTTTTGGAATCAATTCCAAAAAGCTGGAGAGAATACAAGGCCAATATCAGAGCCAGAGGAATAAAAAGAGGGTGAAACTCAAAGGACTTTTGAAACTCAAAATGCAGAAGGTATCGTCCGGCTCTGGTAAGTCCGCATCCCGGGCATGGAAAACCTGTAACGTTTCTAAAGATGCATAGAGAATGATCACTGGGAATAAAGTACATTATAATAATGAATATTCCGATAGCTAAATACAGCAAAAGCAGTTTCTTTTTTATCATTAAGAAATTAACGGCGTCTTGCACAGAAGATACAATTCTTTTAAAAACAAGCATCATCCGCCTTAACTCATATCTTTGAAATGAATATATTTTTGCGAATGTAATTTACAACAGCCTTGGGCATAAAAATCACGACACAACCCGCATAAGAAGAAGCAGGATTATAAATTACTTCTGTCTCCTTGATATTGTCAAAACACTCAACTTTATGAGAAGAACCCGAAGCTGTTCTTTCTTCACCGTAAAAATCAGTAAACTTATAATAGAAGTTATATACCGGCCTGTTTTTAACCTTTATATTGGTTTCTTCTTTCTTCACGAATTCCGCCCTGATCATTATACCGTTCTTAAGTGCCTGTACAGCAGGATAGTTTTTTCTTACGGAATAAATCAAAAGAAATATTCCTACAGCAGGTATAATAAAAAAAATCAAAGCCCAGATACCCACCGGTTTAAACATCATGCCTTCTATCCGCGCAATTGAAGGATCAGAAACAGAATAATCGACTGCAACTTTTGAGCCGTTTACCAGATCTTTTTTAGATGAATACGAAACAGCCTCATATTTTTTTTCTTCTATAGTATAACTGAATTTATATGCATAGGTTAAATCATTGTTAACATGAATTGATGTTTTCTCAGCAGAAACAACAAAACCCTCGGTTTTTTGAAAAACTTCGCCGTAATTTGTTAAATTTGAAAAATCGATATTAGGAAGAAGAAATGCAAAAGTTACAATTCCCAAAAAAAGAAAAATAGTCCCGAGAAGCCCGGGAATATTATTTAAAAGCGTATTAATTAGAACAATCAGCGGTACATTGCGGTTCTGCGGCGCAAAAACACGCCGCGGATTATTTTCGTTCTTCGGCATAAAATCTCCGGCCGCAAACGATATAAACGGCGGCTTTTTTATTTATTAATATTTCTTTCTGTCTTTATCGTGATTGAGTTTGTTCATTATGAATACTGCGAAAAATGCGCCGATAAATGCTGCTATTACATTTACATCCATTTCATAAACAAGAAACTGAAGAACTCGTTTCACCGGTTCAAGAAGAAAGCGGTCAAGAATAAAGGCACCTATAAGAGCTCCAAGAACTCCGATCACCATACCCCCGATAAATCCGCCGAAAAGTTCTTTTCTTTTTACATGGTAAAATATCCACGAAGAAAGAGCTCCCACACCGAGAATAACAACTATAACCAAAAGTCTGAATAAAAAATCTTTAATCATTTCAATATGCCCCATGAATAAAATCTGTGCTGCCCTTGCCTTCACGAAGAACAACTGCTTCGTCACCTGAAAAATCAACCATAGTCGAAATCTCTGCTCTCTTACTGCCACAGTCAAGAATTATGTCAACCTGATTTATGATATGCTTCGGAAGATTACGCGGGTCTGTCTCAAATTCACCCTCTTCGACATCAAGCCCTGCCGATAAAAACGGAACCCCGAGCTCCTTTACAATCTCAAGAGCATAAAGAGAATCGGGAATTCTTACTCCGATCGTCTTCTGCTTCGTTAATACTATATCAGGCAGAAGTTTTGAGGCATTAAATATAAAAGTATACGGACCTGGAAGGACCTTTCTCATCACTTTGAAAGCGTAGTCCGGCATGTTCTTTACATAAGAACTCATCATTGAAATATCAGAAAACACGAAACTCAAAGGTTTTTTGCGGTCTATTTTTTTTATTGAATATATTTTTTCAATCGCGCTTTTGCACCTGATATCGCAAGCAAATGCATAAACGGTATCGGTAGGATAAATGATAACTCCGCCTTTCCGTAGAATTTCCGCAGCTTGGACAACAACCCTTGCCTTGACGTATTTTTCATCGACTTCAGTGAACATGTTCCTTTTTTGCGGACGAAAAAACGTCCGTCAAGAAATAATTTGTTGTCAAATTTAAACACATTTCATCAAACTGTCGATATGGACAGTTACGCCTTATTAAGCAGGCTGATAACAAAAGTTAAAACCAGCCGTCCGGAAAATGATACAGACCTCATAACAAAAGCTTTCGCTTTCGCTGAAAGTGCGCATGAAAATCAGAAACGGCGTTCAGGCGAACCATATATAATTCATCCTGTTGAATCAGCGGTTATTCTTTCCGACCTTAAAATGGACACAGCAACGATAGCAGCAGCACTTCTTCACGATGTAGTTGAAGATACCAAGTTTTCAATTGAAGATATAAAAACCGAATTCGGCCAGGAAATCGCCGATCTCGTTGACGGCGTTACAAAAATTTCATCATTGAATGAGAAAACCAAACAGCGGGATCAGGCGGAAACCCTCAGAAAAATGCTGATGGCGACGATAAAAGACGCCCGTGTAATAATAATCAAGCTTGCTGACAGAACCCACAACATGCGTACAATTTCCGCGATGCCTCGGGCAAAACAGGAAAGAATCGCCCAGGAAGTCTTTGACATCTACGCGCCTCTTGCCGGACGCTTGGGAATATCTCAGATGAGATCCGAACTTGAAGACCTTGCCTTTGAAGTAATTTATCCCGAAGAATACAATGAACTCAAAACAAAGATAACAGAACGCCGCGAAGAGATGGAAGCCTACATTGAATACATTCAGTCGGAACTTTCATCCGCGATTCATAAATCCGGCATGAGTGCTAATATCACTGGAAGAGTAAAACACTACTATTCAATTTACAAAAAACTAAAAGCGCAGAACAAGTCTCTCGACGACATATATGATATCCGGGCAGTACGCGTTCTTACTGATGAAGTCAAATCATGTTACGCGATTCTCGGAATAGTACATACGCTCTGGTCTCCGATTCCGGCACGCTTTAAGGATTACATTGCGGTTCCGAAATCAAATCTTTATCAATCGCTTCATACAACCGTTACCGGACCTGATAATCACTTTCTCGAGATTCAGATACGGACTTTTGAAATGGACAGAACCGCCGAAATCGGAATCGCCGCTCACTGGGCATATAAAGAAAAAGTCAATGCCGCGAACGAAAACATCAAATACGTTTCACTGCTTCAGGACATAAGAAAATGGCGTGATGAAATCAAAAACACCAGAGAGTTCATGACAGAACTCAAAATGGATTTATACAAGGAAGAAATATTTGCATTCACTCCGAACGGAAAAATCATCAAACTGCCGTACGGTGCGACTCCGGTTGATTTCGCATATTCTATTCATTCCGAAGTCGGGAATCACTGCTCGGGCGCCAGAATAAATAACAAACTTGTTCCGCTGAAAACAGAAATTCAAAACGGCGATATTGTCGAAATTATAACAACCGCGAACAAAGGTCCGACGGAGTCATGGCTCAAGTTCGTAAAATCATCCGGCGCAAGAAATAAAATCAAAAGCTGGCTCAACCATAAGAAAAAACTATTACTCCCTGATTCTCAGGAAGAAAAAAAAGAGAAGACACAGAAACAAACAAGAGTTTCCGTTCCGCAGAATGAACTCATAAAAATATCAAAACTTTCAAGCAAAAATAAATCTTCGGTAATAGTAGATGGGAATTCGAATGTTTTAATATCACTTGCTCAATGCTGTCAGCCGATTCCGGGTGATGAAGTTATCGGATTTATTACACGGGGCAAAGGCATTTCCGTTCATAAGAAAAACTGTGCATCCATAAAACGCCTTGCTCACTCAAGCGAACGCTTCATAAAAATCGTGTGGGCTGAATCAGCCGGTTCTCATCCTGTTAAAATAGCAGTAGAAGCAGAAGACAGACCTAATCTTCTCAAGGACATAACCGATAAAATATATCAGATGAATGTCAATATTGTCAAAATGGAAGGTGAAGCTACTAAGAGCGGCAATGCTGAAATGCGCTTCGTTATAGAAGTAAAATCAATAGAAGAACTGAATGCGATTCTAAAAAAAATACGTGAAACAAAAAATGTATTGAAGGCATTCAAGGTAAATGAAAAGGTAGTCATCAAACAATGAAGGTTTTTTTAGGTTCAGCAAGCCCGCGCAGAAAAGATATTCTTTCACTCTTCATAAAAGATTTTGAAATATTAAAACCTTCCGCGGACGAAAGTGTTCTTGAGGGCGAAAGTCCCGAATTCTATTCAATGCGCATAGGTATCGAAAAATGCCTGGCATGTCTTTCTTCAATAAACGACAATGAATTTCTGCTTATAACTTCCGACACGATTGTTGCGCTTGATGATATCATTCTCGGAAAACCAAAAGACGATGCCGATGCAGCAAAAACCCTGAAAATGCTTTCCGGAAAAACACACAGGGTAATATCATCGCTGACTCTGCACTATTCAGAGAATTCAGAATATAGAAGAGACACCCAGATTGAAACGACTTTTGTAAAATTCAATATTTTAAGCAGTTCAGACATCGAAGCATACATGAATAATGTCAACTGCATGGACAAAGCCGGATCATATGCCATTCAGGAAATGGGCAGTTTAATCATAGACAGTATATCCGGCTCTCATTCTTCGGTAGTAGGTTTTCCTTCCGGTCTTTTTTTCAGAATGCTGGCTGAAATGAATATAGCCGGCAGGCTTCTATCACTGTGAAAAAATATTGACTTTTTCAGCAAAATGATCCAAAATTTATTGTATTTCCGTAATCCGTTGAAAAAGCATAATGCGAGAGGTAATCATGTTTAAACGTAAACAGTATATTATAGACAAAGGAATTCAGCTTAGAACAACCTTCACTGCGATCGGATTTACTTTCCTCTGCGTAACACTTTTTATAGTTCTAATGGGCGTCTACATAAATGAAACAAACAAGCGTATTAGAAATATAATAATAACTGAAGATCAGATTTTTCAGGTTTTGACAACCGTTACTGATACAGGATCCGAAGAACAAAGCGCAATGAATGTTGAAATGGCACGCCAGCATCAGACAAACATGAAAACAGTAACAGACATGGTTGATTTAAACATTTGGATAATATGGGGAATCATTGCCGCAGTATTTTTGAGCGGTATAATCTTCTTTTTTATACTGATCATTCAGACGCACCGAATCGCGGGTCCAATTTATGTAATGACCTATTACATGAAGGAGTTCCTTGACGGAAGAAAACACGAACATCTCCGTCCTCTTCGAAAACATGACCAATTGAAGGATTTTTATCAGGTATTCAAAGAATTTATGGCGAAAGTCAATTCGGGGAAAACTGCAAAACTCACAGCTCCGGCAGTTAAAAAAGCAGTCAAAAAAACAACCGCAAAAAAGACAGCAGCAAAGAAAAAATAAATTTCACCGATACCGGATTCTTATTCAGTTAAGAATCCGGAAATATTCATCTTCCGCCAGAAAAAAACCTTTTGTCAATATCCGCAAGATCCCGCTTTACGCGGTCTTTGAGAGGTGAGTTTGAAAAGAACTGTTCGCCCGAATCACTTTTCTCAATAAACTTACGGTAAAGACTCCTTGACTTTTCAAGATCACGGAGCATTTTATCTTTCTCATAGACTTTTGCAAGATTATAATATGCGTCATCGACCATTTCACGGTCGGAATAATTTTTAATTACATTCAGCAGATTATCAACCGCAAGATTTCCGTTTCCCTGAAAAAGATTGGTCTTCGATAAATTAATAAGAGCGTCATCCGCGAGATCGTGTGAAGGAAACTGCGAAGCCACACGATGAAATCTTTCAGAAGCATTCACATAATCCTTCATTGCAAAAAATATCTGACCTGACAGAAATAACGCTGCCGGAAACTCTCCTGAAGTCTGAGGAATAAGATCGAGAGAAGCAAAAGCATCCTTATTATTTCCGCTTTTCATATAAGCACGGGCAAGCCACTGGTTTGCCATATCAAGATAAATGCTCTGCGGAAACTTTTCCTTAAGCTGTTTGAACTTTTCAATCGAAGCCGCGAAATTGGATGAATTATAAAGCATAATTCCGCTTTCAAGAATTGCTTTATCTTCGCTCGCCGGAGAATTTATCAGAATGTTTTTATTTTCATCGTTCTTTTTCGCCGAAGCGGAACCTTTTTTCTGTGAGGCCTTCTTCGGCTGTTTCTTCTGAGACGAAACAGATTCATCTTTTTTGGTTTTAGGTTGAGTTGCTTTTTTTTGCGGCGATTCAGTTTTCTTCAACGGATCAACAGTTTCTACAGCAGGTATATCCGACTGCGGAGGTTCGGCAACATACATCGGTTCTTTTAATTTCTGATTTTTTTCCTTAGCTTTGTCTTTTTCATAAACATCTCTGGGCAAATTATCAGAACGTTTTTCTTCAGTCTTTATGCGTGAATCCTGAGTTTGAGTCTGAACAACTTCAACGCTGTCAGCCAAAATGATATAGGGAAATATAAGAAGTAAATAAATAATATGTCTCATTCGACAATCATATCACGGTCTTTCATCGGCGCAAGCGTATTTTCATCGCTTTTTACCCTGCTTTCCTTTACCGGTTTAGGCTTTTCTTTTGGTGTATCAAGCGGTGCAGTTTTATCTTTCTGAATCACTTTAGGCTTGGATTCGCTCATACGCGACGTTCTTTCTACACGTGTAACTTCAGATTCGGTTTTTGAACTGTCCATATGCGGAATTTCAGCGAGACGGTCGGCATCCGATGATGATGAGAACGGTTCTTTTACTTTTACATCCTTATCGGCTTCGACAACAAATTCGCGCGACTCCGGAAGAAGACGTTCATTTGTGCGGTTTTCAAATTTGGGATAATCGGATGTTTTGCGCTCTGAGAGATATTCTGCTTCAGTAACGCCTGAAAATTCAGGGTCATCACCGCGTTCAAGACGGCGTTCTATTTCAAATACATCATCAGTTTCATTAATTATTTTTATGCCAGATTTATGAGCGGCATTTTTACCTGATACAATTCCGTAAATAAGACCGGCAACAACGCCGATAAAAACAAATGTAAAAAAAATCTGCCGGATGAGCAGAACGTTTCTTTTCGGAATTCCGTTTATTATTCTATCAATTGCGGAAAGAATCTTGTTCACAATCTCCATGATCACCTGCTTCCGTCTATGATAAAAATCACTCGGCATTTTTTCAAGTTTAATATGCTTCTGGGATCACTGAGTATTCTTTTTATATCGCGGTGAAGAATGACAGGATTCCCTTTCAATCCCCTGACAGCAGGGGCAAAATACGGGCTGTCTCCCGCCTTCTTGTGTCTTTCCGCCTCTTTCTCGCTAAAACAATATGTAACCAGACCTTCTCGAACTGCATACGCCGGATTGATAAAATATCTTCCGTAAATCTCCAAACCGTCCTCATCATAAACAGAAGGGAGAATCATCGGAGAAACTTCAATTCCGCGCGCGTCAATTATCAGAGATGAATAATATGTCGGAAGAGCCTTGTCGCTAGGAACCGGGAAATCCTCATTCGGAAACTCAAGAGGAAGAGCCCTTATCAGTTCGGATATTTTCAGTTCAGCGGAAGTCTTTGCTGAAAAAAAATCTTTGGGCTGTTCACGCAGTTTTATTTTCTCATCTAAAATTTCGGCGAGTTTTTCCTGAGCTTCGGAATTAGATTTAACGAATTCACCGATCGTTCTATCAGAATCTAGACGGATGCGGTTA
>JAKPJF010000050.1 GCA_029554345.1 Spirochaetota bacterium | reverse complement strand
AGCCATCCCGCCGACGATCCGGGAAGTGACATGACACAAAGACGTTGTCAAAGAGCAATCTGTGGTGCCAAGAACTTTTTCAGGGCAGATATCTATCTGAAATAGCTGAACTATTTTTTGGGCACTGTAGAAGATCAGTTTTAATATTCTGAATAGTTTATCTTTCTACCGATCAGAATGAACTATTCGGTCAAATTTCAGTCTTGTATTCAAGGCGAGCACTAAACGAAATATATTTCAATGCAAGAAATTACAATTTTTCCGAAATCTCCCGCTCAAGAATTGCTTTCATATTTTTACTCATATTATTGACGAAACCGGGATTAGCAATGAGGGCTTCAAGATCAAGCTGGATACTCTGGCTATCTATACTGGCAACCATGTTAAGGAGTTTTTCTTTGAGATCCTTCATGTTTTCAAAGCCTTCTATGCAGGAAAAGTTAGGCTGAATACCCTTCTGAAGATACCAGAGGAGGTCAAAATAGTCACGGCCTTTTACCTTTACCGTAGTCTTTCCCTGTTTATCGGTTTTTTCCCACTTGCGGAAAAGGATTGCCCTGATCTTTGTCGCCATGAGAGTAGATATATCAAGAGTTTTAATGAGAACGGAGCGGTTATATTTGAAAACCGGGCGGATGTCCGTAGAGTATTTTGTACAGAAATCAAATTCGGAGTAAATTTCAACCTTGAGAAATAATATGTCTGTTTCTTCTCTTGAGGTGATACCAAGATCATGAAGAATTGGAAACTTCAGATATATTCGGAATTTCTGGACAGTTGTTTTCACTTCAAGGTCGGTACGTTTTTTAAAATAATCTTCTAAATCTTTAGCCAGTTTTGAAACATCAATATTTTTTGTTTCATCAATGAAATCCAAATCTTCAGAAAGCCTCTGGAGGTCAAAGCAGTGCGCAAGAGCTGAACCACCGTAAAAAAGAAGCTGGCTATAATCTGGATGAGAGTAAATGAAATCGAGAACCACAATTTGCAAATATTCTTTTATGAGGTTCCATTTGTAAAGATTACTTCGAGACGGGGATTCACTTATAATATTGGCAAGAATCGGTTTAATGGTTTCCATAATTGTTATTTTAGCCAATTAATAATCTCCTTCATTTTTCCTGATCCTTCTATTTCAACGTATCCTTTAAGCTCTTTAAAATCTTTCTTTGTTAATTCATCAAGATTGAGGCGCAGTTCCTCTACTGCCCGTTTATCCGTAAGCAGCCTTTTTCGAAAATAGAGGAAATCAAAAAGCGCTTTGGTTTTTGTTGCCTTGAGAATTGAAAGATTGCCTTTTTTAATTACTTTGAATCCGGTAAACAATTCTTCCTTGATTTTATGATAGATGAAGTTGCCCAGGTCATTGGAGAAATGATCTGTTTTGCGAAGCCCTACCGATGTTATATTCCGGGGAATTTCAGTGAGCATGTTGTTTTCATGAAGAACATAGTCAAGACTGAGATAAGAGGGAGAATAGAGTTTGTTGGCGGCAAATTCAACATAATCGGAAAAGATGCCTTTCCTTTCTATATTATCAAGGTAACTCTTTGCTACATATAGATTTTTTCTAAGGCGAACCATCGCCCCCTGCTTCACGTGGCGAGAGAGTATTATATTCAGATAAGCCTTTTCCTCTCCTACGGGAGCAAGATCAGCCGCACCGAAAGAAGGCA
>JAKPJF010000006.1 GCA_029554345.1 Spirochaetota bacterium | reverse complement strand
TCGGCAGCTCCTCTGAGTCCGAGAACAAGATAGTGAGTAAAAAACGAACCTTTAATACGTTCGGATTCCTGACTGACTTCGTCGCGTGAGCTCGAAGTCATAAAAGCATTTCCTTTCATGTTGTATGCCGTATCCAGCATGAAAGGAGGACGTTTCTGTCCCCCTTTCATCTGCGTAAACGATCCGGAATAACATGAATCCAGTATGGCAATTCTTACATCAGCCGGGATAGCCTCAATAGTTTTCTTCAATTCAATGTATGATACTTTATCCGATGAAAGCAGAAGACCGTCTTCGTCGGAATGACCCGAATAATAAAAAACAAACTCTATCTTTTCATAATCCCTTTTAACCTTGGATATCTTCGAATAAACATTATTTAATACAGCTATCAGATTTTCCCTATTCGGCTGATAAAGAAGATATGCATCATCGGAATATACCGATCCCATATTCTTAAGTACTTTCATAAACGAAGCGGCATCAGAAACAGCAAATCTCAAAGGAGTGCGGAATCTTCCGCCGTCATTGGCTCCGACTACAACTGCAAAACGCCGGATTCCGCGGGGCTGGGAAACTAAATTTAAGGATACACATAAAGAAATCAGGCACAGCATGACAATTTTTTTCTTCACTTACTTCACCTTAACTATCAGAACCGATTGCTGGGAAAAAGAATTCCCTACTGGAAAGGATTCAGAAACTGCCTTATCTCTGTCAAGAGCAAACTTCTCAGCCCGTGAAAGAATATCATCACCATGGATTTTTTTATCTGATGTTATCATAAAAAAACGCTCAAAAAAAGGAGCATCATCAAGCTGATAAGATTCAGGAACAAATATTTTTCCGGGAGCACTATCCTCCGGTGCTGATTTATCAGACGACGAATAATGAAGAGTGACACTTGAATTTCCATCTATCGAAAATATAATACAGTATCTGTCTTTGGGAATCTGATATGCTATCTGCAGTATATCATTTTTTTTTGCAGAATCACCATTTTTTAAGACATCCGCCTGATTTCCGTTTTTTCGGTAAAGAAACAGATTCTCGGCATTACCTTTAATTATCACAGAATTA
>JAKPJF010000055.1 GCA_029554345.1 Spirochaetota bacterium | reverse complement strand
GATGAATATAACCATGTTCAAAAGTATTCTGCCGAAATCGGCGCAAAAGGGATTCTAAAAGGTAGAGCGGAGTGGATTATTGGCAGAGGCGCAAAAATTCTCGTCACAGGATCCATCGAGAACGAGGATTATCAAAAACTAAAGCGGGCTGGTGTAGCAATAAAATGGGAATCTTTTGGCGAGGTAAAAAGCTTGGTTGAGAGAGCAAGAAGATTTGCTGATTATCTACTGGAGTCAATGGAAAATGAGAAGCATGTAAATAGGAGCAGATTTGACAAGCGCTTAAGAGCAATGAGCCTCGCCGCTTCATATTTCGTTAACTCTCAAGAAAAAGATCCTAGATATGCAGATAGCTTAGAACAAAAGGTCGAAAAGAAAGGCAAGAAGCTACTTTTGCAACGTAAAGATGATGAAGATTCCAACGATAATGATTATGAAACGAGTGGGAATGCTTCTCATAAACAGTGAGACAGCGATCTGGCATTCTTAGGTATCTTTCTTCTGCTTTTTTATTGCAGCCTTAAGCAAGCCTCCAGAAGTTGGCTCCAAGGGAGGTGTTTCTCTTTTTCCTTTTCCTTTTTTATTGGTCTTTTTCTGGGAGACGGGAGATGTTGAAGGCTCTGAATCTTTTTTCTCTCGCTTAGTTTCTGACTCCTGAGAGGAAATCATTTCAAATTGGATTACTTCTCGATCCGTAAGCTTTATTCCCTGTGCTCCTCTATTCCTCACCGCATATTGCTTGACATGAAATATCTCAGAGGTCTTCTTGCTCCTCGATTTAGGCTTGTATTCCAGCTTGAAATCGAATTCGTTCTCAGTCGAAAATCCGAGAATCACTGCTGTCTCCGGTACCAGACTATAGTCCCTGCCAGTAAGCCAGCTATCGATTATGGTTCTTTTTATATACGCTCCGTTTTCATTGGATAATGAATAGATAAGCGTTATCGTGATTTTGGAGAGGCTTTCCTTTGTTGCGATAGCTGTCCACAGAATTTTTTGCCCGGCAAAGAATTTATCGGGAAGAGGGATAATCGTATATATTCCATTGTTTCTCAAAATG
>JAKPJF010000136.1 GCA_029554345.1 Spirochaetota bacterium | reverse complement strand
GCTACTTCTTTTATAACATTTTCAGCCATATCATTCCCCGGATGGAATTATAATTCCATCCGATTTTTTTAGAATCAGAGAACAAATCCGTCGTGGTTTCCGTACATCTTATCCCTGAGCGTCTTTATATCGTCGCTGTCGAGATAATCCTCGAAATTCATCACTCTGTCAATTATACCGTTAGGAGTAAATTCGACAACCCTGTTTGAAACAGTTTCGATAAATTTATGGTCATGAGCCGCAAAAAGAACAACACCGGGAAAGCTTATCAGGGCATTGTTCAAAGCCGTAATCGATTCAAGATCAAGGTGGTTTGTAGGCTCATCAAGTATCAGACAATTCGCGTTTGAAAGCATGAGTTTGGATATCATGCATCTGACCTTTTCGCCTCCAGAAAGCACTTTTACCTTTTTGAACGAATCATCACCGCTGAAAAGCATTCTTCCGAGAAAGCTTCTCAAGAAATTCTCATCTTTGTCATCAGAATACTGACGAAGCCAGTCTATAATGTTGAGATCATTTGAAAAAAGATGAGTGTTTTCTTTCTGAAAATATGCACGCGAAATCGTTTCGCCCCACTTGAATTCGCCCGACTCGGCTTCAATTTCACCGTTTATTATCTGAAAAAGAGCCGTTCTCGCCTTATTATCACCCAGAAAAACAATTTTATCATTTCTATTGACGAGAAGGCTGAAATCTTTAAGATTTTCAGACGGATAATTAAGCTTTTCAATTTCCAAAACAGTTTTGCCGCATTCTCTTTCCGGCTTAAAAGCAACATACGGGAATCTTCTTGATGACGGCTTGATATCTTCGACATTAAGTTTTTCAAGCATCTTCTTTCTTGCTGTTGCCTGCTTCGATTTTGAAGCATTGGAACTGAAACGCTGAATGAACTCAAGAAGCTCTTTTCTTTTATCTTCGGTCTTTTTATTTTCATCGCGCTTCTGCCTGAGTGCAAGCTGGCTTGCCTCAAACCAGAAAGAGTAGTTTCCTGAATAAAGTTCAATTTTCCCGTAATCGATATCGGCTATATGAGTGCAGACTCTGTCGAGAAAATGTCTGTCATGAGAAACAACAACAACGGTATTTTCGAACTTCTCTAGAAAATTCTCAAGCCATTTGACGGTTTCAAGATCCAGATAGTTTGTAGGCTCATCCAGCAGAAGAATATCAGGATTTCCAAAAAGAGCCTGAGCAAGAAGCACTCTCACTTTTATACCCGGCTCAAGATCTTTCATCAGTGAATAATGAGAATCTTCCGGAACACCGAGTCCGTCAAGAAGCTGAGCGGCTTCGGTCTCGGCTTCGTAGCCGTTCATCTCACCGAACTCCTCTTCAAGCTCTGAAGCGCGCATTCCTTCTTTTTCAGTAAGTTCTTCCTTCGAATAAAGAAGCTCCCTTTCCTTCATTATGTCATAAAGTTTTTTATAACCCATAATGACGGTATCTAAAACGGTGCATTCATCATATTCAAACTGATTCTGCTTCAGCACGGCCATTCTGTGTTTAGGGTTTTTCTGAATTTCTCCCTCGCTCTGTTCAAGCTCCCCTGAAAGAATTTTCAAAAATGTCGATTTGCCGGATCCGTTCGCGCCGATGAGACCGTAACAGTTTCCGGGAGTGAATTTTATGTTTACGTCTTTAAAGAGCGGTTCTTTTGAAAATCTGAAAGTTAAATTTGATACATTAAGCATGATAACCTCTTGGGGATAAATTAAAAAATATCATTATTGTGTCAAGGGAGTTACTATAAGTTTTAAAAAGCGGATTCTGCTAAAACAATTCTGTTTCTGCCGCTCTTTTTAGCAGAATAGAGGGCAACATCCGCTTTCTTTATAATTTCCGTCATTTCCGATTCTGCGCATGGCAGAGCAACGGCTCCTCCGATGCTCACGGTTACAAACTCAGATACGGAAGAATCCGGATGTTTTATCTGAAGCTTATTAACGTTTTCAATTATTCTTTCCGCGACTCTTTGGGCCGCCTCTAAATTTATTCCGGGCAGAATTGCCGCAAATTCCTCACCGCCGTAGCGGACAACAATATCCCCCCCGCGCTTCAATGACGAATCAATCGCTCCGGCGATTGATTTAAGACAGTCATCTCCGGCAAGATGCCCCTTCGAATCGTTGAAATTTTTAAAAAAATCTATATCCAGCATAAAAAGTCCAAGCGAAAATCCGTCGCGCTTCGCCCTTCTCCATTCAGAATCAAGTCTTTCATCAAAAAGTCTGCGATTTCCGACAAGCGTAAGCGGATCTTTCAGAGAAATATTTTCAAGACGCTCAAAGTCATGTTTTATTTTTATATGGTTTTTAATTTTCGCGCGGACGATATCGGGATTTATAGGTTTTACGATATAGTCTACAGCACCAAGCTCCAGTCCTTTCATTTGATCCTTAATTTCGCTTACCGCAGAGACAAAAATTATCGGAATATCGGAAAGTGTTTTATGGGATTTGATATTTTTAAAGGCTTCATAACCGTCGACATCAGGCAAAACAAGATCCAGTAGAATTATCTCCGGCTGATCAGCTAAAGCAATGGATAGACCCTCAGAAGCATTATGAGCAACAGAAACAGCATATGAATCAGAAAGAACGTCACAAAAATACGCCGCAAACGACAAACTGTCTTCTATGATTAAAACTTTACTTTTCATGCGCTTACCTGTTCATATTCCATAATTCAGCAGTTTACCTGAAAAAGGCATATATAGCTCTTCAAAAACCCATAATGCCATTATTCAAGCGTTTTTTGATATTTTTTAAAATATTTAACGGAATTGAATCATGAAAAGTTCTTGAAATTTTTATGTCTCATTAGTTTTCTGATATTGATTAGCTGAAATCAGCTTCATTTGTCATGAAATCCTGCAAATCAGTTTTTTTTCTTGATGAATAATCAGCTTTTTTTACCCTGACGTCCAAGGCGGTACGCATGAATCTTCTATCAATAATCAAAAACAAAAAAAGCAAATTCATAATGATTTCATCCGCTGTTTTAATAATAGCCTCATGCACTACTGCTGTTCTCTATTCTTTTTTTTCTGAACCGTCATATTCAGGTCCCATAGAGGTCTTCAACTCTCATGAAATCTTCAAGTCAGAGGAAGAATATAACAGTTATATCTCCGAAAAAGTCGCACTGAAAGGCATTTATTTTGAAAAAATTAAAATTGAAAGCGGTGATAATTTCTGGAAAATTGCCAAAGATAAAGGCATAAATATCGATACCCTGCTCGCTCTAAATCCGTTTTGGAAATCGATCAATGCTTCCACCGGACAGGAAATCATTACATCTAACCAGAAAGGAAATCTCTGCTTTGTAAACAGAAAGATAACTGACAAAGAAGCCCTTGAAATTTTTGAATCTGAACCGGAGAAAATTCTTTTTTCCGATAATCCTATAATCGTTACGGCCAAAAACAAAGAAACCAAGTATTTTCCAGTATTCGTAATCGATGCAAAACCATCTACGGACAACATGACTGAATCGATGGCAAGCCAGTATACACTTCGAGAAAAATTCACTTCGCCTCTCGGCGGAAGATTCAGTTCCTACTTCGGAGGAAGAGTTCACCCTATCTTCAACCGTTACGGATTTCACAACGGTATTGACATTGCGGCTCCATACGGAACTCCTGTCGGAGCTTCATGCGGCGGAACAGTTCAGTCCACCGGATGGATGGGCGGATACGGCAAAGCAGTTATTATCGTTCATGAAGACGGATATAAAACGCTTTATGGTCACCTTTCGTCAATTGCAGTTAGACCAGGTCAAACGGTTAAGCCGAACCAGTTTGTGGGAAGAGTCGGTTCAACCGGATATTCAACCGGACCGCATTTGCATTTTACGCTATGGCAGAATAACAAACTGATTAACCCGCTCAAAGTGCTCTGGTAATGTCGGCAGAAATGATAAAAAAATATTTTGACGGCGCGGATATGCCGCTCAATGCTAAAGAACTGAGCGGATTCACGTTTTTATTCAGCCAATACAAAAAACTTAACAAAGAATGGGATCTTTCACGTCTCACAAAAGACGAAGATATAATTATCAAGCATTTCATTGATTCGGTACTTCCTTCAAAACTCATAAAAATTCCCAAAAAGATTCTTGATATCGGAACAGGGCCGGGTTTTCCCGGTCTTCCTATAAAAATAACAAATCCTTCAATCGAGATTATTCTTGCAGAATCACGCTTCCGCCGTGTTGATTTCATGAATATGATTATCAAGGAACTTTCTCTTGATAAGGCAGTCGTTTATCCGCATCTTGTTAACGAAGAATGTTCATTCGACGTAGACGGAATAATCACTAGGGCATTTGAATCGGCAAACGGAACTCTTCTCCGAGTAAATTCTTTTCTCAAAAAAGACGGACGCATTATACTTCTCAAAGGCCCAGGTGCTGATGACGATATAAAAGATCTGTCGGATGAATCGCTTTATTATTTTGAACTCGAAAATGATGTAAAGTACAAGCTCCCGTACATCGGTCATGACAGAAGAATTCTAGTTTTCAGAAAAACAAAAGAATTCAAAAAAACTACTTACCGCATTATGATGAATGAACAGAGTGAATTTAAAAATCAGATAACTTCGCCTGACAATAAAAAGTTCAAAGATATCAAGAAAGCAATTGAAAAAGGTCCTTCAAAAAGCGGACTCACGATTATTCCCGGGAAAAAAATAATCAAAGATCTTATGAAAACGGGCATGGAAGTCAAATATCTCGCGCTATGCGATGAGTCGTTTGAAACTGATCCGGATTTGATCTCAATAACAGAAAAACTTAATGAAGAATCAAAATTATTGATATTGAAGAAATCGCTTTTCTCGGAAATTGAACCTTCAAAGATGCCTTTTCTTGTAATTGATACTCCGGAGATCGAACAATGGAATTATAAGATCTCCAAAGGCGCAACACTGGTTATTCCCTTTCAGGATCCGCTGAATGTCGGTTCAGCCGTACGCTCAGCTGTTTCTTTCGGAATAACAAATATTATTCTTCTTCAATCTGCTGCATCTCCTTATCATCCTAAATCAGTCAGAGCGAGTTCAGGCGCGGTATTTTCCGTTAATTTCTTTGAAGGTCCGCAGTATGAAGAAATTGCTTCAGTATGCGAAGAGAATTCAATACCGATTGTCTGTCTTGATAAACACGGTCAAAACATACGCCGGTTTGATTTTCCTGAATCATTCCTTCTACTTTCGGGAATCGAAGGCCAGGGAATTCCTGAAGACTTAAAAAAATACTCGGTTTCAATTCCTATTTCGGAAAATATTGAGTCTCTCAACGCCTACGCGGCTTTGAGCATCGCATTATATGAATATTCATCAAGACCAAAGTCTTGATGACAATCCCGAGCTTCTTTCTGTTTTTCTGAGAATTCCGGCGTTAAGTATTTCTTTTGAACCTATTACGGTGATATTTTTTTTTGCGCGTGTAAGCGCAGTATAGATAAGCTCTTTTGTAAGTATCCGCGAATCCTCGTTCGGCAGAATAAATATTACGTTTTCGAATTCAGAACCCTGACTTTTGTGTACGGTCATGCAGAAGGACTTCTCATAGCTCTTTAGAAGATACGGATTAATTTTTCTTAAAGCATCATCGCCCGGAAAGTACGCATTTAATCTATCATCCCTGCAGATTATTCCAGTGTCACCGTTAAAGATTTTCATGTCATAGTCATTTTCTACCGCCATAACCGGCATTCCGTGGTAGATGTTTCCTGCAAGAGAAAATATTTCTTCAACTATCGCATTTATTTCACCGAACCCGCCCGGCCCTTTTCTCAAAGCCGAAAGAATCTGGATATTTTTCATTCTGCCGAGCAGCTCTATCGGTTTTGCATTTTCAACCGGAAAAATATACGGAAAATCCTTCGAATATCTTATAATCTCGGATTCAATAATTTCTTTCAGTCTTTTTCTGAAACCCTGAAAACTCAATTCGCTGTTTTCAATGAATCTGATATTATCGTCCGAATTAAAAGCGTCCCACACTCCTTTGACATCAGATTCATTTACTGCTTTAGATATTTTACCGATTCCTTTATCAGGATCAAATCTGAAGCTTTTTTTCAATACTGTAATGCTTTTTGAAAGACATTCGGCATTACCGGATTTTTCAGCGGTTTCAATACTTGCAAACGAACAGATGTCTCCGAAAACGGATCCCGCCTGCACACTTGCCAACTGGTCTTTGTCGCCCAGAAAAACTATTGATGCAGATGGACTCAACGCAGAAAAAAGTTTTTTCATAAGCGACAGGTCAAACATCGAAGTTTCGTCAGCAATAATCAAACCATGAGGAAGAGGTTCATTTTTATTAAATTTTGCGAATACGCTTCCGATTTTAGTTCCGATAAGTTTCTGTACTGTTTCTCCTTTCAACGGAACATATTTTAATTCTTTATCAAACAGAGTTTTTACTTTATCATTTTCTTTTATTTTAAGAAGAGCTCCTTCAATGGATTTTTTTAAATGCGCCGCCGCTTTCCCTGTAGGCGCGCATAGCGCAATCGAAGGTCTTTCGCCGTTTAAAAGTTTTTTCTTGATATAAAGAAGAATGATGTTTACTGCTAAAGATGTTTTTCCGGTTCCAGGGCCGCCAGATATAAATGATATTTTTTTTGACAAAGCATTTATAACGGAAATTTTTTTTTCTTCTTCGGTAATATCCTGAGCCGACAGAAGTTTTTCAGCCGCAGAAACAATCTCTGATGGGAGATTTTGAGCTGATACTGAAGCGCGGTGTAAAATTTCCGAAGCGACATCTTTTTCGTATTCGTAATATCTGCGAAGATATATTTTAGAATTTTCAATAACAACCGGAAGTTTTTTATATGCGAATTTTGCCCGGGTTTTATCATCAATTAGATTTTTTATTATCAGATTAAGCGCATCATCTTCAAAAGCGTCACGTTCACAGTCAAAACATACTGAATTATTTTTAGAAGCATGAGAAGCAATCAATGAAACAAGAAAAACATCCTCATCATTTATAGAAAGCCCCATGACATTTTCCGCAAATTCGAAATCAAAATCATCAAATAATTCAAAAGCGGAATATTTTTCTCTGAAACTATTCACCGCAAAGCTCCTTCTCGATTTTTTTCACTGCATCAAACGATGGCCTATAAAAATATATTCCGTTTGAGCTTCCGGCTGAAACACCGCGAAGATATACATAGAAAAATCCGCCGAAATCTTCGTAGCTGAATTCCTTATTGCGTATTTTCAACAGTTTATACAGGGCATAGGTATAAATGTATAACTGAACTGCATATTTCGATGAGCGCATAGAATGAATAAGTTTTTCTTCTGAATAATCCGACGCATAATCGCCTAGATAATTCGACTTCCAGTCGAGTATAAAATACTTGCCTTCATGAAAAAACACCATATCGGCAAAGCCTTTCATGAAACCGGTTATTGAAATTTCTGAAATTGTATTCCGAACATGAAGCTCTGGTGCATCTTCACAGATTATTTCTTCAAATTTATTAGATACGAATTTATCAAAAGAAAAATGAAAATCAAGTTCACTAATCATATTTTCTGTTTTCACATCGGAAAGACTGAATTTCAAATCATCAGAACAGAAATAAGCACCTTTTACTTCTTCAATCAGCCTGACTACATCTTTCTTATAACTGTAATTTATTCCGTACATGCGCAGAAATGAATCGATTATGTTCACATCATTTTCTTCATTTTCAATCAGCTTCTCGAGCACTCCATGAAGACAATTCCCCGCTTCGCTTCCCTTCGGAAATTCATGCAGAAAAACTTTTTCACCCGATTGATTATATAGTACCTGATTTTCATCAGTCTTATGCTCATAAGGAATGTCTTTTCCTTCGGCAATCATAGAATAACTTGCCACTTTGAAATTTCTGAAACTAATATCAGGAAATTTCTTCGCTTTTAATTTACCGGAAGAATCCGGTTGATATCCGGAATGATTCTGCGAATCTGCAAGTGAAGAAATATCAGTGAAAGAAAAACCGTGTTTTTGAGCGAATTCGTTTAATACATCAGAAGTTTCTCTATCTTCAAATGTCGGATCATATGAAGAAAGAATATGATTTAACGCCGAAAACTTATTCTTTTCGGATTGTTTAGCTGTCTTCTTCTCAGCATGATAAAGATAGACTCTGAATTTTGCTCTTGTCAAGGCTACATAGAAAAGACGCAAGTTTTCTGAAATAATTTCATCTTTATAGGTTGAGTTGATAATATTTGCGCTATAATCCGAACCGTCGTTCATCACCAGGGTATTTTTCCCTTCAATTCTGCAGACAAAACCCAGCTCCTTATTACTAGGTTTCCGCAAAAATTCAGAAGCTGCGAAAACAATCGGATATTCAAGCCCCTTGCTTTTGTGAACCGTCATAATCTGCACGGCATCATCATCTCTTTCAATTCGAAGCTCGTATTTCTCTGACGATTCATCTAGAGACGCAGAAACCTCGGATGCAAGTTCAGAAAGAGAATAATCTTTTTTTCGTTTTCTCTCATCAAGCAATTCTGCTATGTGATCCATATTGGTGATTATTCTCTGAGCATCCGGCGATAATGAAATATTACTTACGGCGGAATAATCCTTAACGAGCATTCTGTAAGCTTCCAGCAGTCCTTTTAAAGAAGCTGTTCTGCCGTACAATGCAAATCTTTCAGCATGAATGCTCATGTCATCATCCGACAATAACTCAATCATTGCCGGAGTAAACCCCATGAAACGCACGGAAAGAGCCGTCTTGATTTTTTTCATGCTCTCGGGATTTTCCATTGCAGTCAGAATCTGGACAAACTCGGTAAATTCATAAGAATCAAAAACGGATTTACCTGAGCGTATTGCCGATGGTATTCCCTTTTTCGACAAATAATTTCTCATCTCATCAGCTTCATTATTTTTATAGACGAGTATTGCTATATCTGAAGCACGAAGAGGCCTCGCATAATTTTCTTCAGGAATGAGAGCCTTACCTTTTGATGACAAATCAAGAAGAGATACTATTTCACGGGTAATATCTTCATAGACATTTAGTCGACTCTGATTTGAATATGACTGAAACCGTATATTCATGACATCATTCGAATCATCAACGGTCATTTCACCGATTTTCTTACACGGCTCGGCTGGTACAAAATCAATATCTTTATTTCTAAACGGATCAGAACAGTTGAAAAAAGCATTAACTGCCGAAAGAAGTTTCTCTTCAGAACGCCAATTTATCTGCAGATTATACCGATTAGTTGATTTCTTTGATACTTCAATATATGAATAAATATCCGCTCCGCGGAATCTGTAAATTGATTGTTTCGGATCACCGATATAGATAAGATTATTAAAAAGATTACCGAAAATAACGCATTGAGATTCATCCGTATCCTGAAACTCATCTATAAGCGCGATTGAATACTTTCTGGATACATTTTTTTTCAATTCTGAATCAGCATTTTCTTTAACTACTGAATAAACGGAATTTATAATATCATCATAAAATAATATCTGTTTCTGAACTTTAATATTTTGAACTGCTTTATGATAGTCATCAAGCGCCTTAAGAGCAAATGCAGACTTAAATCGTTTAATTATAATGTTTGTATAATTTTTGGCATTATAAAGTATCCTCATAGCATCAAGTGCATTAAGAGAATCTCCGTCAACTGCCGAATATTCACTGAATCTTCTATTAAAAGTATCTGTACCAATCCATGTAAAATAATGTTCAAAATCATCTGATTTTTCCATCAGATAATACTTATTTTCAATAATTTGATTCGCGAGTTTGATCATAATAGGAAAATTCACATTACTTCTGACATGCGCAAAACTCTTGAACGTCTTTTGATTATTTTCATTGTCACTGAAGTAATTATTGAAAATAATTGCCGATTCACGGAATTCATCTAATCCGCTGAAAATATCATCAGCCGTAACATTGCTGTAAATTATATTTTTGTCTGACACGCTTCTAATGAAACGTACAAGTTCTTTAAAGTAATCAGACCAGTTGAGCATTTTCTGAATTTGCTTTTCATAATTATTTATATTTGAACGAAAAAAATCCATGATAATTAAGGAAAGAATTTCAGATTTATCTTCAGATATTTCGGCATCAAATGAAGAATGTGACTCAAACGCGTTTTCCTTTGTTATTTTATTTATAAATTTATGAATCGTAAAAATTGGAGCATCGTCGAGACTCCTCAATGCAAGTTCAATTTTGATTTTCGATTCATCGATATTTGAATTATTGACGAGTGAAGAAAATTCATCCGGAATATTTTCTGCACCTGATTCAAGTGACGTCAGTAATTCGCGAAGCTTATTTGAAATTCTATCTCTAAGTTCGTCGGCAGCCGCAACTGTAAATGTCACGACTGCAATCTCGCTCGAATCATAATTCTTCTCAAGGAGAAGCCTTATATAAATATTTGTAATCGAATATGTTTTTCCTGTCCCAGCTCCTGCTTCAATCAGCGAAATACCGTCTAGTTCTATCTTATCAAAAGCGAATTGTTTCATTTTTTCTTTCCTGCTTTTTCATTTGCTACAGAAACAGAACATAACGGAGAAACGAATTTATAAATTCTGGAAATATCGGAATTAAAATGATATCCGGCTAAATCTGAATAATCTTCATATTTATTCTCTTTAGTCATAAAATCATCATCTGATTTTTTATTTATTTTTGCGTAGTAATGATTTTCAAATTTATCATATTCCGGAGTCCATGCATTAATCGCGCTGTCAATATCAACATCAAAAGGATCAGAAAGATAATCGGTATACAATGCTGATAATTCATTCATTATCAGCAGAGCGGATTTTTTATCGATATACGGAATTTCTTTTTTTGTGTCTTTATAAACAATGACGGTCTTAACATTATCATAAATTGCCGAAAGCATAACATGGTATACTTTCGCTTTCGTTTCATAAAATTGAGAGTTTTTTGAAA
This sequence comes from Spirochaetota bacterium, assembly GCA_029554345.1. Classification (GTDB taxonomy): domain Bacteria; phylum Spirochaetota; class UBA4802; order UBA4802; family JAFGJZ01; genus JAKJGA01. Next base: position 5,681 of record JAKPJF010000136.1, on the reverse strand, counting down.
ATATAAAAAAAACCGGATATAAATGTTTACCATCCGAATACATCCGGTAATTTCCGTTTATGCAAATCCGCTCATTTTCAAATAATATATCATGATGTTCTGATTTCATGGAACTTAAAACATTTTTGCTGTATTCAAAAATATTAGCAAAATCTTCGATAAATATTTCAAAAGCGCTTTCAGCATAATTTCCGACAGGCAGCATCATCGAATTCATAAGAATCTTTTCAATTTCGTCATATCCGCAGCCGTTTCGCAAATACGATTCAATGATTCTGGCATTCTGTTTTTTCATTCCGCTTGTAAGCAAAAGCGGTTCCGAATCATAGTCAAAATCAGTCAACGTTCTGAATTTTATTCCGCATTTCTTTTCAAAATAATATTTTCTCGGATCACTGAAAAAATGAGCGAACATTTCGGGAGTAATCGACAAGAGCTCTTCGTTTATTTTCGGCATTGCACAATTTTTGTTTTTATGCGATTCATGAGAAACAATCCGGTCTGAAAAATACGAGAAAAATCTTTTATCTTTTCCGTCATAATATTTCTCGGAAAATCCTTTTAAAGCATGTTCTCTAATCAATATTTCTTTATAATCACTGCCGAAATAATAATCGCGCATGTAGTTAATAAATTCAGAAAGAACGCTTGAAGCAGGTTTTTCCTCATTCGTCTTGCTGTCGCGTCCGGTATATGAAAGATGAAGTTTTTTTCTTGCTGACAAAATACTTTCAAGAAATAAATCACGGTCGTCGTTTTTTACCGAACGGTCGCCTTTCTTTCTTTTATAATACATTATGTCAAAACCGAGATTGTTCGCACTGCGCGGAAACTCTCCCGAATTAAGTCCGAGTATCGCGACAAAATCAAATGGAACCGAACGAAGCGGCAGAAGCTGGCAAAAAGTTATTCCGCCCGAAATAAAGCCTCTCTGCGATGTATCAAAATCAATCTGTCTCATCAGTTCATAATAATAAACATCATAACCTGTTTTCAAATTTTTACCGGCAGTTGAAGCGGCCTCTTCAATCTGTTTCATTACCTTAACAATATATCTGTAATCAGGATAATATTCATCAGTATCAAATGCATTCTGCATGAATTCTATCATCACATCATTCCATTCGGAAATGCTTTTTATCTCAGCGAATGACGATGTAAGCTTTTCAAGAAGTCTGAACAGTTTAAGCGCAGCAGAAAAAACCTTGATTGAACTGCCTTCAATTTCGTAATATGGTATATATTTCCCGACAGAATCTGTTGTTTCTCCATAGCCGATACCGGTAATAATACGTTGTAAAGCATCGCTCCACGAATATTCGGAAAATTTGAATCCATAGTCTTTTTCCCGCTGAACGGAATCCAAACCCCATCTTGTTCCGGCTTCATAAAGCCATTTAAGCGCAAGATCTGCATCTTCACCTGTTATTTCAAATTTCCTTTTTACCGGATCTGACTTAAAAATCGCACCGAAGGCCGAAAGAGAATATCTGTTTTGCGCAAACTTGAGCGAATCGGTGAATGAATTTATAAACGCACTTTCGGATGAAGCTTTCCGGTCGGCAATCGAATAAGGAATCCGCATTTTTTCGTTTTCAGGTGAGGAAAAAACAGCTTCTATGAATGGTGCATAACCCGAAATATCCGGAACCATTACAACAATATTCTCAGGCGATATTTTATCATTCGATACCGCATCAAGTATATAATCATATAGAACTTCAACTTCTCTCAACGGCGAATGACATGCATGAACAAGGACTGAATCGTCAGGTATAATTTCACGTTTGGAGCTTTCAAGATTATAAATATCCTGCTGAATCAAGTTAAGAAGAGATTTCCCCTCCGGCAAAGAAAAAGCAGAATCATCTTCAGAAAAAATATCAGAATCTGAAAAGTTATCATAAAGAATATTCAAAAATTCTCTTGAGAGTTTTCCGTATGAAGCCAGTAGAGGATTTCTCTCTTCATAATATCCGTCTGATCCGTTTTTGAGGCTGTGATAAAGTATTTCTTTTTTTGAGCGGATATCCTGCCAGAACTCGGGCGAAGGATTAAGCACATAAACATCAATTTCATTTGTCAAAGCAAGCTTTCCGTATGCGCGCAGAACATATTCGGAAAGAGATGTTATTCCGAAAAGTGAAATATGTTTTGCCTGCGGAATCTTCGAACTTTGAAGAAAATCAGACAGAACTTGTCCGCGGTGATCATATTCAGCAAATATTTTCCGCCACAGATGATACTGCCATGCAAATTCGTCCGGAAGTTGTTCGTTTTCCGAAAGAATCATTTTGCCAGAATCCCATGCTGTAACCATATCCGTACGGTAAAGCGAATACTGGTCAAAAAGATCCGCTATTCTCGCAGACAACTGAAATGTCAACAGAGGATCTTTGCCATGATAGGATACGGCTTGAGCGAATTCCGAGGAACGGCCCTGATCTGAGGATAAAAATGAAAATACAGCCCAGGCAAGAGCGTGCTTATCAGGAATATTATATTCGCGTTCGAGAGACTCCTTCATCATTCCGACGCAAAACGGAACAGGTGTTGAAAATTCGAGACCCGAAACCGCTCCGTTTAGTTCGGCGCATTTCAAAGTCAGCCACTTCGACATGCCTTCCGTCTGAACAATTACCTGTTCTTTATCAAATATGCTTAACTGTCTTTGAGAAAGCCTATGCGCATATATTTCAGCGAGCTTCTCAAGTCTGTTAGAGTAAATAATATTAAGCATATCAGGCTCCCTTTATGCTTATGATTTACAGATACGGTCTCACATCAGTCGCGATCATTCCGGCAGTTCTCGCCGCCTGCAATCCGAGTTCGCCGTCTTCAAATACCTGACAAAAACGCGGTTCTACTCCCATAAGTTCAGCGCATTTTAGAAATGTATCAGGTGCCGGCTTATGATGAATAACATCTTCAGCGGCCACCATGATATCAAAATATTTTGAAAGACCAACAGTCTCCATGGTCATCTGGGCTATATCCTTTCTGCCGCCGGTTCCAAGCGACATCGGAAGAACTCCATGATACTTTCGTGCAATATCACTCACGACCTTGATTTCCTTAACAGCGCTGAAAAGTTCCATGAAGTACTTTTCTTTTTCATTCATAGTCTCTTCGGGATCAAGTTTGAGATTAAATCTTTCATTTAAAATCGGAACGATTTTATAAGTCGGAATTCCGGCAAGTTCATAAAAAACTTCTCTCGGATAATTAAATCCCTGAAGAGCAAACATCTTTTCCCATGCTTTATAATGAATTTCCATCGTATCGACAAGCGTTCCGTCTATATCGAAAATAAGAGCCTTTGCATTTTCATCTACTTTAAGTTCCATTTCTTCTCCGCCAATAGTTGTTAGGTCATAATTTTACCGAGGCAAAAAAGTTAAAAGCTTTTTTTACCGTGAAATCTGATTTCTTATAACATCATTATATTTTCCGATACTGTATTTCAGCGTTTTTAGATCGGCTATCCGTTTCGGTTTTCGCGGAGGAATCTGCCATTCCGGATAATGTTTGTTTTCAGGGCGTTTAAGTTCTGACATATTGACTTTCTCACCAAGTAAAATCACTGCCGCGCCTTCAACAGTTTTAATAATCGGCTGGTATAAGTATTTGCCGTTTTTCAGATAAAATCCTATTAATTCGCCGGGATTTCCTTCAAGTTTGGCATTAAAGCTTTCAAGATTATAAACAAAATAAGTATCGTCAAAAACCGGCGCTTTTAGCCTAATACCTATATCCTGACCGCAGAAAGCGCGAAGCCTTCTATCTAACATTTCGTTGCTGTCTTTCTGCCAGTTTATGAATGACTCGTCAAAAGCCTTTTCTATAGTAGCGCTTGATCCCGTATTGTTTTTCAGAAATACGCATTTTTTTCTGCTGTCATGAATCATCGAACAGGCTTTTACGATTGTTTTGATTCCTTCAAGAGTAAGAGAATGCAGAATGCTTACCGGAGTTGAATAATTTTTAATCTTTACTTTTTTGGTCATGGCTATGATAAGCCCTGTGTCAAAATGCTCATCAACTTTGTGAACTGTTCCCCATATTTTCTTCCAGCCTTCAAGAATTGCAAAAGTATCAGGCTCCATACCTTTTAGAAACGGAAGAGGTCCGGGATGAAAATTAATAAAACCGTTACGGGGAATTTTAAACAGCTGAGGCGGAACCCAGTTACCGTAAAAAACAACACCTGTGTCATATACTGCCGAAGAAATATCATCAAGAAATATTTGAATCTTTTTTGAAGCTTCAGGATCATCGAAATTTTTTTTTATAACAGACTGCCTGGCAGAAAGCTCTGCCGGAAGAAAAAACCTTTTCATGGCCTGTATCTGCGGATTAATATTTAACGGATCTTCCGGTTCAATTATCAAACCTGTTATACTGTTTCCAGAATGTTCGAGTTCGTCTATCAAACGCAGACCATAATCGATTCTTCCCCGGGGACGCGAATTGCCGATGTACAAAAGAATTCTGCCGTTTTTTTTCAGATTTCTATTTCTGCTCTCTGATATTAATTCAGGAAGAAATTCATCATTCTTCAGCAATTTTAAAAGCAATGGCGTAGAATCCATACATGCTCCTTATTTGTCGAGAAACACAAGAGAACCGTCAAAACCGGTTTTAGGATTTCTAACACATTCTCTGCATATATCAAGATAAACTTTGAATGCGGAATCAGAAGGATATTTTTCCGTGCCCTTTTTAAAATAGCCCCCTGCAAGCCTGAAATCACCTTTTTTAAATTCAGCAATTCCTTTTGCCAAAAGAGCCGATGCCTTGATCTTGTTTTCCCGTTCTTCGGAAAAACAGCCGTCAAGAACTTCATATACTCCGACCGGCTGTTTTTTACCTTTAACGCGGATCATTCCGAGATAACGGAAAGTATAAAGACCGCGCACTTTCATGCCTTCATACGTGGTTTCACTAATAATAATATTTGCACCGAACTTTTTTGTAAGCCCTTCAATTCGGCTTGCAAGATTGACATTATCGGAAATAACCGTAGAATCAACCCTCTCATCTTCGCCGAGAATTCCAAGCATAAGAAGGCCTGTATGAATTCCCGTACCTATTGCTATCTGCATCAAATTACTTTCGGCACGTTTCTGATTATATTCATAAATCGTTTTCTGAATGTCCAGAGCGGCTTTAACCGCATCATCGGGACTCACTGGATAAAGCGCCATGATCGCGTCTCCGATATATTTATCAATGAAACCGCCGTTACTTCTCACAAGCGGTCCGACAAGACCGAGATATGAATTTAAAAAGTCGAAGTTCTCTTTCGGAGACATGGATTCGGAAATATCCGTAAATGAACGGATGTCGGTAAACATAACAGTCATTTCCTGCTGAGTCTGATCCCCGCGTCTTACATCAATGATGCTTTCTTTTTTTAGAAATTTCAGAAACTCCATCGGAACAAAGCCGTGATAAGCCTTGTTTAGCTGGGTTATTTCGGAAATATAATTCCGTACATACTTTGCCATGCGGTTAAAAGCGTGAGTCAGATCAGCGATTTCATCATTGCTTTTCGGAAGAATTTCAACATCCCAGTGACCCTCGCTTATTCTTCCTGCTCCGCGGCTCAAGTTTCTTACTGATGACAAAATCACATAAGTTAATAATCCGAAAAGAAGAATCATCAAAACGCTTATTGC
>JAKPJF010000109.1 GCA_029554345.1 Spirochaetota bacterium | reverse complement strand
AAAAAGTTACCGCTGCTGCTTGACATAGTGGGTGTGTCCGCGTTGGATTTGCGTCATCCTGACGCTCAGGGAAGGGCTGGCCGTGTGCTCAGGATGAGCACGAGCGAGGAGGCAACAGGATGTTAAAGCCGCCGAGGAAGAGCTCCTCGTCCCTTTGAATATTCTCGCATGACACCATGCAAATAACGGATACCAAAGGCGAAGCCTTAAATTTTATTTCTTCCTGAAAAAATAAATTTCAGAAGCCGTGACACTGCTTATTCCTGTAAAAAGAAAAACCGCAACGAATAAAATCTGAAGAATTATTACAAACAATACATTTGAGAATATTTGTAATCCGTCCATAGCATTGATAAATATTATGCCAGGTGACGGTAGAAAATATGCCGCAGCTATGCAGATTGCTATTGATAAAAAGCTCATGATCTGGTATGCGGAGATCTTTCCGGTTCCTCTGAAATCAGCTCTGAAAAATTCCGAAATTATTCTCCACGCGAATGCTGTGATAATTGAAAATAGAAAAGATATCCTAAATTCTCCTGTGAGAAAAAGCCATGCAGAAAAAACTGCTGAAGAGGAATATATGACAGCAGTGATGTTTTGAATCGGGAAAAGTTTTTTGCCTTCATATCCGCTTTCATAAGAAGCTTTCTTCAATTTGCCGTAAAACCTGACGGTAAAAGGTGAAAGAATTTTGCGGATAAATCCATTGTATCTTTTCAAAGGTTTGCCGTAACAGCATCCGAAGCTGAGACAACTCAGGCGTCCGATTCCTTCGCCGATAAGGTATGAACATCCGATTGCGGCTAAAAGAGGCATTATCGATTCACTGTTTCCGTCGGCAGATAATTTTAATGCAAGATATGCCGCCGCTGGTGAAACGGCTATTGCCGCGAAAGCTGCGCCGCCGACGGTGATTGTTCCTTTTCTTTTTTCGACAATAAACGCAATGATTTTTGATGCGGGCAGAGCGATTAAAAGAATGCTTCCTATAAAAAGCAGACATGTCTTGAGCGCGAAACCGTATGATGAAGCGAGTGTGCAGAAAAGTGCTGATGAAACGGTTACGGAAAACGCGGTAATCAATCCGTACCATGTGATATTCCGTCCGGGAAAATAATCCTTTTTTCTTTTGCCCGAAGGTACTGACGCGATAAACTGAAAGCGTTCACGCGGCAGAAAAATAAATCCCGCAGTTAATATCAATGCCAGGAAAATGCCGATTGCCGATAAAAAAAATAGTTTGAATTCATATTGATTTTCCTATTTCGCTTCTGAGCGCGACTTCAGTTTCGACGAGAGGTTCGCCGAAACCTTCTGAATAACGGCTCATTGCGTCTTTGCGTTTTAGATTTATTTTTATGTCGTCTGAAAAATCCATGCGGTCTTTTTCAAAAAGAAGAATATCCACGGAACTTCCCGGATGATAAAGCGATTTTGGAGAACCTTTTTTTACAAACATGCCGGATTCGATTTTTCTTGGATCATCATAAAATACATCACTGTATTTCTGTTCGATTCCGCCGATCATCAAAGCCGCGACTTCAAACATCGCGACAAAACCGCAGTTTGTTCCGCCTTCAACATCGGTATCGATAATCGTGACCGCACGGCGGTTTTTCGAATAAGGAGTCACTTCAGCTATAACTGCTGACGGATTGCACGAATGGCATGAGCCGTCAAATTCATAATAATCAACGATAGTCCCGGAAACGGGAAAATGATTCCAGTGATACTTGTCGGGAGTCAGTCTGAAAACAGAATATAATCCGTCTCTAAATTTCAAAATCCATTGTTCTTTGTGCATGCCGATCAGTTCTTTATAGGAGAAAAATTTTTCTTTTATAAAAAGACCATTGGTTTCAGAAAGTTTTCCTGCAAGCATTCGCGAATCGGCAGGTGAGACGATTGATTTCGGATCATCGTTCATTGGTCGGCAATCCCAGTATCTGATTTTACGTTCAAAAATATGTCTTGGTGTTTTGAGTAAATCCGGTTCAAGACATTCTTCAAGACCTATGCCGAGCTTCTTAACAAAAGATTCCGCTCCGGTAAAAAGACCTCCGCATGGGATGTCATAAACAGCGCATGCGATGAGCGATGACATTCTCGGAGAAGTCAGAAGCCTGAAAGCGAATGGTGATTTTTCGCGCACATCCGAATAAATGCTGTTGATCAGTCTATCGTGAAAGATGTTCTCCGTGACCGCTTTCGAACTTCTTCTGTCGATATACTGGTGAATCATATGTTCCAATCTCCTTTTTGTTAATCATGTTTTTTTCTTTGATAACAGAAACCGTCAGCGAAAGAATTCTCATCAGGTTTTCGTTTTCGCCGCATGAAACCGAGTCAGCGATAACTTTCTCTGTTAGGTCTGTAATATATTCCGCACACGTCTTGTTTCCTGTTGCATCGGAAAATGCCGATTTATATTCTTCACTCAGTGCAGAAGATTCCGTCAGCGC
>JAKPJF010000049.1 GCA_029554345.1 Spirochaetota bacterium | reverse complement strand
TCGGCTGCTTTTTTTAATATGCTATAAACACTATCATCAATACGAACGGTAATTGTTTTCATGATATTAGAACCTCTATCGAGAACCAAGATATTCATAAATATTCAGATTGTCAAATAGATATTCATATTTCGGGCTTTCGTACAACTCTTAGGAAAGTATTTTAAACGGTCAATCACACGGAAAGTCAACAGAAAATCATTTTAAGTTTAAAATACTTTTCAAGTTGAATGAAACCGATCCTGAAATTTAACTCAGGAATATTCTTTATATATGGAATTTGTATTTTCATTTTTTTAATGATTCAAAGACAATTCAGATAACTATTTTCAATAAGAATAGATTCATTAATATTTTTGATCATACTTTCAGCATGATTCATAATAAATCTGCTGTATTCAGCAATAATATCAGCACAATCCCGTCGTGTTATATCAAATTTACACAGTAATCTCTGCACGAAAATATTCCGTGAATCAAGAATTTCCATTTCAGAACAAATACCCCTGCTCATGCTGGTCCAGCACGAATATTTAATGCCGGAATTGTATCAGACAATATCATTTTGCCGATTCTGCATTTAGCGCAAATAATTGAATCATATGAATTTTGAAACTTTTTCCCCAGTATTTGCTCATGATCATGACTTTCTTTCACCGAATAATATTCTCTGCACTTTTTCAGCTCTTTCCTTTTTGTGCTGTTAGACAAGATCCCGTAATATCTGATTCTTACGAATCTTTTCGGAACGACATGATTCAGGAAGTTCTTCATAAACCTTTCCACAGGCATATCCAGAATCTTTTCTTTGTTACAATCCGAATAATCTCTGTACAAAAATTTAACTTTTCCTTCAAAGGATGATATTATTCTGTAATTCGATATCGCAATTCTATGAGTATATTTACCGAGATAATCGATCACACTATCTGAATTTTTAAACGACTCTTTTACATAGACTATCCAGTCCTTAGCAAATAGAGTATCCAGCAAATTCCGAAATATTGTCCGGTCTTCATATATCGTATTATCCAGAGATATCTCTCCGGTATCAATCATTCCTTTCAGGCAGTTTAGAAACACATAGCGGAATTTCTTACTTAAAACTTTTACGGGTACAAGATAATTTTCAGGTGACCTTTTCCACTTTTCCTTTCCTGCAACATAACCTCCTCCCGGCACAACCGCGTGAATATGAGGATGAAAATTTAACTTTTGCCCCCACGTATGAAGTATTGAAAAAAAACCGATTCTGGCTCCGAAATATTTCTTATTCTCAGATATTGAAAGCAAAGCGTCTTTTGATGAATCAAAAAGCAGTTTATATATTTGTTTTTTATTGCGGAATATTATCGGATTAAGCGATTCGGGAATTGTAAATACGACATGAAAATATTGAAACGGAAATATATCATTCCTTCTTTCTGCAATCCATTTCTCCTTCTTCTTGAACTGACATTGCGGACAATGCCTGTTCCGGCAGGAATTATATAATATTATCTCATCCCCGCAATTATCGCATTTCTGGATTCGTCCTCCAAGCAAAACCGTTCTGCAGTTAACGATAGCCCTAATTACTTTTTTCGAATGATCACTTACGTTATGTTTATTACAGAATTCTTCCGCATGTTCCCGGAAAATACTATTTACAGTTGCTTTCGCTGTAAACATCCAGAGGACTTCTCGCTATAATCTTCTCTTCGCTCAAATGCGCGTATTGCAGAGTTGTCCGCAACTGTTTATGTCCTAGTAATTTTTGGAGCTGAAAGATTCCCCCGCCTGTTTCAAGAAAATGTGTTGCAAATGAATGCCGCAGAGAGTGAATCCCTCCTTTCTTATTCACTCCCGCGCTTTTCTTTGCAGATTCAAACGCATGCTGACAAGCCCTTATTGAAAGCTGATTACCTCCTCCTTTTCCCGGAAAAAGATATGTTTTCGGCTTATATGCTTTCCAGTATTTTTCAAGCTGTTCCAGAGCTTTCTTTGCTAAAATGGTGTATCTGTCTTTATTTCCTTTTCCCTGGTTTATTCTCAACAGCATTTTGCTTCTGAGAATATCCGAAGGGATAATATTTATTGCCTCACTTACTCTCAAGCCTGATGAATAAATAAGCATCAATATTGTTTTGTGTTTGAGATTAGACGCGCTGTTTAATATCTGCTCAACTTCTTCATAACATAAATACGGAGGCAGTTTCTTCTTCTGTTTTGGAAATGGAATTCTCTCTAATTCGTAGGGTATACCGAGAGAGTACTTAAAAAAAATTTGACTGCTCCTATCGATTGCTTAAGAGAGCATTCAGAAATTTTCTTAACCGCTATTAAATTCGAAAGATATTTCTGATATGAAGCCGAATTGATACTGTTTTTTTCTTCTTCGCAGAAACGCAGATATTTTGAAAGCTCAGACTCATAACTTGTCTTTGTGCTTTTGCTGAAATTCCGAATATTCATCTTGAGCACAAAATCATCCATTAACTTTTCCATAAAGTCCTCCTGTAATATGCTTACCGGACATTATCGGCAGTTTATAGATTAATGTTATGACGCAAAAATAAAAGGCTACCGCCTGCAGGGCGGTTTCAGTTCAACGCAAGAGTGCAGGCGACGTTAGCCGTAGGCCAATGTAGCAAAGCCCGAGCACCGCACCGAACGCAAGTGAGGGCGGAGCGCAGCGTGTAGCCGGAGTTATACGACGTATTTGACAATAATATTTCAAGAACATTTAATATCGTTTTTTAATTTACTTAAAAATTCTTTTTGATTAACAAGTGTATTAACATTTTGATAAAGTAAATCAAAATCAATTATGTCATCTTTATTGTTGCTATATTCTATTATTGGATATTTATTATCATTCCAAACACCTTTCAATTTGTCATTTGATATTATTTTAAAATTATATAAATCGTAAAAAATATTCGAATAAATGTAAGCAATTTTATCTGAAACTATCAGCTTGTTCGGTTGTGAATATTTGCTAATTCTAAAGCCAATATCAATATCCGGACCAATATAATCATATTCTATTATACTATTAATAATACATGAACTTGGTTGCGCCTTATTGTCACCAGAAGGAAGGTGAATATACCGATGCATTCTATGATTTTTATAATCGGATGAATAATATCCATTATATTGTTCCTTATCAGAACGATTTTCATTTGTATCATAAATTGCAAATGGTTCTGGCTCGGAAAATCCTGCACAAAATAATGTTGCTTTATAATCAAGATGAATATCTTTCAATATTTTTCTGTATGGGGGAATTGTTTGAACCGAAGATAATGACACATCCATAATTTCTTTTAAATTGTCATAATTCAAAGGGAAAAATGCAATAATTATTTCATCACCATTTTCCTTAAATATTACAGAATTCGATAATTTAAATTCCTTTTCATAATACCATCTTACTTTTTCAAAAAAATTTTCAAAATGAAACATCCAATTATTTGGATAAGTTATTTTGAAATTTGTAGAACCTTCAATGTCCAAGGACAAAAACACCACAAATCCGCTTTCTTTAGCCAACCATTTTTGAGTTTCTTTTGTAATTTTAATAATCATAAAAAACTCCAATGCTCCTATATTATTATACTTACATCAATGGCTTCTTCTCGAATATGTCGTATAACTAAACATATACACAATGCGTAAAATACCCCAATATTAAATCATATAAACAATTCAAATCTGATCAAAAAGTCTGATTCTTTTGCTCAAATCCCTCTCCAATTTACCGGTGATCTCTTCATCCGCTTTCAGCATGACACGGTTAAAAATCCATAGCTCCATGACCATTAAAATCTTTATGAGTAAAGTTTCCGCAAAAGTCAAATCCAAAATAAGCAACCACACCGAAGAAAAAACTTCGTGCGCCCTCACCCAGCCTCCGGCTCACCCTCTCCCAGAATGAGACGAAAGTTGGCGAAGCCAAAAAAGAAAAACCATTCCCGGGAGAGGGCTTTGTATCATTATTTTACTGCTTAAGCATGTATTAAATGATACCAACAACACCTAAAACGTCCGACGCAGTCGGACACTAAAGCGGTACGAGAACCGCCATCGAGGCGCTTCACACGCAAACAGTGGACTTTAGTCTTTTTTATAGACACTTAGTTAAGCAATAAATATTTTTTCATAATCTTCAGGGCTGACATATCCCAAAGTCGAATGAAGCCTCTTCTTGTTATAAAATACTTCTATGTATTTAAACAAAATCCATTTCAAATCTTTTACATCTTTAATTTTCAGATCATTCAATTCTTCAATCTTTAAAGTTTTGAAAAATGTTTCTGCACATGCATTATCCCAACAGTTGCCGCGCCTGCTCATACTTTGAATGAATTCATGACGTTCCAAAAATGATTTGTATTCTTTACTTCCATATTGAGAACCCTGGTCTGAGTGTATAACCAGACCCTTCTCGGGCAGTCTATTCTTGCAAGCCATGGATAGTGCCTCAAGAACCATTGCGGTTTTCATGTTATCTGCAACAGACCATCCAACAACTTTCCGCGAAAACAAATCTATAAAAACACATAGATAAAGCCATCCAATTTCTGATTCAATATATGTAATGTCCGTTACAAAAATCTGATTAGGCTTATCCGGTGCAAAATTTCTATTTACGATATTCGGACAAGCCTCATCTTCAGGAACAGATCCCATTTTATTTTTAAATTTCCGCCTTTTAATCTTTGAAATCAGGTTGTTTTTGCGCATTAAACGAGCAACACGCTTCAGGCTGCACAATTTCCCGGCTTTTATCAATTCTTTAAACACTCTTGGACTTCCATATCTTTCTTCGTTGCTTTCAAAGATTACTTTTATCTCCTCCAGTAATTTGATGTTTTTCTGTTCTCTCTTGCTTACAGGTCTTTTCCTCCATGCATAATACGAACTTGTTTTCACCTCCAAAACCCGGCACATTCTAATGACATCAAATTCGTGTTCATGATTTAAAATGAATTCAAATCTCATTTGGAGTGATTTGAGAATATGCCGACTGCTTTTTTTAATATATCACGCTCTTGTTTTACAATTTCAAGCTCTCTTTTTAATCGAGCCATTTCGGCATCCTTTTCATTTAACTTGCCATTTCCAGGAAAAGATAATTCACCTTGATCCTGTAATTCTTTTCTCCAATGACTTATGCAGCCTGTACCTACGCCTAATTCTTGCTCAACTTCTCGAAGCAATTTGCCGCTTTCTTCATAGAGCCGAACTGCGTTAATTTTAAATTCCTTGTCGTATTGTTTCCGCATTTAAACCTCCAATATTATATTTTCGGTTAACTTCATGTCTACATTATCGGGTTAAGTCCACCTTTGACCGCGCCGCGAGTGCCGAGCACCGCGCGGACCGAAGGGAGCACGGAGCGCAGCGTGTAGCCGCTGTTAAGTGCTGTTTACATGTACCCTTTTATATCGAATTTTAACAATTTCCCAGGTAAAAAATCATCAAGATTCAATATATCATTATCATTTAACTCGATTAGATTGAAATCGTGTTTCTTGTATATTTCTATTTTAGTTTTCTTTCTTTCATTATATTGTTCATCATCTTCTTTACCCCAGAATTCAATATAAGCTTTTTTGCCCATTGGAATATAAAAGTCCGAATAAACTTCTTCCTCAATTGGAAGTTTTCTCTCATAAGCATGAGTAATTTGGTTATTATATAAATAATTATCAATAATAACTTCTGCTCGTGATCTAACCATATGACCATCGGAGGCACGGTGATCGGCAGGAAACTTATCTCTGAAATTGAGTTCTTTCTTGTTTGTCTTAGCTTCAGGTTTGTTTAATGAAATAATATGATTTTCAATAAGAGATTCGGTGAGTGATTTATTGCTAATTATACTATCCGGCCATAGAACATATAAGCGACCGGATTCATCATGTTCTTTTTGTTTTCCACCTGCAATTTTTCCAATTTTGGTAATTTCCCATCCGCGTTTGTCATCTTTTTCCATCCATCCAAGTTCGGAGAGTATGAGATTTATTTTTTGTGCGGATGTTTTAAAATGTTCTCCAATAGCACTTGCAGTTAGCATGTGACTATTTGAATCATAGATTTGAGCTTTAATCTTGTCTATAGAGATTGTTTCCGGCCAAATTATGTATTCGCCATAGTTATCATCTTTTTTGATTTTGCCGCCTGCAAGAATGCCATCATTCGTTAATGCCCATTTGTCATTTTCACGAAATATCCAGTTTAGTTTTTGCAATGCATTAAATAATTCGGATAACTCGATATTTAACTTCTTCGATAAAGCAGTTGTTGATAGAGTACTTTCTGACATGGCAATCTCCTTTATATATTTAATGGTACATGTAAATTGCACTTAACTTCATATATACGCAACACGTAAAACATCCCGATTTGGAATAATATGCGCATTGCGTATATCATTCCAAATTCAAGTAATATACGCAATTCAAATATGATCAAAAAGACTGACTCTTTTCTTCAAATCCATTCCCTCAATTCTCTCACATACCTCAGCAATTTTCAGCAACGAACCGAAAAAACAACAGCCCCATGACCATTAAAATCTTTATGAGTAATGTTTCCGCAAAAGTCAAATCCAAAATATACCACCTGCCGTAGAAAGAACTACGCGTATACTGAGCGAAGCGAATAAACGCGTAATGATATTACAAGATGAATGATTCCCGAAATCACAAAAGTGCGCAAAGCACTTCAGTAAAAAATGAATGAAAGCAAAAACACCATAATCGTCCGACGCAGCGGACACTAAGGCGGTACGAGAACCGCCATCGAGGCGCTTCACACGCAAACAGGAAGTTTGCAAAAAAGCGCCTCGCAACGGGCGACCGCAGCATCCGGCAAAGCCGGTGCGAGGAATTCGCCCGACAAAAGCCAGGAGTGGGATCTCAAAGGGATGAGGAGCGGCGACTGAGCTCCTCGTCCCTTTGAATATTCTCGCATGATCCATGCGAAATCGAATCTCAAAGGCGAAGCCTTTGATTGTATTGCATGGCACCATGCAAGTAACGAATACATAAGGCGAAGCCTTGTGTTGTATCCCGACCCTCGGAGATATCGAAGCCTTAGAAAAAAGACTACTGTCAAATGAAAAGGTTGCTTGAAAATAAAACAGCAAAATGCAGATAATGTTTATGGTATTTGGAAACTCAAGTTTTGAAAGATTTTCTTGCTCCGTTTTTTAATATTATGTGATGGAGAAATTTATGATCGACACTTCTCTTCTCTCAAGAGCAGAAGATCTTAAAAAGCAAATTGATCTATTCCATCCATTTGAAAGTCCCATGCATTCACAGATCAGACAATATTATAAAATAGGGCTTACATGGTCAAGCAACGCGCTTGAGGGTAATTCTCTTACAGAAAGTGAAACAAAGGTGCTTCTTGAGGATGGTCTTACTGTCGGCGGAAAACCTATCCGGGATTATTACGAGGCGACAGGTCATGCAAAAGCCTATGAATACATGTATGATCTTTCGAGAGACCGCAGTCTTTCCGAGAATGATGTTCAAACGCTTCATCGTCTGTTTTACGATCAACTTGATTCACATCATGCGGGAATATACCGCGATCAAAAAGCCATAATTACCGGATCGAAGTATCCCTTGACCAAACCTGAGAAAATCGGGAGTGAAATGCATAAATTCATCGAGTGGTTCGCGGCATCGGAAAAATCTCTTCACCCGGTTGAGATAGCGGCTCTTGCACATAAAAAATTCGTGTTTATACATCCTTTTGTTGATGGTAACGGAAGGGTGGCACGCCTTATCATGAATATTTCCCTTATGCGAAACGGATATACGATTGCGATTATTCCGCCGATACTCCGCGGCGATTATATTGCATATCTAGAAAAGGCTCATGAAGATGATTCAGACTTTATTAACTTTATCGCTTCACGTGTAATCGAGACACAGAAAGAGCTTCTTCGTATTATCGGGGATTGAAGAAATATTTTCCGTAGAGACGCAAGATCAATTGAATGCATTGGATTCGTAAAATTATGTGAATTCAAGGGATTCGTGAAAATCAAAAAACAATTGAATTCAAAAATTCCCTGTAGAGACGCAAAATCTTGCGTCTCTACAATCGAAACAATCGCACCAATCACGCAAACCAAACGAAACGCATGAATCGCACCGATCAAATTGAAAAATGAATGAT
>JAKPJF010000069.1 GCA_029554345.1 Spirochaetota bacterium | reverse complement strand
CCAATAATAAACAATGTGGCTCCAGCTGCAAGAAGAAGAATCTTGACTATTTCTGGCGTAAACATCTGAGTCATGGTCTGGCGAATACGGAGGTTCTTTACTTCAGAACAAACCTGATAATAATATGATTTCTCTTCATTTTCGCGGCCGAGCGATCTGGCGAGTGCAGCGAGTGATAAAAATTCGGTAAGATACGCCTGTGTGTGCGCGATTTTTTCCATCAGCTGCTTCCAGATTTTCTCGATGTAATTTCCGGCAGAATAGACTATAATACCGCCGCAAAACAAAAAGAACATGACCAGCAAGGTAAGCTCGATTGAAAGCGAAAACATCAAAACAGCCACTACCAGCAATCGGAGAGGCTGCATAATTATCCTGTCAATTGCGTCAATCAATGCCGAGTTTAACTGGTCGACGTCACGAATAAAAAGTGATGTAAGCTCTCCGGCATTCACCATCTTTGAAAAAAGTAAATCTCTTCGAATAGTAAAATGAAAAAGCTCTTCTCTGATTTTAAGCAAAACGGACTGGTTTATGATTCCAAGAATATATAATTTAAAAAGACGCAATACTCCGGTCAGAAAAGCTGTTCCAATAAGGACTGCCGATCCGACAATGAGCGATTCGAAGGGAGTATCTCTTGCAAGCACGATTTCGGAGAATCTATCCATGATCTTAATTATACCGTGAATATCTCCATGAGTTTGTACGACATTAGCCGAAGAAAGAATTTTCTGCACAAATCCGGCTCCAATCCAGACAGTTACGGCCTGAAGAAAAACTACGAAAATAGACAGCAACCATGTAAAGACAACTATTAACCAGTAGGGCTTAAGGTAGTTTAACAGACGGATATAGTATTTCATTGCTTAATATTCCTGATTTTTTCAAAAAGTAAAATGGCTTTTGACAATAAACGAATGAAAAGCGCAATCGAAGTAAGAGCCAAAGTGTAGAGTATGCCGTCGTAAATTTTCATCGGATTGAGAAAACGCCGGGTAGTCCACAGAACAGCGGGAGACTCGAAAAGAGATTTGCTGCTGTCGGTTAAAAGAAAAAACTTGCAGCACACCATGAGATAATTATAATAAACTTTTTTTCTGTCGATCTGGTCCAGAGAATATCGACGTACCGTGATTACTGAAGGTTGAGTACATAGGGTGAACAGACCTTTCCGGCTCCTTCTTTTCGGCGGGATTAGCTCCGGCATTTGACTCTTCAAATTATTTCGGCAAAACTCTATCGCAGTTGATGCCGCCTCAGTCAAAGATAATTGAGATAGAATAAAGTGGACTTCAGCGAAATCAATATCTGTGGAGTACTTACGATACATCATTTCCAAATCCACAAACCAGATATATCTCGAATAAAAATGTCCGATAACCATATGAATTATCAGATAAACCATATGAATAGTCGGATCGGCTCTATTTTCTACAGAAGAGCCTTCAGCTCCAGCCGTTTTTACAATTCTTTCAAGATAACGGTTCATCAATTCGTAAACAGGTTCTGCTGGATATTTCGAAGGAATGGTGAATTCACATAACCAGCAATCAATTCTGGTGTCAATTTTTACACAATCAGCAAATCTATGGTGTTTGCTTTGCGGTTTTCTAATTATTTCTCCGGACAATTGCCGCACTAACTCATAAACGGAATTTTCTGAGTCCATGAAAAGATCAATATCCGAATAGGCACGAATACCTCCATCCTGATATACAAGTTCGGCAAGTGAAGGTCCTTTCATAACGGCAGCCGGCATATTCAGAGTGCAGAGGGATGATGAGATTTTTTTGCAGACTTTCATAGCCATTGCATGTTGTGCCGCGTTCGAAAGATAGCGTTCAGTGCCGCAGTGATCGAGCAATTCCGAATCTATTTTTCCATCCATAGCCAACTTGCCGGCAATCCCCCCCAAACCCTGCAGTTCAATATATTTCCACAAAAGCTGAATATCGGTTTTACCGGAGGGCACCCATGGGTCCGAATGCAGCCACGCATTCATTAGATTAAGCAAATCCTGAACCAGAGCTGCTTCGGGTTTTGCCAGATGATCAGCCAGCCAAGAGAGATTTTTCCTCCGGTCATGTTCATTATTTGTGTTGGCTTTTGACATATCTTTTATTTGAATTTTGCCTATGAATGGTCAAGACTTTTCTTAATGTTTGCGTTTATCACAAAAAACAGATGCAGGATGTCTAAGATTTTAAAATTTTCAATAATAAACCCAATCACATGACGCTAT
>JAKPJF010000046.1 GCA_029554345.1 Spirochaetota bacterium | reverse complement strand
CACAACAGTTCCCAGCTGGGGAGATATAATTGACCTCAATACTTTCGAAAAGACACGTATGAGTTACGGCGTCGTTCCTGAAAACATCCGGACTATTGACGATGATGTCGAACAAATCGATGTTCTTGTCGAAGCATTTATAGCAAAATACCAGAAAGCTAAAAATGATAAAAATATGGCTTTAATGGACAGAGTCGGAAATGATATTGAAGACCTTAAAGCCATGATAAAACGTGTTTCTGAAAAATTATAGGTATTACTAAACAATGTCAGGTTCCATCAGAACAATAACAGATAAGAACGAGTTTCATGACATTTTTTATAAAAGCTTCGCAAACGGAAGCGTATTTCTGAAAACAGCGAATGGAAATCTTAAAATTCTTTTCATGGGATATTCCGACGGTGAAGCAGCGTTTAAAATACCTTATGTAAAAAGCATGCCTCCTTCATGCCTTATTTTCGTCCGTGTCGAAAACGTTACAATTTATGCAGAGCTTGGTCTCCTCTCAAAGGAAGAGGATGAAGTATATACATTCCGTCCGGTTAAAATGCAGTCCATTACGGTTGACAGAAGCGGTGAAAGAAAATCAGTTGCGGCACAAAACGAAAAATCTATTGTTTATATCACCAATCTCATTACAGATTTTATTATTGAAAAATCAATTGCTCTGGATTTCAGAAAAGCTGAAAGGGTAAAACATACCATAATTTCAGAAATGGACACGATGTTTCCCCAGAAAAAAGTTTATTTTATGAATGAAGGAATGAGCGATCCCCGCATGAGATATTTTTATGATATGGGGAAACCGTATCTCATAACTGACATAAATGACACGAAATTGAAAGACAACCCTGACTACCGCACGTATATCGAAAATATTTATTCAAAGGATTATTTTCTCATCAACAGAAAAAACCTGATTTCCGAAGTTGCTTTCCCCATACTTTACAAACAATTTCTGCCGTTTGGTTATATTCAGATAAACAGCACCGTAGCAGCAAATGAATCATATTTTAACATAGTAAGAAAACTTTCACTGATAACATCAGAAATATTCGCAAGAAATAATCTTTTTCAGATTATGAATGACAAAATAATCGTATCTGACGTCTCAAAAGGCGGATTCAGCGTTGTATTCAAGGACAGAACCTACCTCAGGTATTTTAAAGAAAAAAGTTATCTGCACTGCACCATGAAAATCGCAGGATCAGATGTTTCACTGCTCGCCGTAGTAAGAAACATTGTTCTTCTTGAAAATAAAATCATGAAAGTCGGCTGTGAGATTTTAAAGATGGATCAAAACAGCACGCAAATCTACGAAAACTTCTGCGGCTCATAAATACGGAGAAAAAAATGCGCGTTTACAACAGCATTCTTGAAACAATAGGCAACACTCCTCTTGTCAAAATCGGTTCATTAAACACAGGCTTTGCGCAGGTATTCGCGAAGCTTGAGTACTTCAATCCGCTTTCATGCGTCAAAGAAAGAATTGCGCTCGAAATGATTGAACAAGGCGAAAAAAACGGAACAATAGCAAAAGGAACCGTTATAATCGAACCAACCAGCGGAAATACCGGCATCGGACTTGCCATGGTTTGCGCAGTCAAAGGTTACCGTCTTATCCTTACCATGCCTGACAGTTTCAGCATTGAAAGAAGAAAACTCCTGAAAATTCTAGGAGCTCATATAGTTTTAACCGAAGGTGCTGCTGGCATGAATGGTGCGATTGATAAGGCAAACAAACTTCATGCGGAAATGAAAAATTCCGTCATTCTTCAGCAGTTTGAAAATCCGGCGAATCCTGCCGCTCACGAGAAAACAACCGGTCCCGAAATCTGGAATGATACTGACGGAAAAATTGACATACTTGTTGCAGGAGTCGGTACAGGCGGAACAATTACGGGAAGCGCGAAATATCTGAAAGAAAAAAATCCTTCAGTTAAAATTATCGCTGTAGAACCCATGGAATCAAGAGTCCTTTCCGGCGGAACTCATCATCCGCACCGCATTCAGGGAATCGGTGCTGGTTTCATTCCGAAGGTAGTAGATAAAAATCTTATCGATGAAATTATTCCGGTAAAAGATACCGACGCAGCGGAAACTGTAAAACTTGCCGCAAAAAAAGAAGGAATTCTGTGCGGAATATCCGGCGGAGCCGCGCTCTGGAGCGCGATCGAAGTATCAAAAAAACCTGAAAATGCAGATAAAATAATTACAGTTATTATTCCGGATTCAGGCGAACGATATCTTTCCACATGGCTGTTTGAAGAATGAGCACTGTTACAGTTGCCATGAGCGGCGGCGTGGATTCATCGCTTGCGGCATATTCTCTTTTAAAACAGGGATATAGCGTTTCAGGAATAACAATGGTTTTCAGAATATTGTTTCCTGACGGCGAGTCTTTTCTAATCGGTGAACAATCAGCCGGGGATGCTTCCGAAATATGCTCTCAACTCGGCATAAAACATCAGATCGTTGACTATACGGAATCATTTAATGAATTTGTCATAGGCGATTTCACCCGCAATTATCTTGAAGGAAGAACCCCGAATCCATGCGTAATTTGCAATAAAAAGGTTAAGTTCGGAACACTAGCAGATCATGCGTTTAAAAACGGATCGGATTTTTTCGCAACAGGACATTATTCTTCCATCGTAAATATCAACGAGAAATATTTCATAAAACGCAATCCCCTTGATCCGAAAGATCAGACATATTTTCTTTATAAAATCCGGAAAGAAATTCTGCCGAAAATAATTTTTCCTCTTTCCGGAATGCAGAAAAGTGACGTCCGTTTAGAAGCGGAAAAAGCCAATCTCATCACCGCATCAAAAAAAGACAGCCAGGATATTTGCTTTCTGCCGGATGGCGATTATAGAAATTTTATT
>JAKPJF010000040.1 GCA_029554345.1 Spirochaetota bacterium | reverse complement strand
CAATGAGGCATAAGGATCCGTTTATCAGAAGCCGGGGCAAGAGATGAGTGATAAAAGGCGGCGCGGGAGATGCATGGACGGATGGTTTGCCGATCGGTCAAAATGACGTGAAGGGAAAGGCTGTTGGGATGAATGAGCCGGGTTAAGCGGAAATGTTAGAAACTTCTTTATACGAGAATTCAGGGAGAGAAGCGTTAAGCTTGGCGTGTTCGATAGTCATATTTACAAGATTCCCGTTTTCATCGAGGTCAATGTATATGTTTTCGTTGATCTCTTTAGTTTCAGATACTGAAGATTGAGAAAATTCAATTAGAGCGGTGTCTGTGTCGGAAAAATAATTAATCTTCATGGCGTTGCCTCCTGTAGTTTCTGTCTAAAAATGCGTTATGCACGGTTTCCTTGTCCGGAAGAAGAATGACTCTCAGATATTTCCCGATTTCGTCAATGAAAGCCCATCGTTTTATTCTTCCGTCAGTTTGAATTTCTTCATGTTCATAATTCATTATAACATGTTCAATCCATTCCGTTTTAATGTAAGCCCTGTCAGGTCTTTTTCTGGTGTAAGTAAAATATTCTGTGCATTTCATAAAAGGGTCATCCGGCTTTAACGATGTCCTTTATCTTGTTTCTGGAAATGAAAGCGTCAAGAACAACTTTTACTATTTTTTTGTCGTCATCTGTGAATTTGTCCACAAGTTCGAACTGTTCAAGTAATTCTTTGTCGGTTACTTTTGAAGCCGGTGAATTTTCTTTGTTGTCGAAAAGCAGATAATCAGCCGGGACATCGAGAGCTTCGCAGATTTTTTTTAATACCGGCGCGGTTGGTTCGGAAAGACCGTTTTCGTACCTGCCGAGATGGTTTTCGTGCATACCTATTTTTTGAGCCAGTTCTTTCTGGGAAAGTTTTTTCTTTTTTCGGATGAGTCGTATTTTTTCCCCTAAAGTCATAAAACACCAAACATTTATAATGAATTTTTCAAATTTAACCAAAGATATGTATTTATTTTCCAGAAAACAAGTAATTTTTTCTTGACATTATACAAGTATATGTGTTGCATATCAAGCGTAAATGTTGGATTGTTTTTCTGCATTTTTTTCAAATAAAAACCCCCGGCTGCGCTAACAACCGGGGGCCGCGAGGCACTTTCGGGAAGAAAGCACACTCAAAGATCACACTTCGAGTAAAGCTTGTTCCCGGAAGATGTCAATATACTTTTTGGGAGCAAGCTATGGATAAAACCCGTTGTGTTAAGATGCCGCCGCTTTCTGAGGCGGAAGTGATAATACTTAAAGAGATAATGAGGATATTGTATATCCGCTACGAAGACATACCGGTGAAAGGAGAAGTCGCGTTCACGAACTGCCTGCTGTTTCTGGATAAGAAGACAGGAATGGACAAGGCATTCATGAGACTTTGGGAAAAGGTGGAAGGCCTTGAAACAGCCGGGAGCGCTAAATGATAAATATATCTTTTGCCAACCGCAAGGGCGGAGTCGGAAAGACGACGCTGACAAGAGAGCTTGGAATATATCTTTCAAACAGCGGACGGAGAGTTCTTCTGATAGACCTTGACGCGCAGGGAAATCTGACGAAGAGCCTGCCGGTGAAGAATGCTGATAATTCTGCCGTGTATGACGCGATTGAAGGAATTGAAGTAAGACCTGTGAAGGTCTTTGACGCAATGGAACTCTTTCTTCTGACGTCTGACTTGAGGCTTAGTAATCTGGAAAAGACTTTAGTCGGAGAGCTTGACGGATGCGTGAGGCTGAAAGAAGCGCTTGAGCGGGAAGACTTCACCGGTTACGAATACATTCTGATAGATTCACCTCCGAGCCTCGGCATGCTTTCTGTAAACGCTCTTGCCGCGAGCGGATATTTTGTCATACCTATGAACCCCGCGCAGTACACTCTGCAGGGAACCAATGATCTAATGGCGACAGTCAAGAAGATACGTAAGAACTTCAATCCTTCGCTGGAACTGTTGGGAGTGATAATTAATTCCTTTGATCGGGTTCCTGTAATAACAAGAGAGATACGGGAAGAGATAGAAGAGTCTTTCGGCGGAATGGTGTTTAAGGAAGTTCTGTCGAGATCGGTGAAGGTAGAGGAAGCTATTTCGGCGAAGCTCGGACTTGTCCAGCTTGGAGAATGCCGCGTCAGAAGCGAGCTTGAGAAAATAGGAGAAGAGTTCATACTCCGTGCCGAAAGGGGAAGACCATGAAACGTCTTAAGGGAAAGACGCTTGAAGTCGGTGACTTTCTGGACGGCTTCGGAAAAGAAGAAGTCGTAAGGTCTACGGACATATTGAAACTATTCGCTTCTTTCGGAGTGAAGCTTGAGAAGAAGGGAAAGAGCTACGTTGGAAGATGTCCCTGGCATGACGACAAAACTCCGAGCCTGAGTGTTGACGCGGAAAAGAAACTGTATAACTGCTTCGGCTGCGGAGAGAGCGGGGATGTGTTTACATTAGTTGAGAAGATGAAGAACTGTTCTTTCAGGGAAGCTCTGGAATATTTGAGAAGAGAAGATTTCAGGTATTACGAGAAAAAAGAAACATATCCGAAAGAAACTGTAATTCAGCAAGCTCCGCAAGATGAAACAGAAAGAGTCACAGTAAACATTTCTCCTTCCACAAACGATTTAGAAAAAATTAATGCTGAAGAAGTTCAAGCAACTTTGCCGGAAGAAGACAGAACTAACGGAATACTGAAAGAGGTGATGGACTGGTATTCCGGAAAGCTTAATTCAAACGCTGAGGCGAAAGCATACCTGGAACAAAGAGCGCTCTTTGACGCTGAGCTTTTGACGGGATTCGGAATCGGTTTTGCCGATGGATCACTGCTTGAAGTGATCGGAGAAGAGCGGAAGGCTGAGCTTGTAAGCATCGGAATATTAAATGAGAAAGAAGGCCGGGTTTGGGAACACTTTGGAAACTGCGTGGTCATTCCGCTCTTGGATGAGAATGGTCAGATTGCCGGAGTTTACGGCCGTTCAATAGACGATAAAAGCAGTTTCAAACACCGCTACTTAAAAGGCACGCACAGAGGAATATTTAACCGCAAGGCAAGCGCGGTATATAACGAGATAATACTTACCGAGAGCATTTTTGACGCGCTATCTCTCATTAAACTCGGTTTCGATAACACGCAAAGCATATACGGAACAAACGGATTCACGGAAGAACATCTAAAACAGCTTAAAGACGACCGTGTGAAGACGGTCATTCTTGCGTTGGATAATGACGAAGCCGGACGGAGTGCTGCTGCCAAACTTAAGGAAAAGCTTAGCGGAGAAGGATTCGCGGTAAAGGAAATATATCCGCTAAGTCTGCCGAATGGTGCCGGGGCAAAGGACTGGAATGAGTATCTTACAGCTTCAACAGACTTATCCGTGAGCGCCGAACATGTCAGAAAAATGACAGCCGAAGCTGTCGTTAAAACGGATTTATATTCTTCAAACAAAGATTTTAAAGCGTCAAAGGAAAACGGAAATTATCTCTTTGAAACAAACGGACTTCTTTACCGCGTGAGCGGAGTGAAGGAATTCTTCGCGGTCAATCTCAGAGTAAACATAAAGGTGACTCCGCGGCGCGAAAGCGCGGATGAACAAAGCGGAGAAAGAAACGTTTCTCATTATGATTCAATAGATTTGTATTCGGCGAGAAGCCGCTCGTCATTCTCTTCCGCGCTTTCAAAGACTTTTGACGCCGAATCGGTGAAGATATCCAAAGACCTTATTTCTATACTCGAATATCTTGAAGAAGAACGCGACAGAAGCATGACACGCCCTAAAAGCGAAACCGCGGAACTTACGGAAGAAGAGCGTGAACTGGGGCGTTCTCTTCTTTGCTCTCCGGCTCTTTTTGAAGACATACTTTCGGATATGGATTCTCTCGGCTACGTCGGAGAGGAACTGAACAAGCTCTTGCTCTACATAGCGGCGAGTTCAAGGAAACTCGATGACCCTATATCCGTATTAATACTTTCGGAGAGCGCTTCGGGGAAATCAATGCTCATAGACACGGTTGTAAAACTGATGCCGGAAGAAGACGTGGTAAGCGCGACAAGCCTTTCGGAACAGGCTCTTAATTACATCGAAGATCTGACTCACAAGTTCGTGACGCTTGGAGAGATAGTGCACAGCGACGCGGTAGATCACCAGATAAGAGAGATGCTTTCGGGAAAGGAACTGTCACGGCTTGTAACTGTCAAGGACGAGAAGACCGGAAAGATGAGCGCGAAGCTTGTTAAGACGCCTGCGGTCGTTTCGCTGGTTATGAGCGGAACCGGATACGATATAAATCCGGAAAACGCGAGCAGATGTTTTCTTGTCAACACGGACGAATCGAGAGAACAGACGAGAAGAATACATAACAGGCAGAGAGAAAAATACACATTAGAAAGACACCGGGAGAAAAAAGAAACGGTACCGCAGATAATCAATAAGCATAAATGCGCGCAGAGAATGCTTCGGAAAATAGCGGTGATGAATCCTTTGGCGAGGCATTTGGATTTTCCGGATTTGCTGATGAGGGCGAGAAGGGATCACGACAGGTTTATTGACCTTATAGTGTGCTGCGCGCATTTGAGGCAGTTTCAGAAGGAAGTAAAAACAGCGCGCCTTTCTGACGGTATGAGTGAAAGCCTGATTGAATATATCGAATGCGATATAGACGATTACAGGGAAGCGTACGGGATGATGGTAAACGGAGTGCTAAGTTCGACGATGCGCGAACTGCCGTTAAGCGTGCTTGAGTTTTATGACAAGCTTAGGGAGATGGTCCGCGAAAGCGCGAAGAAAAAGAATCTTGAAGCTCGCGAAGTCAGTTTTACACAGCGTGACGTCCGGGAATATACGGGATACGGAAACACCTGGGTGAAGAAAAACACCCGGGTATTGATAGACTATGAATACGTAATGAAAGAAAGAGGCGGCCGAGAAAGAAGCAAGGGACTTTACAGACTGCGCGGAGACGAGCCGATAAGCGCGCTTGATTTTTCGATGATACCGACGCCTGAGAAGATGGAAGAACTGCTGAAAAACGGCAAACTGGGCACTAAGGACACAACTGGGTCAGTGCCCAGTTTGGAAGCGTAAGTGCTGGACAGATGAGGCGTATTTAAACTGGGCACCGTGTTCCGGGGGATAAAGGCGGACAGTTTGCGAAGACAGATAGAGAGGTTTGGAAATGGAAAAACTCATGAAGGAATACATTCTTGAACTCAGGACAACGGGCAGAAACAGTTCTAATCCGTATCTATCGCTGAAGCTGTTTCTTGAATATCTGAAATCCCGTGAACTGGATTTACTTTCCGTGAGACTGAAAGACGCTGAAGACTTTCAGATATATCTGAGCACCATGGAAAACAAGGAGCGTCTCCGCTACGGCAAAAAAACCGTGATAAACATAGTCGGAAACGTGCGGATGTTTTACGCCAGTCTGAAGCGGAAGAATATCGCGTCCGTCAATCCTTTCAACGGGATTACGAGAATAAGGGCGAACAAGGAACTTCCTAAGGACATACCCAGGGAAGAGGAGCTGGAAAAGCTTCTCGAGTCGCTTCGGGATTTCGGTAGGGGAAACAATCTTGTTGAAAGGAGATCTCTTTACAAGGCGCATGTGATTGCCGAGCTTATGTATTCTACCGGGATGAGAATGAGCGAGCTGGAATCGCTCAGGGTTGAAGACATTGATTTTACGCGGAGCACGGTGAAGGTTAAAGACTGCAAGACTAAAACTGAAAGGCTCTGTGTCCTGAATGAATACGCTTCAAAGATATTGGAGATATATGTAAAACAGATGAGAGAATACGTTATATTCGGAAAGAACGGAGGAGACGGAAATCTTTTGTTCGGAGCGCGGAAGAACGTGCAGATATGGTTTAACAAACAGATAAAAGCCGAGGCTTTTAATCTCGGAATGAAACGGATAACGAGCCATTATTTCAGGCATGCCGTGGGCTGTTATTTTCTCCGTGCCGGATGCGATATACGGGTGATCCAGGAAATACTGGGGCATAAGGAGCTGTCTTCCACGCAGATTTACACTAAGGTGGATAAGGAGAATTTGAAAAGCGTGATAGACAATTTTCATCCGAGACAGCTTAAAAGGAGAAACGCGGATGAAGACCTTTGAATATTACGCGGGAGCGTATCTTAAATACACGCAAAGCACGGGACTCAGCGTGTCATTTGTAAAAAGCAGTGAACTCGGATTGAGGCATTTCGGGAGATATCTTTCTGAAAACGGAAAGACGGAAATCACGGATATCAGGAGAGCGGATATTGTCGGATTTATAAAGTATCTTGAAGGCAGAAAAAACCGTCACGGAGAAATTATAGCCGGCGGAACGGTGAAGCGGTTTATAAGCGTGGTGAGGGGATTTTTCCGGCATCTTTACCGTCATGAATACATACTCGGGAATCCCGCTGAAGACGTTGAGTACGTGAAGACAACGGAGAAGAGAAAGGAAATATTTTACGCTGATGAAATGAACCGTTTTCTTGATTCCATTGATCTGATTGAAGCGAATGAGGAACGCTACAGAGCGGTATTTGAACTTTTGTATTCCACGGGACTTAGAAGCGGCGAGCTTGTAAATCTTGATGTGACTGACATTGATTTTTCTTCTAGGATATTGACGGTGAGGCTCGGCAAGGGAGGAAAAGACCGCTTCGTTCCGTTTTCCGAGTTGGCCTGTTATTTTTTGAAGATGTATGTCGAAGGAGAGCGAAAGAATTTTGAGAAAGTTCTGCGCTCCCGCGGAGGAAGCGCCGGAGACCGTAACGCGCTGTTTCTGACGGAGCATGGAAGAATCTGCGCGATGACAATACATGTGAGATTCAGAAAGCTATTGTCTTTAAGCGGAATAAGGCGCAAGGGTTTGACTCTGCACAGCATCCGGCATTCGTGCGCTACGCATTTACTCGAGAACGGAGCGGACGTCAGATATGTGCAGGAGCTTTTGGGGCATGAGAGCATCGAGACGACTGTAAAATATACCCGTTTGAAAATCGAGAGTCTGAAGAAGCTGTATCGGAAGTATCACCCGAGAGAGAACGGTTATTATGTAGAGATAGATGACGGCTATATAAAAGCGCTGGAAAACCTGAGAAAAGAAATCCGGGTGAGGCAGGCTGTAAATATTTTTTATCCGCCTCGAAGATACGGCCGAAGCAGTCAGAAAGAAGAAAGGGGAGCTCTTCCTTTTTGCGGAACAAACAAGCAAAAATCCATCCACGATTACGCGTGTGACGGAAAAGAAATAACACAGTGAACGCGCAACTTCCGGATAAATTACGTTATGCAGCATTGCAGGCAATGACTACATAACGTAATTTATCGGTGCGCTCGCTATGCTTCGCAAGTTGCGCGGCGCAATCTGTTGAATAATTCATACTTGACGCGCTGAAACATTCCTTTTTAAATACTCATATTAGTTAATCTGATCTTTGATAACATGTTTTAGGAAAAGAGCTGTATGGCGCGCGCGTCATTCGTAAATTTGAGAACATTTTAGGTTTACCTCGAAGGAACAGGACTCGGAGACTGGATTGTACTACCATGGAGCAAGATACAGAGATGCGAAGACTGGCGTGTGGTTGAGTGTCGATCCGTATCTCGCAAATGGAAATTATTTTCCTGTGCCTCCTGTAAATGATAAAGCAAGAGAAAAAAACAAGAATCTTCCTGGACTGGGAGGTATATTCAATTCGGTGAATATGAATGGGTATCACTATGCGGGGAATAATCCGGTTAGGTTTGTTGATCCGGATGGGAATTTCTTCGGTTGTGGTGGAAGTAATAATAAGTCTGAAAAAACTGTTGATCAATTTATTAATGCACTTAAAACAATTGCCCACGATAATGGAATAGTGTTGGATAAACAGAGTCTTGATGCTTTAGAAGAATTAGGTGCAGAATTAAAGAGAACAGAGGATGTATCTACATTAATATGTTTGTTACCTATAGCTAATGCAATTGGTTCAATTCAAAATAGAAGTGACATGGCGGGTATGTTTACCGGTGTTAAATCTTTTGATTGCGAGAAAGTTATTGATTTTGCTTCTGACGAAGCAATGGAAGGAATAGACGTTGAATCAGCAAGTTCTTTAGTATTGAGAGCTCAAGTTATTATGCTGGGGAAAGTGCAATTTTTAAGTGCGCAGATGTCAGAGGGTGAATATGGAAGTACATCCAATAATTCAAACCCAGAACTTTGTCAATATTGGAAAGATATATTGTTTATTATTAGCGATAACATAAATAACAAGCAAAATATGATAGATTATCTTGAAAGTAAAGGTAAGTAATATGAGATGTGTATTTATAATTGTTTTTTGCTTTTTACAGTGTTCTTGTTATTCAATTTATAATTATGAGAGTTGTATTAAGAGCAATGATTTTAGAAGATTTAATTATTTAATTGATAATAATTATAATATTGAAAATATTAAAGATTCTAAAGGTGATAACATATTGCATTATGCTGTAAAATATGGTAGATACAATATGGTCAAAAAAATAGTTGATGATAATATTATTAACATTGATTTAAGAAATAATAATAATGAAACTCCGTTATTTTATGCAACTAAATTTGCTTCTAATGATATAAAAATCGTAGATTATCTATTATCTCATGGAGCTTCCATAGATTCTCGTAACGGAATCTATTTTATGACTACACCTATCTGCAATGCAATAAGTCACGGGAATATTAATGTGATAAAGTGTATATTAAAATATAAGCCTGACCTAAATATACCTGTTGAAATAGGAGAAAAAAACGTTCATACTATGCATGTTATTTATCTTGCTCTTATTTCTGAAAACAATACGGATATATTAAAATTACTTTTGGAAGAAAATGTTGATTTGAAAAGAAAAAAGGATTTGGGTTATGAATTGTTGATTGGTGCCTCAACCTTCAGGTATAAGAATTGGAAAGATAAAATTAGATTACTTGTTGAAAAAGGAATAGATGTTGATTCGCAAAATAAAAATGGTTATACGTATATGATGAAAATAGTATTAGAAAATAAAATAAATACAGAAATAGACATTATGAAATACTTTCTTACATTTAAACCTAATCCAAATATAAAAAACAATGATGGTTTAACGGCTTATGATCTTGCCTTAAAAAATGAAGACGATGAAATGATTAAAATCATTAGTAATTATATGAATAAGTATAATAAGGAATCTATATCTCAATCCAAATAATCAGGAGCTCTCTATGTTAATTAAAAAAGAAAAGATAGAAGACCTTGAATTTATGGACGTAGAGCCCGAAGATGAAGAACTGAGAGCGATAGTGATGGAAGAAGAGGACAAGGCGAAGAAGAAGGCCGAAGAAGAATATGATTTCGAGGTAAAGAGAGCGGAGAAACAGAAACTCAAGGAAGCGCTGAAGAGAGTTGAGGTGAGTGGGGGATTTCAAGTGTTAAAAAGTGACACTTGAAATTCTTAGATAGTGGAAAGACTTGAGATGATTTATGAAAAAACATTTACCTTTATGATGGATGTAATGATTTAGTTTGCTTTGTATAAAATTAAATGGGAGTAAATTTTAATTTACCTCTCTTTTTCAAATAAATCTTTTTACAACATTCTCCTGTCGAATCAATTACCTCTAAAAATGCAGTTCTTGATTTATCGGATATAATCTCTTTAAATAATGGCTCTTCATATCTTGAAATTTTGAATGTAAATGAATTATGCCCTTCAATATCGAAATAATCTACTACGACAGTATAGTCTCCTAATTTAGATTTGCGTATGCACATGTTTCTCTCTCCGTATATTTCATCATTAGGATAAAAAACATTTTCGTGAAGGTTTTGAATTTTATCTTTATAGAGAATTGTAACTGATATTCTGTTTATATTCAACGTTGAAGATTTTAGATTAGAAATTTTAACAAATAGATAGGTTTGGCCGTTTACTGATTTATTGCAAGAAAATAATTCAAGTTTCATTCTTGGTTTTTGAGATAATACTGAGATGTAATATGCGCCTAAAGTTCCAGCAAGTGCGCCAAGTAAAGAGC
Organism: Spirochaetota bacterium; assembly: GCA_029554345.1. GTDB lineage: Bacteria > Spirochaetota > UBA4802 > UBA4802 > JAFGJZ01 > JAKJGA01. The sequence goes on along the minus strand of JAKPJF010000040.1, from coordinate 19,092 downwards.
CGAATAGAGAGAATAATTCTGTCATATAAAAAATAGGTAGAATACTATAATTTCAGTCAAATAGAAATTGTAATATTCCTGTCTTTTATGTTTTGAATTAACATTATAATAGAGGTCAGGATTCAAGTGTTAAAAGTAACACTTGAAATCAGTCTTTCTCAATCAGAATAGACCTGAGTTCATCTTTCAATTCTTTTGTCATATTCGCGGCTTTATCTTCTATAATTCTTTCAATCTTACCGAAACCATCATCTCCAATATCACTGTCATTGTTATAGAAAAGGGCAGATGCGGAGACCTTTAAGGTTTTACAAAGAAGTGCCAACATTTCTGCAGAAACGAACTTTTCACCAGTTTCAATTTTACTCATGTGTTTAGGGGAAATGCCAAGCATTTCGGATAGGGCATCCTGACTAAGATTGCTCTTTTTTCGGTAAAATTTGACGTTTTTGCCGAGGACAATTTTGAGATCCATTTTTACCCACCTGAAATATAATCTCATACATTTGATTTTTATAAAACACTCTAAAAGAGGGAAAAAGTATTAGAAAATCTCTCTAAAAGACAGTATAGGTGGTTGACAGAATGGTATTTGCATGATATAGTGTTCTTAAAGAACGATATATATGGAGGATTTATGTTCTGTTCTAAGTGTGGTCAAAAGAATGAAGATTCGGCAAAATTTTGTGTCTCTTGTGGTAATTCAATTGGATCATCAGAAAAGAGATGTGATGATTGCGGAACTATTCTAAAAAGCATAGAGAATTATTGTTCTAAATGCGGTAAGAAATATTCCGGTTCTTATAATGATTCAAATCTCAAAGTTTCAAGTAAGTCTAAAAACACAGCGGTTCTTTTAGCTTTCTTTTTCAGTTTCTTTTCATATCTCTATACTTACAAAGTGAATTATATCAAGTTTATCATTCCTTTGTTTGCTTCAACAATATCAATATTAATTGCTGTCAATGGTGGAAACGATGCTCAAGGACCTACTGCAGCTATTATTAGTGGTGTCTTTTGGATATTCTCAATAATTGATAATGCGGTCAGATCAACAAGGTTTTATGATTATTACCCGGCTTCATCAGGAACCGGAAAATCTAAATCAGCGGCAGTGACTCTTTCTTTTCTCTTCGGACCTTTTGGGTTGCTCTATACTTTCAGTAAAGACTGGGGTAAACTTCTAGCAATTGTCGCAGGTACTTTTGTGATTCATGCTCTGACAGGTTCTATGGGTCAACCGAGTCCTATATTCAATGTTATTCCGTGGCTTGGAACAGTCATTTTCTCATTAGCGAGATCAGAAGATTTCTATAATGATTATGATAAATCATACTGAGAGGAAAAATGAAACTAATAACTTTGTTTTGTGTATCTCTTTGTCTTTTTTGTTTTTCAAGTATTAAATCGGAGTATTACTCTAAATACGGAGTTGATGTTCAAAACATAAGAGTCATCAATGAAGACGGGATAAGATTCATAACCGGCACAGTCTTAAACAAATCTTCTAAAACATATGCGGGTTTTGAGATATTCTTTGATCTTCTTGATTCTGATGGAGCACTTGTTGGGAACTCAACAGATTCAATCATGAATTTTCAGTCCGGGTCTAAATGGAGATTTAAATGTTTAATAATGGATGATTTTGCATCTAGCTTTCGTTTCAGTGGTCTAAATGGTTTTGAATAAAAATAATTGGAGAGGATTATGAGAAAGATATTATGTATTGGATTTATTATTTCAATTGTTTCTGGAATTTGTTTTGCGGAGAAAACACAATCAGTTGTAGAGGATCGTTTTTGCGGATCTTTCTTTTCTGGACGGTATTCAGGTGATGGCGGAGCGACATGGAATAAAATTGAATTAAAAAAAGTATGTCAGATATCGAAACAATCTGTTAAAATGGCCACTTCCCAGGCTGGTCGTGTAGATCAAGTAATAATTACAAATATCGGCGGCATTGATTATAATATAATCAAAGTTGGACCAGATCTTTCATATGTCATCGGAAAAGTTAAGGGAAAATCGGGAGACTATTATATAATTAAAGCTATTGTTAATGGTAAAGAAGTCATTCGTTTTATCTGCGTTAAGGAATAAGGAAGATTTAATCTCTTGCTTCTTAATTATTGTTGAAGCAAGAGATTAACAAACAGCATTCATGTTTTAGTATAAATTCTTTGTTTATATCAAGTGTTACTTTTAACACTTGAATTTCTTCAATAGTCATCAAGAAGAGAAGTAATTGAATCATACTGGAAATGAGTAAATTGAAAAGCCTCATAGAACCGATGAAACTTGTTTAATTGATTAACAGTTGTTTTTATTTCCGCGAAGGCCTCAACATCATGATGATTTTGACAGTATCCTATCCCCAGATTGACACCAGATGCACCCAGATGAGCCATGTCAACAATATCGGAGTAAGAACCGGTACATACCTTAAAACCATGTTTTTTCAATTCTGAAACCCAAGAGGTTGAGTTTATGTATTGATATAGGGCGGCATTATCTCCAAAACGATCGAAAGAGTAAATCCAGTTATAAGTCTTCTCGGGAATAAAATATCTAGCAGAAGAATAACAAATCTCTTCATTTGTCGTGATAAGTAAATCTGAATTAATGTTTTTCCTTTGAAGAAGTTCGGTAATAATGTAAACACCGAGTCGATTATCAACAACTGAAGATTTGATAATACCGTCTTCAATTTTCAAACCTGATGGAATATTAATTGTATCCATGTGAGCAACGGCAAGAGTTTTTGAATTATTGTCCTTAAATGCAAAGAAGCTCTTAGGTTCAAAGACATCCTTACAAATAGCTCCTATAATTTCAAATTCTTTCTTTTGAAGAAGATTTAAAACAATCTTTTCATTCATAAAGTAAGGTTTCATTTTCTTTTCTGTAAAGTCATCTGCAGAGAATACATTTTTTTTCATTTTGATACCACGCTCTAATTATAATTCTAAAATTATATAACAAGCGCGCGTACTTGTTAACCCGTACGGTAAGGATTATGACTGTTAAATAAGTAAAATTTTGATAAGAATTGGAATTTAATTATAGAATTTACGGAAAATAATACTTTTAAAAAGCAATAGAATAAGTATTCAAAAAGTGAAAAAAATTTTGAAAAATCAAATTTTTTTCACCGATTGGGTTAACTTATGTGTATCCACTATGATATAATACGGAATTTTTTCGCATGTCAAAAAGCGGGAAAAGTGATAAAAAAATTAAAATAAATTAGAAAAAACGTCAAAAAAAATGAAGAGACCCCTTTTCAAAAAATAATCTCTATGATAGTTTTCTGACGTCAAATCATAACTGATAACGAATAAGAAAAAACTTATCGTTGTTAAGATGTGTTTGATAAATAAAACTCATAGGAGCGTAAAGATGATAAAAGAGTTGTCGATTGACAAAGATTTTGAAAGAGCACTTCCAGTTTTGGTGCACTTTGAAAAAGATTGTTTGGAAGAATCTATTATCAAAGAAGGATGTTACGATCCAATTATTACATGGAAAGGTTTTATCGTTGATGGACATCAAAGATATGAAATTTGTAAAAAGAATAATATTTCTTTTACTACTACTGAATTAAACGATAAGACAGTAGAAAATAAATCCGATGTAATTCTTTGGATTTATCGTAAACACTATGCACAGCGATCTCTTACGAAGATTCAAAAAATGTATTTCATCGGAAGTAATTACAATAATTTAAAAATGAAGCATGGAGGAGAGAGAAAAGCGGGAACAAAAACTGAATTCAGTACATCAAAAAAAATTGGAAAAGCCTTTAGTCTTTCTGAGTCATCAGTAAGAAAATACGCGGAAGTTGCTGAAGCGATGGAGTATGTTAAATCACAAGATGTTGAATTGTTTAATGAATTGATGCATGCTAAGTTTCCGATTTCTTCTAAAGATATTATCGATTTAAAAAATTGTGATAATATAAAAGATCTTAAGGATAATATTAATTTAATTAAAGGCGCGATTTATGTTCTGCGTAGAAAAGGTAATTCTCCTGACAATGAAATGGTGTCTGATAAATCAAAAGAAAAAGATGACAGAATGAAAGTTTATAAGTCCATCCGCTCTTCTGTTGGAAAAAGTATATTAAAGGAGAAAGAAGCAATCGAGATAATTAAAACAATCTTAATTACAAATAATATCTTTAAGAATAAAAATGAAATCACATTTAAGAATGATGATGGAGATGTTTTCGTAATATCACTGAAAAGAGAAGTTGAAAATACTTCTAAGAGATCATTGAAACTTGCTTCAAATCAATAATAATAAGAGAGGATATAATGAGTTTATATTATTTTATAAAACCTAACTACATTTCTTTATTCTCGGGCGGAGGAGGAAGTAGTATCGGATACAAAAAAGCGCATTTTAATTGTCTGGGACAAGTTGATTCTGGAACTAATGAGGTTAAAACTTTGAAGAAGAATTTTCCGGATGCACATCAATATTATTATGACATTAAAACTATTGATCCGAAACAATTACTTGAAGACTTTAATATTAAACCGGGAGATTTGGATTTACTTGATGCGAGTCCTCCATGCCAAGGTTTTAGCATGTCGGGAAAGATGGAAGTTGATGATAAAAGGAATGTATTGTATAAAAATGTATTCAGAATTGCCAAGGTATTAAAACCTAAGGTGATATTTATTGAGAATGTTAAAGGATTGAATTCAAAAAAGATGAGTTCTCATAAACACGGGATCATGAATGAATTTAAAAAGAGCGGATATGATTTTGTTTCGATGCTGGTTAACTGTGGAAAAGTCGGATTACCGCAAAACAGAATTAGAATGGTGTTTCTTGGATTTCGTAAGGATTTAAAGGTTAAACCTACATTTCCAGTAATGGATCACGAACAAGTCAATGTCGAAGATGTTCTGCCGTATATAACAGCGGTATCATCCGGTCAATTTGACAACAATATTATTTCTTCTAATAATCCATGTTGTACCATTACAAGCTCAAGATCGCTTTATCTTTATAAGAAAGGAGATAGAAAACCTCATCATCCTAATATTTATGAACTAAAGGTGCTACAAGGATTTCCACTTGATTATGATCTGGGAGAAAATATTCCAGCCGCTCATGCTATCATTGGCAATAGTGTAACACCATTATTGACCAATGTCATAGGGCTCCATTTAATCAGAGTGTTGTTTAAAAAGACAAATATTATTAAATCTTCAAGACCTACTGAAGGTAATAAAACTATTGTTAAATTCTGTGTTAATAAGAGACCTAAGGAATATGAATCAATTGTAGAAGAGATGTATAAATTTGATAGAATAGAAGAGGTGAAAAGAATTAAACAAGAAGAAAAATATAGTAAGATGTCGGATAAAAAGAAGAAGATTTTTGATGATGAACGTATTAAACAGAATAAAAAAATAATACGGATGGCGAAAAGAAAAATAATCAAATGCGCCAAAAATGTTGAAATGAGAAGAAGAAATCCGAAACGGGGAACAATTATCTAAAATCAACTTGAAGAGCAAGTGTTAAAAGTAACACTTGCTTTTCGTCTACTACCTTAAAATAGATCATCTACCTGAAGTTCCGCGTTTACATACATTGAGTTTGTAATATTACAGTCAGAATGACCAAGATATAAACTTACGGCCTTAACTGATTTGTTCTTATTGATAATCATGTGAGTCGTGAAACTGTGACGGAATGAATGGGGCGAAATAGATTTATTTAAAACTCTTGATCCGTTTAATTTAATTTCTCTCCAGATGTAGTTTCTGGAATATTTACCCGATGAAAATCTTTCAAAAAGATAAAACTTACTCTTAAACGCTTTAAGAATTTCATTATATAGTTTGAGTTCAATCATAACTCTTCTTTGTTTCAATCCTTTACCTATTATAGAAATATAAACAATTTCATTATCGATTTTACAATCTTTCAGTTTTATGTTTATGAGTTCTGATACTCTTAATCCTGTTAGAAAAAGAGTCTTAATGATATAAGATATTCGGACTGGAGTTGAATCTATCAGAAGGTTTACTTCTTCACTTGATAACAACTTCTCTCTGTAAATCTTTTTGTCAGGCTTTCCTATTTTGAATTCTCTGAAGAGCATATCAAGAGATGAAAGAAAAAGAACATTGTTTGATTCATTCTTGAATGTTTTGATTATTGATTTCTTAACGGCCGATTTAATACAGGAAAGAGTTGAAGGTTTATATTTCTGACTTACTTCAATAAAATACTCCCTGAGACTCTCGGCATTACAGGCTCTTCCGGCGAGGAATTGATTCAAATCCTTAACATAGACGTCATAAGTAGTGTTTTGAGTCGGAAGAAGATTTTGATTCTGTTCGTTCATGTTTTTATCCCTTTTGATAATCATGACATGAATTATAAAAATCGTACACCCCATAAATCTTTGAAATGAGAAAAAATAACCTTTAGAATTTCATATACGATTAATTCAAAAGCGCTCATAATTAACGGCCAACAAAAGTTCTCTTAAGCAATCCAAATCTTGAGATAATACCCTCGGGGACTGAAACCTCACCGCTATAATAATGGAGAAATATTTTGTGGTGAGGTTACACATGATACCTGATACGAATTTATATATTGAATCATATGCCGGATGCGGAAAGACAACTCGTCTGTTTGAATATATTAAAGAATTATCTGGAGAGAAGAAACGTGTTCTGGTTCTTTCATTTAACAAGAGTATTAGAATTGAAATTTGTAAGAAGTTATATAAGTTTAATCTTGATAAAAGTCAGTTCTATAATAAAGAAGAGAAAAAAGAACTCTTCAGTAAATTTGAAAAAGATTTAGATGAAGATAAAACATATGTATACGAGAAACTTATTAAAGAAATGAATATTAATGTCCAAACATTTCATTCTCTCATGTATTCGGAAGTGACTAAGAATTTTCAATTTGAAATGGATTTACTTCATAACACAAACGATTTTACAAAAAAAGAAATACTAATACTGAATCAACTTAAAAATGATTATAAAAATAATATTTCAAAAATGATTGAAGATGCGGAAGACGATGAAGAATTGAATCTAAGAGACATTATGAATGTTGTTGAGAAAATCTGGTTAAAATATTCCGATAAATCTTCTTTAAATAATTATGATTACATTGTTCTGGATGAATTTCAAGATGTGTCTGGAAGTCTTTTAAAAATATTAGATAGACTTATCTGTAATAACAGGATGAATGATGTTAAAATAATCGCAGCGGGTGATGAAAGACAGAGAATATACGGTTTTGCGGACAAGAAAAAAGTCGTCTTCTTTAATTGGTTTGAAAAACAAGGGGAGTTTGAAGTTGAGACATTAAAAAAATGTTACAGGTGTTCTCCTTCTATTCAGAAGTTTATTAATGGGTTGTACGAAAAGAAATATAAATCAGAAAACATGTTTGATTTATCTTATTACAAAAATGAAGATTATATGGATGATGTTTTTATTAGTTCTATTCAACACAAGAATTTACTAAGTGAAAAAGTAAAACAGATTGTTGATCTTTACCCGGATAAGAAAATAATGATAATGGGTAGAATCAATAAAGAACTGATTGAATTGAAAGAAATTTATAAGGATAATGAGAATATTGAAGTAACAACTATTCATAAACAAAAAGGCCGTCAGTCTGATGTAGTTATTCTGGTGAATACTATGTACGGTGATGATATAGAAGAAGATAATCTGAATGTTTGGAATGTGGGATTGAGTAGAGCGAAAGATAAACTTCATATCATTACTTCTTTTCCAGAAGAACAAATCAAGTCTATGTTTGTTGATGGAACATATGTTTTGGAGTCAGAACAGAAGAAACTTTCAGATAAAACTTATGAGAAATTTGAAGATCTGGAAATGCATCTGACAAGAGAAAAGTGTTCTAAGTCTGTTGTTGATAGTATCATCATCCAGATACCTGTTGAGAATGCTCCATACTTACCGTTTTTAAGACAGAACGTTGAAAAGAAATGTAAATTTATAACTTCAAGGAATAATGAATACAACAAATTCAAGTATCTGGTGAAATATCATAACAACTTGGTAAGTTTTGAGTTTTGTGACCTTAATTACTTAAAGAACAGATCAATGACGGATAGACAAATAATTAATTTTCTATCTGATGTAGTTAAGGACTTTTTCGGCGGTCTTATTAGTGAAGAAGAAATAAATAAAATGTCTGTTAGGAGAATGGATCTTTGTCAGTTATACCAGGCGGAGAGTGACAAGATTTTAGATGATTTAAAAGAGTTATTCTGTTTATCGAAATATGATAGTTCTAATGAGAAAGTAAATGAGTGTCCGGCAGATGACGGTTCTTCAAAAACAACTTATCTTAATTGTACGAGTTTAGATTCAAGGGTTTTGAGATTAATAAGATCATATTTTTCTGATATGAAGAGCATTAATAGAATTGAGGGTAAGAATGTCCTTAAGGTAGAAATAGAAAAGAATTTTGTTAAGGGAAAATCTTGTTCTAAACAGTCAAATCTGACTTTCGGGGACGTAAGAGATAAGGTGGAATATAAAGGATTAAGAAGTGAGTACAGAGAATGGTTAAGAGATGAATTTAATCATATTTATAAAGAAATTACTCTGTATGAAAAAGATGAAATCAAAAACTATTCTCTTATGACAAAGGAAGAAATAATAAGTATAATATCTAATGGGAAACATGATGTAAGAAGAAAGAGAATACTATTTTATACTTATCTTATAAAACTGAATGATTCTACTTATAATTTGTTAAAAGATATATTTGATATTTCTTTTGATGATTTAAGAAAAGAATGTAGGAATCTTAAATCTAAGTTAGATTCAAAGAATTCAATTGATTCAAAGAGTAAAGTAAGTAAAGTGAATTATTTTGAAGGATTTGGATTGAATGAAATCAATCAAAACTTATTAACTTTTATAGAAAAGACTGATCTTAAACATGATTATCTTATGACTGTTTATAAATCTAGGTCATTGATAAAATCAAGAGAACTTAAAGGGTCTATGGTGTCGATAGATTCTATGAGATTAAGGGAGTCGAGGGAATCGAAAGAGTCGAAAGTATCGAGAGAGTCGAGGGATTTTACTGGCATTGGTTACTCTGGCGGTTTAGGTCACGTTAAAAGTACATATAATTATCGTGAAAACTTATCTGGTGAAGAGAATAATTCTTACTATACGTTGAAATCATTGAGGTCTGGTGGAAAGAATTCTTATGACGATACATCTTTAAGGGTGAATTGTTCAATGATGGATAAAGGTCGAGTTAAAAGTACGTTTAATTATCGTAGTTCTTCACCATAGAAGTTATAAAACAAAAAGTAGAATCAAGTATTTGAATGAATCTACTTTAAATAATGAAAAGAAGAAGAGTATCTTTGAAAACACGTTAAAGAAAGATGAGCAGAAAGATGTTTAATGCGCGGTTTCGATTATTTTTTTAATGTTTTTAGAAAAAAATCGCTTACAAGATATTCAATGTGCGCTTATTATATATTTAGATTCTATGAGTTAAAACTCACCACAAAATAAACTTATAGAATTATTTCATCAATAGACTAGTTGTTAAATCAACTAGTCTATTGTATTTCTTTTTAAGAAGTTCAATATAGAAATTAATATTTTTTGAAATACTTAAAGAAAAAGAGCGTACAAATGAAATGATACATAATAAATTGTTTTCAGATGTTCGTTTTCATAATGTCTAATTATGTTTGTTGCCATGAACGTCTTTTATAATAAGAGAGCAGTCAATTCAACTGCTCTCTTATAAAATAGAAATAGAACAAAAGGTTTATGAAAATACTTAGACTAGATTATTATTTGTTATATTTAATTCTCTACTATGGATCACAACCTCTGCGCGCTCTGTCAGAAAAGATGGAGAAGACTTCAGGTAAGTTTTACTGGAGATACAAAAACAAAAATCGAATATAGATAATTCACGATCAATAATAAAAAATAAGAAGGTGTGAACATGTCAAAGATTATTGTTTTGGCGAATCAAAAAGGCGGAATAGGGAAATCAAGTTGTACTAGAGAACTTGGAATCTATCTTTCATCATTAGGAAAACAAGTTTGTCTTGTAGATACTGATCCTCAGGCGAATCTAACAAAAAGTTTGATTGATAATTCTTCATCAGGATTGTTTGAGGCTCTTACTGGAAAAGAATGGGTTTTTGAACAAATAAATGATAAACTTAATATTCTTCCAGGTTCAATATCATGTGCCGGTCTTGAAAGATCACTTGTCGCAGAAATAGATTGTTACACTCGAATTAAGGATTTACTCTGTGATAAATCATTTGAGAAGTTTGATTATATCTTGATAGACAGTCCTCCTTCATTGTCTGTTATGACAATAAACGCTTTAACCGCTTCAGATTATCTTCTGATACCGATGAAACCTTCACAGTACTGTATGCAGGGAACTAATGATCTTATTTCAACTGTTTCAAAAGTAAAAAAGACTCTTAATCCGGAACTTAAAATCGCTGGAGTTATTATAAATGAATTTGAAAGAAATCCTGTAATTGTCAGAGAGATTACAAAAGAAATTGAAGAAGCATTCGGTAATTGTGTGTTCTCAACAAGAATATCAAAAGCAATCGCATTTGAAGAAGTCATCTCGACTAAACAGGGAATCATAGAGAGAAAGAATAGAAGTTCAGAAGAAATAAGACTCATTGGTGATGAACTAATATCACGTATTGAAAATGGTTTATCTTATGCAGTCTAAGTCAAGATTGAAGGGTAAAACTCTTAACCTAATAAAACACAAAGAAGATCAAATTGATGATATCTTCCCAGAGATAAAGATTAACAACTCTCTATCTGTTAAGTCAAGTAATGTTAAATCAGAAGAAACAGTCACACAGATTGAACATTTAACTCAAGCGGCAGTTTTCTATAACAGTAAAATAAATGAATCAATAAAAGCCAGAACATTTCTCGAAGAACATGATCTTCTTGATGTGAGACTGATAAATACATTTAAGATAGGTTTTTCGGACGGATCATTTTCTGAAATCATTGGACAAAGAGATAAGGCGGTTCTTGAAGATAAAGGAATCTTGGACAAAGAAGGTTGTGAAATATTTAAAGATCATATAACAATTCCATTATATGATTTCAATAATGAAGTTGAGGCTCTTTATGGACTCAATGTTGATAATGAAAAAGTACGATGTACATCTAAAACTGTTTTCTTTAACGTTAAAACTCTTAATGTCTATTCCGAGTGCATTATTTCAAGATCAATGATTGAGGCTCTTCAATATCTAAAGAAAGGTTTTAATAATACTATTTATTTTCCTCAAATAAATAAATCAGTAATTGAGATATTGAGATCAAGAAGAATAACGTATCTTTGTATTCATGAACAAGACGTTGAACTGAAAGAATCTCTTCTTGAGTATGGATTCTCTTTGAAAATTGTGTCTCATGTTAAGAGTATAAAAGAATGTTTAAATGAAGAAATAAATCTTTTTATCGAAAACGCTGAGATTGTTGATATTGAAAAGAGTTCAGAGTCGCTGAGTTTTAAAAGAGAAGGTGTCTATTATATAATTTCTTCAAGAGATATTGAGTATAAGATTTCTGGTGTTAAAGAACTATTTCTTGGAAACTTGAAAGTGTCGATTAAGGCTTCATTCGGTGACAGATCATTTATTGATACTCTTGATCTTTACTCTTCAAGATCAAGAAACGCTTTTTCCCAGAATATATCAAGAATGAGCGGAGTTGAGGCCGTTCATATCGAGAGAGACCTTCATTCTATTATTGAATGGTTTGAAGAGATGAGAGATAAGGCATTAGAAAGAAATGATTCTGTACCTGTTAAAAAAGAATTAACTGAAGAAGAAAAGGAATTAGGATTATCTTTTTTAAAAGATCCGAATATGTTTGAGGCAATTGTTAAAGACATGGAGATACTTGGTTATGTCGGAGAAGATATAAATAAGAAACTGATGTATCTCGCCGCTAGTTCTAGAATTCTTGATGATCCAATAAGTATTATAATTCTTTCACAGTCATCTGCCGGAAAGAGTTTTCTCGCTGAGACAGTTAGAAAGTTGATGCCGCCGGAAGAGACCATATCTGTAACTTCTCTTTCCGACCAGGCTTTAAATTATGTGGATGATCTGATGCATAAGTTTCTTTTACTTGGAGAGACAGTTCACAATGCGACTGTTGAGCATCAGATAAGAGAAATGTTATCTGGAAAGGAATTGTCTCGTCTTGTGACTGTTAAAGACGAGAAAAGCGGAATGATGAAAAGCGCAAATGTCAAAAGGCCTGTTGTTGTATCCGCTGTTATGAGCGGAACAGATTACGGAATCAATCCTGAGAACGCGAGCAGATGTTTTGTTATATCGGCTGATGAATCAAGAGAACAGACAAGAAGAATTCATGCATCACAGAGAGAAAAATACAGTCTTCAAAGATACAGGGAGAAAGACGAAAAAATATCTGAGATAATCAGGACTCATCATGCGGCTCAAAGAATGCTCAAGAAAGTAAGAGTCGTTAATCCTGTCGCGAGTCATCTGAACTTCCCAGATTCATTAATGAGAACAAGAAGAGATAATGATAGATTCATGGATTTGATAGCCTGTGTTTGTTTCTTAAGACAGTATCAGAAAGAGGTTAAGGAAGATAACGGTCTTGAATATATAGAATGCGATTCCGTGGATTATTCTATCGCATATGAGATAATGGTAAGTGGAGTTCTTTCTACAACTATGAGAGAACTTCCTGAGAGCACAGTTGAATTCTATGAGATGCTGAGAAATTTTTCTGAGAAGAAAGGAGAAAGAACAAAACTCAAAGCAGAAGAGAACAGTTTTACTCAAAGAGAAATACGAGAGTTCAGCGGGTATGGACAGACTTGGGTTAAGAAACAGATAAAGGCACTTACTGATTATGAATACATAACTGTTATTAAAGGAGGAACTTCGAGACTTAAGGGGTTTTATCGTCTGATAGAGAACAAACCTCTTGATGAATTAAACCTTTCGATAATTCCAACTCCTGATGAAATAAAAGACAAATATTCGGATAAACTGGTCACCTCTGGACACTAACTGGACACTGACCAGTTTTGATTCATAAGTCCTGAAAATACCAAGAAAACAATCTCTGGACACTTGAAAACAGTTAAAAGAGACCGGCAGATAATAAATGAATGATAAACACAAGGGTATTTATGAAGAATTCATTCAAGCACTTAAAGATGTTAATATGAAACATTATTCATCCGCTTTCGCACTTAAACTCTTTCTGACTTATTGTGAGAAAGTTAATATTGATTATAAGAATGTTTCAGTTGATAACGTAAGAGAATACAAAGATTATTTGTCTACAGGATTTGATGGTAAAAAATATTCAGAAAAAACGGTTAGAGTCTATATGAGCGGTGGAGCATTGTTTTATAGATTTCTTACAAGGATTAAATATACAAACTCCAATCCCTTTGAAGACCTTAATTCTATAAACAAAAATGAAAAGAAGAAGGAAGTAAAAGATAATTCGTATATTACCAATGATGAAAGACTTCTTATAAACAGATACAAAGAATACCTAATAGTAAAAGGATTTAAGAATCGGGGAATAACTGATAGAATCGCACGAGTAGAACAGTTCTTTGATTATACCGGCAGAAATGGAATTAATCCTTATGGATTTAATATGAGAGATTGCGGATCATTCAGAGAAGAACTTCATACAAGAAACTACAGTAATTCAACTGTTAATGCCATATTGTCTGTTCTCAATATGTTTTACGGATTTCTATTAGCCGAAAGAAGAGTTCTGAGTAATCCGTTTAGTCAAACTGAAAGATTGAGAGATTCAAAACACATTCCAAGAGGAGTCTATAAGGCGGAAGAAATGGAAAAACTTCTGTCTGGAATAGAAATTAAAACTCGAAAAGACTTTGTGTTAAGAACTGTAATTGAAGTTATGTACTCTACTGCTGCCAGAATAAACGAGATGGAGAAGGCTGAAGTTAAAGACTTGTTTCTTGATGAAGGATATATGATATTACGAGATGATAAAGAGAAACAGGATAGAAGGGTTCCTCTTACTGAAATATCGATTGAGTTTCTGAGATTGTATATGAATCATCTTCATGATGGAAGAGAAAGAATATTTTATGCAGTCGGTAAGGGAGAGAAAGACCGTTCTTTCGCGGCGTGGGTTGGATTATCTCTTCGTAGAATTTCAAAGAAACATAATCTTCCAAAAATAACTTGTCATGGTATTAGACATGCCGCCGCCACGCATCTTTATAGAAACGGAGCTGATCTCAGAGAGGTTCAGGAATATTTAGGTCATAGAAGAATATGTAATACAGAGATATATACTCACATTTTCCCTGATGATCTTAAAGAGATGATAAACAAAACACACCCAAGAGAAATAGGTAATGAAGACTCGTCATGCGATAAAACTCTATGAAGATTTTATAAAGTCAAAAGGTTTTTCCAGAGAAACATTAAGAAAGTATGTTGGTAATCTTGAGATATTCTGTGAATATTATAACAAAATCGAAAAAGCAGATGATGTGAGAGATATACGTTTTGAGGATTTAAATGACTTTTTTGTTTATCTGAAGAAAAAGAAAAATCAAAAAGGAGAACTGCTTTCTTCGTCGGCTTTGTCCGGTTACAATTCAGTACTTAAAAACTTTTTTGAGTTTCTTGTCAAGTATGAATACATCTTTAATAATCCGTTTAATATGGAGAACTTTGCTCCGGCAAAAAAGATGTCACTGAGAAAAAGTATAGACGTTGATAAGGTTCTCGAATTCTTAAACGCTTTGGAAGACGGTACGGATATTGGAATCAGAAACAGAGCGATATTTGAATTACTTTACGGTACAGGGATTAGGCTTTCTGAGTTAATAAACCTTAATGTTACTGATGTTGATTTTGGATCAGGTAAGATTCTTATTAGAGAGGGAAAAGGAAGTAAGGATAGAATCGTGCCGGCTGGAGATAACTTATTGAGAATATTGAAGACTTATATTTCGGTAGTTAGGAAGAAATATCTTGATGAGAATAAGGTATTTACAGGTGCTTTGTTTTTGACAGTGAAAGGAGAGAGACTGGGTTCGCAGTCTGTTTATCGGATACTGAAGAAGTATTTTGAGAGTAAAGGAATTGAAGGAATTTGTACTCACATGCTCAGACATTCATTCGCGACACATATTTTAGAGAGAGGGGCTAAGATTATGCAGGTTAAAGAGATACTGGGGCATTCGTCACTAAGTACGACAGTTATATATACTCAGTTTTCTCTGACTGGACTGAAGAGAATAATGAAGAAATATCATCCCAGAGAAAATGAGATTTATGAAGAGATGACTCCTGAAATGAGGGATGAATATATAAGAATACTTACAAGACTTGATCCAAGATGTTAAAAGATTCTATAATTTATGGAAAATACTTAATATTGAGTTTTTAGATGATTTCAAGTGTTAAAAGTAACACTTGAAATTCGTTTTTGAGGTGGAGTGTTTCACTGGAATTCAAGTGTTAAAAAGTGACACTTGAAAATAATGATGATTTGATTTGATCCTTGGATACTCATATTTAATTAAGTCTTGACTTTGAGATGAATATGATAATTTTAAAAAATGATGAGATACTTGTTTAAAGTTGTTATATTTTCTTTGATGAGTATGTTTATATCTCTTTAATTACCAAATACTGGATAAAATTGAGAAAAATTGGTTTTTTTTCTTTTTTTTATTTACTAAATGCGGTAAAATTAACTTATAGGTAAACAATCATAGTGACTGAACCGATAAAGAAATATGGAGGGTATTTAATTGTTGAAGGAGAAAGTTTTTCAATAATATGTGCTGTAACCAAAAGTGGAAATTCACCATTTTGGGAGTATTTTTTAGAATTGAAAAGTAAGTATCTTGATAAACTTGAAAAAGGTAAAATCAGTAAAAGAGATACCGTAAACTTAGATTACACTGTTTTAAGACAATATTTTGACAAATTTTGTTCAACGGGTCCATGGAGAAATAAAGATCAGTTAAGATCACTTGAAGACGGTTTTTTTGAGTTTAAGAATGTTGATACTGGGTTGCGGATTCCGTTTTATTATGATGATATGAATAGACGAGTAATTGTGTTAACTCATTATTTTCAAAAGGGCGGTCAGAAAACACCTTTAAAAGAAAAGGATCGGATGAAGGATATAAAGAAGCAGTTTGAGGAATTTAGAAAAATGGAAGGCGGTAATGTATGAAAAGTTATAATGTATTTGATGAAGCAATACCCCAAAAGTTTAAAGAATCATATGAAATAGATTTAATACAAACAAAGGCTATGCTTGATGTTTCAAATCTCATAGCTGAAGCATTGGAAGAAAAAGGTATTACTCGATCTGAGCTCGCCCAATTGATGGGAGTATCTCGTGGTTATATTACAAAGGTCTTATCTGGTAATGAAAATCTGTCAGTTCAAAATGTTGCAAAAATATTATACTATTTGGATAAAGATTATAGTCAGACATCATCACAACGACATGTTAAGGATGAAACCTGTGTCCTTTATTATTTTGAAGATTATGTAAAAAACAGTATTCCGATAAAAGATTGTCATGCTAGTATTTCTCAAGGTAATTCTATCAATTGGAAAGAAGTAAGTAATGGATAAAGATAAACAACCGGGAATTAAATGTGATTCAATAATTTTAGCGGAATCAGTTTTTAAGAGGTTACCCCAGTTAACTGGATCTGAGAATGTGAATTTGTCTATGGAAGTTAATAATACTTTTTCTGATGACAAAAAGACATTACAAACAATTCTAGCCGTTCATGTAAATACTGAAAACGATCCTATCTATTTTAAAGTTGTTTATGTGGGATTATTTTCAGTTTCTGAAGAACAAAACATGGAACTGGAGGAGTTCGCTAAATCAAATGCGCCTGCGATAATGTTTCCGTATATACGAGAGGAAATTCACAGTAAAATGTTGAAAGCCAGTCTTCCAAAATCAATTATAATACCTCCGATTAACATTGGTGTTCTTGTTCAAGAGAATAAAAAATGAAATATATATTTGTAGTAAATCATTTAAAGTCTTTTCGTTAGTAATAATAGATTTATTTAACTTCAATTATCTTCATGCTTGACATTAATAAAACAATATCCAAAATAATTGTCAAATGTCTTTGAATTCAAACATATTTACATATCGAAAGAACTACCGTTATGATGCAAACGGTGAACGAATAATAAAGAAAAGTGAACTTGGTGAGACTCAGTACGTAAGCGCGAACTATATCGTCAGAAATAAGACGGTAATAAGTAAACACATCTTCGCCGGAAATCAGCGGGTCGCGAGCACAGTGAGCATGAAGGATAACTGCGGAACGGTAAGTGAAAAGAATACGATGTATTTCCATCCGGATCATCTGGGAAGTTCGAGCTATGTGACTGATAAGAAGGGGAATTTCTTCGAGATGATAGAGTATTTGCCGTATGGTGAGACATTGTATGATGAAGCAGCTACGGTGGATAAGACGGAATTTAGATTTACCTCGCATTTGAAGGATGATGAAACAGGATTCTATTACTGTCATGCAAGATATTACGATCCGATGATAGGAAGGTTTTTGAGTACTGACCCTGCATGGGATGATTTAACCTTATATGCATATTGTGGAAATAATCCAATCATGTATAGTGATCCTACTGGTATGTTGAAAAAAAATGAAGATGGATCTGTAACTTTTGATAAGAAGACTGATAAACTTGCGGATGCTGCCAAAGAAGCTGGTTGGGGAAAAGAATGGGATAATGCTGCACGAGTGATGGGGGTCGAAAATAGTTTTGATAAAAAAGGTAATTGGATAAAAGGCTCAAAATCATTACTTGGAAAAACTTTACCTAAAGCATATGAAGAAACATGGACTGCTGCAGGAACTGAAACATACTTAGAGAGTTCTCAAATTGTTTTTCCAGATGGTGAAAGTTACATGAGAATAGATGGATATTCAACGATGATGTTTTCTAATGGTAAACAACATGGAGTTCAAGATTATACTATACAAGTTACAAATCAGATTGGTATTGCAATGGGTAGTCTAGGATTTGTTGCAATGACAACTAAAGCAAAAGGTGATTTTTTAGCTGGTTCAACTTTGCAAGAAATATTTGATTCATGGGAAGGTGATTCTTTTACTGATGATGCAACTATGATTGGTTTAGCTTTTTCAACATATTCTAGTGATTATTGGAAAGATGGAAAAAGTTGGGGAGCTACACTTCAGTTCGGTTTTCCTTATTCAAGAACAATGTCGCGAGTAAATTATAAGAAGGCAGAAGGAAGTCCGCGATTCATTAGGCCTGAAAGAAAATTGCGACAAAAGTAAATTTATAAAGAGGTTATATGTATCAAAATATAAACATTAGAAGAATGCAGAGTGGTGGTATTATCATTGGTTTTATACTTATTGTTTTTTTGATTATAATCAATTTCTATGATTATTATGTTTCTGGTGATCTAAAATATGAAATGAATAATTATTTTAGAGATACAAAAATTCAAAAAATTATTATCTATAATGGTTCACAGTTAAATGATAATAATATTGAACAAGAAATTAGGGATTTATCAAAAATTAATGATTTTATTGAGAGTATAAATAAAACATATGAAGATTATCCAGATCACCCGCAATACCATATTCGTTTTTTTGTTAGAGTAATACTGGAAAATGATAAAACTTATGATTTTATATGTAAGTTTAAGAGAAGTGATTCCCAAAATGTATATTTTGTTGATTTGAATAATAATGTGGGTGATTTTAGGAGTCAGAGTTTAAGGCGTTGGTTTTATAAAAATAAGATATATTAAATGATAGTGCCCTGCCAGAATCAAAGCGAAATCAAACTGAGGTGTCCAAATATCTGGACACTCAGATGAGATACATGCCAACTTTGCTCTCTTTGAATAAAACAAACCTCAACCGGCTTACGGATAAGCGGCCTTATGTCGTCATTGGAAAACAATGAGGCATAAGGATCCG
>JAKPJF010000033.1 GCA_029554345.1 Spirochaetota bacterium | reverse complement strand
AAATCCATCAAAGCGAACTGCCATCGCACGGAAAGTTTCCTTCCAAGTAAAAAAGCAAATGTTACGGAAATGGTCATTACACCCAAGCCGCCGAGCTGAATAAGCACAGCTATGATGAACTGACCGAAATGAGAAAATACGCCCGGCACATCAACTGTCACAAGACCCGTAACACAGACAGCCGACGTGGAAATAAACAGTGCATCAATAAATTTAATTTCTTTAACAAGAGATACAGGCATGGAGAGAATAAAAGCTCCCGCAACAATCAATATCACAAAACTGAATATGATTTTAAAAACGGGATTAACCGGAAGGGTGTATTTTTTATAATTATTCATATAACAGAAAAAAAGAGCATTTCTGCTCTTTTCCCTATTTGGGCGATGACGGGATCGAACCGCCGACATTCTGCTTGTAAGGCAGACGCTCTCCCAGCTGAGCTAATCGCCCTTTTTTTCATCTTCGTATCTGCTTTCTTTGAACATTATTGAAAATCTCGCTGGTACGTCAATCGTTTTTTTTGCAATTGGCGAGTAAATTTTTCTGCTTTTTTTTTCGGCCCTGTAAAAAGTTCCGAATTTTCTCAGCTCGATTCTCTCGCCTTCAGTAACCTTCTGTGAAACCACAGAAAGAAACATATCAACAACTTCCGCAACGTCCTTTTTGTTTAAATTCTCAACCTTATTCCAAATGATATCAACAATATCATTTTTGCGCAAAGAACTGCCTACTTAACAACCGAATTAATCATTTTAGCAAGTCTTGATTTAAGTCTTGCAGCTTTTTTCCAGTGAATAAGTCCTTTTCTTGCAGCGCTGTCTAGATTTTTGTCTACACTGCTCTTATTTGTAGATAGAACTTCCTTAGTTGCTTTTTCTGAAGCAGATGAACGCAATTTCTTAATTGAAGTTCTCAAAGCAGACTTCATTGAAGAGTTTTTCACTCTGCGTTTTTCGCTCTGTCTGATTCTTTTTCTTGCTGAACTTGTATTTGCCAACTTTTTTACCCTAATAAATCAAATATTAATCATATATGGAAAGACTTGCTTTTTGTGTCAATAAAAATACCGAAAGAATCATTTTTTAAGTATTCTTAAACTAAAGATGTCAAAACCACTGCACCGTTTTTTGTAACAGCAACGGTTTCTTCAAACTGCGCAGAAAGCGAACCGTCTTTTGTTACAGCTGTCCATCCGTCTGCAAGAGTTACCAATTCGCGTTTTCCTGCATTTA
>JAKPJF010000029.1 GCA_029554345.1 Spirochaetota bacterium | reverse complement strand
TTTGAATCCTTCCAGTAATTTCTCTGCTGTTTCTGAATTGCGTCTGGGATCGTAATGAAACACCGTCAGCTTTTTGTTTTCCTTTCCGGCTTTCATCACCCACATGTAAGAAAGTGATTCTGCAGTCTTTCCGTCTTCTTTTAAAACCTGAACTCTTGTTTCATCCATGTTGATCACTTCCGATGAACGGATTTTATCAAGCATCATGCCGTAAACAACACGGCATTTCTCAGCAGCTATCATCGTCCAGTTGCACAGAGTCGCTCTTGAAATATCCATTTCAGCCGCTTCAAACTTTTTGCTTAAGCGGTAATACGGCATCGCATAATTGTATTTGTAATCCATGCAGTAAGCCGCAAGTCCGGCTGAAGCGATTCCGTAAGGAATCAGTCTTTTCGGTTTCGATGCTCTTTTGATTTCGGCTTCTCCGGAATTCAGAAAACCGCTGCAATTGCAAGGTCCGTATTTTTTAACAACATGAATGGTCTTTTTGAATTGAGCCGGAATGATGTCCAGCTCTTCGCTTCTGTCTTCACCGATAACAGGACGTGTTTTTCCGCAGCAATTGCAGGCCCTTTCTTTATCGCTTAGTTCGTGAATTATTTCTTCAGACGGAATGAAATCAGGAATGCGTCTCTTTCCGCCTTTTTTGCGGGCGTGGCTTTTTACGATTGTTTCATCGGATGAACAGGTTTCTTCGTCTTCGCTTTCTTTTTCGGCATGAGTTTCAGCCTCATCGAAAAGCGAAAGCTGATCCGACTGTTCGAAAGATGCTTTGTCTTTTTTCGGGCTGAAAAATTTCGCGAGAGCCGCTTTCAATTTATCTTTGAGCGATTTGTTTTCATTTACAAGTTTTGTGTTTTCGGATTCAAGGTTTATGTTTTTCGTTAGAAGATTTTCGTTGTCTGATTCAAGGTTTGTATTTTTGATTTGAAGAAATGAAATTATTTTTTTAAGCTCGGCGCTGTCATCTGGAAGCATGTCATTTTCGTAATTCATACTTACCTGATAACAGCACGCGCTTTTTATTAATACTACTTTTTTATGAAGCGTGAATATTTTTTAATGTTTCATGCGCATTGAAGAAATCTATTCCTTTCAAAAGCATTTTGAGTTCGCCGTAATTAATGTTTGTTCTATCATATCCATTAGAAGGCCACGGAAAACGGTGCTTCTCAAGCCGCTTTGTCCACAGACAGAAACCGTTTCTATCCCAGTACAGTATTTTGATTTGTCTTCTGCTGCGCGAACAAAACAGAAACAGGCTTTCAGAAAATATATCTTTCTTCATTCCATTTTCTGCCGTCGCCGATAGAGCATTGATTTGTTTTCTCATGTCTGTGGCTCCCGGCATTATGTATATCGAATGGCGCGTGAAATCTTTAACCATTGACGCATCCTGCCGCGGATAATATTTTTCTGAAATTTAATTCTGAAATATTTACATCGATGTTGATTCTGGTGCCGCACGGAAATACGACTTCGAATTTGCCGGAACTTTCATTTGACATCTTATCTGCTTCAAGTCTGATGAAATTTTTTGATTCCATATCAGTTCGGGTTTTTGTTTTCTCATACCATGACTTAAAATTCCAATATGAAACAGAATTATTCTTACAGTATTTTTTCTGCGATAAACCGCTTTCTTTCCACAGATCAAAATGATTCTTCCAATATAATAATTTTTCTTCCTTCGTAAGCCTCGCGTAGTTTTCCATAAACTGCCTCCTTTTGGATTCAGCTTATTTCATTCTTGCGCTTTTGTGAAGATGCTGTTAACTTGACGGATACAAATATTTGAACACAGTAACGGGATAGATTAAAGGAGCTCTCTATGTTAATAAAAAAAGAAAAGATAGAAGACCTTGAATTTATGGAAGTAGAGCCCGAAGACGAAGAACTGAGAGCGATAGTGATGGAAGAAGCGGACAAGGCGAAGAAGAAGGCCGAAGAAGAATATGATTTTGAGGTAAAGAGAGCGGAGAAAAAGAGAGTCAAAGAAGCAATGAAGAGAGTTGAAGTGAGTGGGGGGATTTCAAGTGTTAAAAGTAACACTTGAAATTCTTAGATAGTGGAAAGACTTGAGGTGCCTAAATATTTGTACACGAGGAGTCGTTACGATAGATATTTTGAATGATAAGTTCGAAAAACAAAACAAGTCCGGCATTGCCGGACTTTACCATATTGAATCTGAATTATTTAGCACTTTGAAAACCAACCGCGAAACGGAGATGAATTGAGTGACAGCTTTGAGCGTTAGGGATCGAAGCGGTATCCTTTTGCGAAGCAAAAGATACAAGCGGAGAGCGCGGCGCAAGCATGAAATCTTTGAATGAATGGAGACTTGAGATCATCCGTGTTGAGTAACCTTTCTGAAATTAGGACGAGCGCAACGCCCGTATCCGTCGATAACAAACACACGACGGATTACAGATATGACGCAAACGGTGAAAGGATATGCAAATATAGTGACCTCGGTGAAACAATCTACGCTAGCGGATACTATACCGAGACCGACGGAAAGAAAATATCCAAACATATCTACATTGGTTCGACGAGAGTCGCGAGTCAGGTGATGAGCCGGACATGCGAAACCAGTACAACCATGAAGCGCGAAAATACATTGTATTACCACACCGACCATCTCGGCAGTTCAGGCTATGTGACGGACAAGAAAGGTGAGTTCTACGAGCACACGGAATACACCTCGAGCGGAGAGAGCTGGGTGAATGAGAAAGTGACGGGGAATGCGAATCTTCCGTTCAAGTATACCTCGAAGGAACAGGACGCGGAGACTGGGTTGTATTACCATGGAGCAAGATATTATGACGCGAAGTTATGCAGATGGATAAGTACGGATCCGATATTGGAAAAGTATTTAACAGGAAAGCCTGCAGGTGGAGTGTATGATCCTTCTAATTTGGATTTGTATTCTTATGTTGGGAATAATCCTATTGTATTTATTGATCCAACTGGAAATAATAGAATAAGATATGGTTTTGCAACTATTGATGAAATAAATCAAATGCAGGCAAATGGAGATTTTAATGGAACCGTACGGGTGCCAATTGTTGATAAAGCCAATAATATCACCGGATTTTTCAACTTTCTGTATGATCCGAATACCGGTTCTTCGAAATATGATAGTGGGCAGGGAAAAGGATTAGCAATTAAACAAAGAACGGGAGATGTCGCAGTGTATAAATCTTGCGTTGACGAAGGTCCCGATGATACGACGGATAGTGGTGGTCGATTCTTTCTGGTTGAAGCGAACTTGGATAAAGATGTTGATTTCGCTGATGCAATCGGATCTGCGATGCAGAATAAAGGGATAGGTGCGGTAACATACTTTTTAAACCCTAAAGGCAAGGGACTGGCTGATTCGGTGAAGCAAATGCGTAAGAATGGTATCAGAAAAGATAGCAGATTGTTTATGTATATTTATATTGATCCTAACGAAGAAACTTCTGGAACCGATATGGCTGGTGGAGTTTTGGATGCTAATGTTTTTGAGCAAGTTATAGGTGAAGACGGAAAAACAGTGAATAAATATGTAGGGCATGAAATCAATAATGCTGTTGGGAAGTCTTATAAGGAGATGATGAACGAAAATGACAAACGGAAATAATCAAATTAGAAAGATCGGTATTTTTTTTCTTTTGTTGCTCTTTGCGAGTGCCAGTAGTGCCTGGGCGAGTGAAAACTGTAACATGAATGAAGTTTTAAAAGTAAAAACAGATCCTAGCGATGGGGAATGTCGGGTTTCCTTTGATGTAAAGGAGTCTGATGAGAAAATCAAAAGAGTTATTGTGAGAATTGCTTGCGGTAAAATGACATTTTATTCTGAAGAGGTCGTGTTGTCGGGGAAGAATTTTTCTACAATGTCAATAGATTATTTCTCCGGCACAGATATGATTTCTCGGCACTATGAAGAAAATTATTTTACCCATAAACTTGTAAGTTCTAAGTATGATCGCCGTGGGAATCTATTGTATTCAATTACGAGTGACTTTGCAGGAAAAGACGCATTAAAAAAGATAATCCGAGATTGTCTAAAAAAAAATAGCTCTAAGGTGAAAAATATAGAATTTTTCGGAATATTCAGAGCGGATGATTTCAGTATTTATAAAATAGAATATTTTAAGAATGGAATAATTGATGTCGTTGATTATGCTTGGGATAAAGAAGGGATGATTGTTCTTGTTAGAGAATATTTTAAAAACGGTAAGATTGATACTGTTGCAAATTTATACAAAACAGAGATAGAAGTTAAAGAGGATGGATTGACCAATACTTATATGTATGATGAATAGTATGGATGCTCGCTTATGGGTGATAAATTAAAATCATGCAGACTCCTTGATATAATAGTGGTGATGAAGACCGCCAAGAATGGATTTTGAAGAGATTTTGGAGTTTTCTTTATGAAATCTGAATTATTTAGTTCTTTGAAAACCCATCCGGAAGCGGAGATGAATTGAATGACAGCTTCGCGCGTTAGGGATTGCGCGGAAAGGCGGAACGCCTTGAAGTAAAAGCCCGACCCGACATGGTCAGAAGAATTTAATTTGATGTTTGAGAATAATAGCTCTTTGAAATTATTACAAACTTGGGAAAGGGGAACGCCCGTAAACATTACATTTGTCGTGAGCGGAAATGTCAAATACGATGAAATGGGCAGAGCCGTGGAACAGGGAATGAGCTTTACGGGAAGCGGAAACGGAAGCTATGAGACCGGAAGCTCAAAGAAGACGGAGACGGAATACGACTCAAGAGGAAGGGCGGTCAGAGTGACGGCGCCTGACGGAACGGAGACGGAAATAAATTACGGGATGAGCGGAAGCGAATACGTCGAAACGGTGACGGACGCGGAAGGCAGAACGAAGACGAAATATACGGACGCAAGCGGAAACATAGTGAAGGTGGTGGAAGGCGGAACGGTGACTACAAGCTATGAATACGATTCGCTGAACCAGCTGAAACGTATAACGGACGCTGAAGGAAATGTCACACTCTGCGAATACGACATAGGCGGAAGAAGGATAAGCACGGATAATCCGGACACGGGAAAAGTGCTGTACATGTACGATTCGGCGAATAATCTAACCGGAAAGAGCACGCCGGAACAGAGGGCGGCGGGCGCTACGACGCAGTACAGATACAGCTATAACAGACTGGAGCGGGTGATAAGGAAAACGATGCCGGATGTCATTTATACATACGGGAAGAAGAGCAGCGCGAACACCGCGGGCAGAGTGGCTAAAGTGCAGAACGGATACGCGACGGACGAATACGAATACGACTGGCTCGGCAATGTGGTAATATCCACGAGGAAGATAAAGAAGATATCTACGGGAGCGGAGAAGACATACAAGACGTATTCAAGATACGACTGGTACGGAAGACTGCTTTCTGTGACGTATCCTGACGGAGAAACGGTAACGTACGGATATGACGGAGGCGGAAACGTGATATCCGCGAGCGGAACGGAAGCTTACGTTAAAAACATATTGTACAATGAACACGGGCAGAGAACGGAGATAGACTACGGAAACAATGTGGTGACGAAGTACGCCTACGATGACGAGAATCTGAGACTGAAGACGATAGAGACGACGAAAGGCGGCCGTACGATACAGAGTTTGACGTATGATTATGACACGCGCGATGAAGCGAAGAAGGCTGTTTTTGAATATATAGAATTGTTTTATAATCGAGTAAGACAGCATTCCAAAAACGGATATGTTCCTCCTTTGGAGATGATGTGAATCGCGGCTAAAAAAGAATCACATGGGGGATTCGTTCTGTCCATTAAACTGAGGGAATGTTATAGAGGATCTATGAAATTCGAAAAAAAATATCCAAATGTAAAAAAAGATAGTAGTGATAGTGGTATAATATATAATCAACCAGGTCAGCCTAAAGGTAAAAATGTGAGGTAGAAAAAATGAAAAAAATAATTATTATGTTTTTAATAAGTTTGTGTTTTTTTTTAAGAATAATTGCTCAAGAAAATGTTAATATATTTAACGATACACAAAATGCTATCGAGAGTGCAGACATAAATTGTAATGATGATTATATATTAACTGGAGGTGCTTATTTACGCTTATGGGATTGTGTTGAAAAGAGAAGTTCTCACATATTTCATTATGACAAAGATAAAATACTGTGTGTAAAATTCTATGGTAAAAACTCAAATGCTCTGATTGCTACAGCCAATAGACGTATTATTTTCTATAATCTTAAGGACGAGGAAGTATTATATTTAACAGAAGAAATACAATCTTTAGTTTATTCAATACAAGTAGTTGATAATATAGCTTTTCTTGGTTGTGCTGATGGATCAATTTATAAAGTTGATTTAGAATCATATTCTATAAAGATAATTCATAAAAATCAACATCCAATTGTTGGAATGAAAGTTGTTGATGGATTTATATATTATGTTGATAATCTTCATCTTGTCGTTATAAATGTTGGAAGGGGTAATCAAATAAAAGAAATTGATATAAAAGGTTCAAATTCAATTGATGTCATAAATAATATAGTGTTTATTGGTTGCTATGGCGGAAAAGTTGCTGTGGTTCGAGATTTTAAAAAAATTAAAAGTATTACGACTTGTCTTGTTGGTGCAGTAAAACATCTTGGCTATAATGAATATGTTCTATTATATGGTGAAGATCAAAATATTCAATTATGGGATTTTAAAAAAGAGGTTTTGCTTTACACTTTCAAAGGTCACGTGTTGCCAGTTACAGCTGTATTAGTAAATGATAAAAAGAAAGAATTTTATTCAGTGTCACGAGATGGAACAGTTCGATTTTGGAATTATCAACAATTTGTTAAAAAGAATTAGTTGCACTGCCAGAACCAAATCATCATCAAGCCGATGTGTATTTGAATACGGTAACGGGATAGAATAAAAGGAGCTCTCTATTTAATCAAAAAAGAAAAGATAGAAGACCTTTGTCCACCTGACAGCTCCGAATGCAATTTGGAATTGACTTCACGCCTCAAACTATTGTGCAATGCTTGAGTTCTCCCGCTGTGGTCTTCGACCACCTCGCGGATAGTCGAAACGATCCCGACAAACGGGACGCTTCCCGCGCAAACAGGAGGTTTGCATAAAATCGTCTTGCCAGTTTCCGCATCCATGCGAATATACTCATGATTTCAGTAACCAGTTTCCTCGGCTCAACAGACTTCGTGTCTGTTTCGATTTTAACACCAATGTAATTATTCGCACACATCTCTGAGGTAACTTTTGCGTTATCCCGCTGAAGACTTTGTCTTCCTCGCGGATAGTCGGAACGATCCCGACAAACGAGACGCTTCGATATGCGACACGACGTCGCAATAAAAGCGTCTCGCAAGTTTCCGCCTCCGTGCGAATTTAATTTTGGTATCAATAAATTATTTCTTTATCTCAGCGAACATCCTATTCGCTTCGATAAATGTTATCAATATTATTATCGCAATTACCTCCGAGGTAACCCTTGCGTTGTCCCGCTATGGTCTACGAACATCTCGCGGATAGTCGGAACGATCCCGACAAACGAGACGCTTCGATATGCGACACGACGTCGCAATAAAAGCGTCTCGCAAGTTTCCGCCTCCGTGCGGAAAGTAAAATTTTATTTGACTTCTTGGGTTAATCA
>JAKPJF010000205.1 GCA_029554345.1 Spirochaetota bacterium | reverse complement strand
ATAAATGAAGAAATAATCTGCATGTTGTTTTTTGTTCTATGATAAAGCTCTCTTATCAGAGTTTCTTTTTCATTCACTGACGCGGCTAAAGCTTCTCTATCTTCAATCGCTGAAGTAATATCCTTACACAAAGATACTGTTGCGAGAAGCCTGCCGTCATCTGAAACAATGGGAGTATTCGTCCATCCGCAAATTACTATCTTTCCATTCTTGCGTGAGTTTTCTATAATAGTATAAACGCTTTCTTTTTTTCCCGCAATTATCTTCTGAATATCCGAATAATGATCAGCAGAAGTTTCTGTCATCAGAAACCCGGCCGTCCTTCCCTTCACTTCCTCTTCCGTATAACCGAATATTTTTTCAGCTGCCGGATTAAATTCAGAAATAAGAAAATTCTCATCCCACTGAATAACGCCGGTCGGAGTATTTTTTATATGCGAACGCAGTTTGAATTCGGATTCACTTAGAGCTTCTTCCGTCTTTTTTCTGAGATTTATTTCTTTGCGGAGTTTTATTATCCACATAAATAAAATAAAACATAAAGCTGAGGCTCCTAGAAAAATTTTCCAGACAAGACTGTAATCAAACTTATGTTCATACCGTATGGGAACCCATTTATAATATATGGCGTTTCTTTCTTCTTCTGAAATCGAATCAAGTGCTTTATCAAGTATACGGGCTAAAATCGGCCAGTCTTTTCTGACAGCCATTGCCTGTGCATTTATATAAGGAGCTTCGCCTGCAATTTTCAAATTATGAATTTTTAGCTTTGCCATGTAATAACCGGTAACAAGCATATTGTCTATAAAAGCGAAAACTTTTCCTTCACTTAAAGAAAGCAGACCTTCTTCTGCGCTGTTAACTTTAACAAGATTTATCTGCGGAAAATCTTTTGCAATCCACTCGCCCATTGCATATCCGTCAACCACAGCGACATCTTTGCCCTCAAGCTCCTTCAACGAAGAGATATATGTTACATCTGAGTGAGTAACTATAACAATAGGAATTTTCATGTAAGGCTTTGTAAAAGCCCAGAATTCAAGCCGTTCTGGAGTAACAGTTACGGAGGTGGTCATATCAATTTCGTGTTTTTTCAGGCGGGAATAGGCTTCCTGCCATGAAAGTCCCGAAATACGTTCAAATTTGATCCCAAGCCTTGATTCAATGACAGTCAGGTAATCACGAGTGATTCCGGCGCTTCTTCCTTCTTCATCGGTAAATTCGACAGGCGGCCATCCCGGATCCTGAACAACGGTTATTGTCTGATGTGTTTCCAGCCATTCCCTTTCCTCCAGCGAAAGCCCGATACTCTCTTGAGCTGAGAGTTTCGCTAAAAACACACTGAATAAACTCAAAAAAAGAGTTAATAGCGCTTTTTTGGATAAATTCATATTATGTTGCCGTTTCATATAACAGATTAATTACATTTTCTGTTAATAGTCAAACCAAATTAAATCTATTATGTCTTGACATCAGCTCTTTTGCTATTACTAAAGAACCATGAAAAACACACTATTTATTTCAATCAGCATTATGCTGTTTATTTCTGCAAGCAGATGCTCCGACACTTCTTTCGGCAATGACTTATGGGATAATGTAACATCCTCTAAAATTACATCTGACAAACAGATTACTTCTTTTTCCATAAACGGATATAAAGCAAGAATAAACGGCACTACTATAAAGTCCGTTCTGCCAATAGGAACATCTGCTACGTCACTAGCACCTGTTATAACTCATAATGGTGCCGCAATTTCTCCCGAATCCGAAACAGCTCAGGATTTCTCCAATCCAGTAACATATACAGTAACCGCCACAGACGGAACGACAGAACAATATACTGTTTCGGTAACAGTTCTTGACGCAGCCGGAATGAAAAATGCAAATCTCTCCGTTCTCAGAGTAAAAAAGGGAAAGCTTCAGCCTGCACTAAATGATTCCATAAAGGATTATCTCGACGCCCCGATTCCTTTTTCTGATTCTGCAAATCCCGCGTATAATGACAAACAATCCAATTCGCTTATAGCAGATCCCGAAATACTGATAGCAACCATGAAGATGGAATTAGAAAGTAACGGAAAAGTTTCCGTAGAAAATGCCACTGAGCATGTTTTTCCGGAGATAGAAGTGGGGCCTAATAAGGTGACTATCATAGTAACTGCCGCCGATAAAACAACAACGAAAAAGTATACTGTAAACATGTACCGCGCCATACCAATCTTTAAAACCGGCGCCGGAGAGATATCGGGATATGACTTGAATCCGCTTGAAGACGGCGCGACACAAAGGGGCGTAAGCTGGCCGGAAAAGAGGTTTAGTATACAATCATCTACCATTACTGCCAATGGCGAAAAGAAAGAAGAATCAGTTGTTATAGATAATATGACCGGATTAGTTTGGCTGAATCAAACAACTCAAAGCTCCACAGATTTGTCATCAGCATACAGTTATCAAGATGCAGTATCAAACGCTTATGGTATTCCAAAATTTGCTCTTTCTCCATACGAATGGCGTCTTCCAAATATTCGCGAGATTAGAAGTCTGGCAAATTACTGTAAAGACGGTAATAATTATCTAAACGGTGTCTTTAAAAATTACGGCAATAATTATGTATATTGGTCATCTACAACTTATATGGGAAGTACTAATAAAGCTTTCCCTTTTGAAATAATGAACAACCGGTCTATTTTATCAAATGTTGATGAAGATAAATATTTATTTGTAGTCAGAGGAAATTCTCGAGTTTTACCGGCAACAGGACAAAAACAAACTGATCCTTATATACTTGGTGATGACGGAAACTTGCAGAAAGGTGTCGTATGGCCGGATCCCCGTTTTTATAAATATAACGACGATGCAAACAGTCCAATAGTTGATAATATGACCTCTCTCATGTGGTATCCTTCTTCCTTTTTTGTACCTGCAGAATCTGAAAATTTTTGGAATTCATCTTTAACTACAGTAGATACAAAAAATCAATATGGTTTTTCAGACTGGTTTATTCCGAACGTGAATGAAATTGAAACTTTAACTAATTACTCTTCTGATAGTCTTGATTGGCTCAATTCGTATATTAACCTCATTAGTACACCGCTATGGACTTCAACATCCTTCAGTGAAGTAGAGGCATATGCTCTTAATTATAATGCTCAGTTTATTTCATATGGATATAAAGATTCTCTTAGCTACTACGTTCTCCCCGTTCGTCAGGCAAAAATAATAAATTATTAGGACAACAAAATGGTAAAACACATAGTAATGTGGCGCTTAAAAGAAAATTCGTGCGGCAACAGCAAAGAAGAAAATAAGAAGCTGATAAAAGAAAAACTCGAAGCACTTGCCGGC
>JAKPJF010000028.1 GCA_029554345.1 Spirochaetota bacterium | reverse complement strand
CTAACATTTGCTTAACCGGCATTGCGTCAATTGGCGCGAAACTTGCCAAGCGAAGCGAGAAAGCAAGTTTCGTGACAATAGCAATGTCCGGTTGAAGCAGTTGTTCGACGCAATTTAGTGTTACAAATACGATTATTATCTAAAGAATGATAAGCACTTAGGTGTTCCAACTTTCTTGATTGGAAAAGATGGCACAATATAAGTAAAAATATTCATTTCTTCTGATAAATGAAATAAAATATCCTCTAGTTGTTTTTCTTTGCCATCAGCTATTTCATAATAGAGATCTTTAATTGCTTCGCTAATAACTAAAACCAAAAACACAAATTTATAATCCAATCTATAGATGTAACCTTGACCTATAGCAGAATTTAGACTTCCATAATCAGTATACTTGATTTCAAAAGCAATACCATCCTTTCCAATGGTAAGGTCCGGACGATTGTTTTTACCAAAACAATATACACTATTCACTTTTTGTGATTTATCTATTTGCGTTATTACATCATTTTCAAATTGCTTTTTTACAGCCATTAAAGTTGTAGAAAAACCATTTTCAAAATCTTTTTCTGTTTTTCCTGTTGTATAAAACGGAAAATCATTAATAAAATCATGTACTTTTTTAACATCATTCCAAATTGGTCCTCGCCTAATACCTTTTTCAAAAGCCATGTAAAATTCTCCTTATTTGATAGCGAATATTATTATAACAATAATTGTTATATTAACTTAAAATGTTTCTTCTATTTTGCGCCGAAGGCGTCCGTCGAACATTTGCTTAACCTTCTATGAGTGAACTTTGTCAAGCACATTTGAAATCAATTCCATACTTTTTCAAATCTCTGATTTTACGGGCATAAATTGCTTCATTCAAGTATCGATATGCTTCTTTGTTCTTGAGCATAAAGTACATGGAGACGAATGTCTTTCGAACAATCGCAGCTCGCACCTTGTTTGAGCGTGTTAATGCATGTCGTTCCTTGAACTTTTGAAAATCTTTGTTTCCGTTTACGATATGTTCCAATCCTTGAAGGATATACCGATAGGATGTCCGCCGCCCGCGCCGGGATAGTCCACCATTTCTTGTGATTCCGCCAGAAGAATCAACAGTTCCAACGCTTGCCAAATACGATGTCATTTTTTTTTCTGATCTAAACCGCTCTACCGTACAAATATCTGCCATGAATACAGTCGCGCTCATCAAGCTTATTCCGGGTATACTCATGAGCAGTTTTACTTCTTCCCGAAAACGAAAGGACCCAAGAAGCAATATTTGCTTCTTGATCTCCTCCTTTTCTTCCATCAGCGTATCGTATATCCGCTTGAGCATAATGAGTATTGAACGGTCAGCTTCGTCAATCCGTTTGTCTTTCAGTGCGTCTTCCAATCCTTTTTCCATGATGTCAACAGCTACCGACATCAGCTTTGAACGAAACACTGATTTAGCCTGGTTCTTGATCTGGGTTCCCTGTTTTACAATAAGTTCATATGCGGTTACCATTTTTCGTATCTTAACAATGTCCGCATCAGGAACAAAGACTTCGGGAAAACCGCTTTCGTCATCGTCGCATTCTATGTGATACTTCAATCGCTCGGCAAGTTTCTTCGCATCAATTCGATCTGTCTTCTTGCCGGTCATGTACAGCTCACGGAATGCAACAGGATTCACCACGAAGGCTTTCTTGCAATGTGCTTCGACAAGACTGTAGAAGAAGAAACTCGAACCGGACGCTTCAACTATCAAGTATGAGTCATTGACAGTGAGCATCGGTACAAGTTCTTCAAGTATTCGGTCCGTGCAAATCTTTCCGCTTTCACGAGCTGTCTCGCCGTTTCCTGTTTTGTGAATACAGTGCCAGGTGATTTGATCTTTATGTAGATCAATGCCGTAATAACTTGTTACTACTTCTCCTGTTTTCTCCTGCCGCATTCTTGCTTCCTCCATTTCAGCAATTCCGGAAATATCGGGAGTTTCGAAGTCCTTTTCTTATACTAAAAAGTATCAGGCATTCATACTTCTATCCGGGTTCACGCTGTTATAAGCGGTCCCAAGGGATTGTCCGAAGAAGGCCGGCCAATCTGCAATCGGGCTCTTTCGTCCCAGGTTAAGCCCGGCCTTCATCTTCCTTCAACTTCCGTTAAGCCAGATGGTACCGTTCTTCGAACGCTCCCTCAAGTCCTAACTCATAATATCTGCAAAGCCACTACTGATTCGTGTAGTAACGTTATCAACTTTTCGCTTATAATAAGCTACGCTTTGACAGGTTGAAACAGTTGTTAGGGCATTATTGCTCTATTAATCTCGATCAATGAATCCAACTTTGATATACTTTTTCATCAATTCATATATATCTTTTTTATCACCAGCTTTTCTAATGCCTACTGCAACAACAATTACGATTATTTCATTTTCAAGGACCTGATAAATTATTCTATAACGCTGTCCAGCAGCTCTAACAGATCTATATTCTTTGAGCGGGCCTTTCAATGCTTTTCCAAGAAGTAATGGTTCATCTTTCAATTGCGATATTTTGCTGATTATTTTTTCTCGTGATTTTTTTTCAATTTTTTGAATACTCTCTGCAGCAATTTTTGTTAATTTGATATTATACATTTTGATTTTTTACAAATTCATCAAAATCAACTAATTGATTATTTGCTATCTGAGCTATTCCATCTTTTAGTTCAGTGAAAGCTTCTTCATCTGATATAATCTCTAATGTTTCTGCTATACTTTCATATGTATCCCAGCGCAATAAGGCAAATACTTCTTTTCCATGATTTGTGACAGAAATAGTATCATCATAGGACAATTCATCCTCAAGCGATGTGATTTTTCTACGGGTCTCAGATATGGACATTTGTTTAACCATTTTGATCCTCCGTTTATAAAATACATTATTATGTACACTTTGTCAATTCTATTTGTACATTTCTTTTAAAACTATGCTATACACTATTTTACCTATATTTTCTGATTCTTTCTTTAGCGCCGCGAAAGCGGCGTCGCCCTAACATTTGCTTAACCTGTATTTTCGCGCCGCGCAGCGGCTTGGCGCATTTTGTGCGTCCCTATGAGTCAAGATAGATGACATACCCTATGTAAAGGAGGAATGATAAAAAGAGTCAACCGGGAGTAGGTAAATTGGATTATCCTGTTGGAAGTGTGCCGACAGAGGAAGGCTGGAGTTCGTCATGTTTACTGGTCCGTTGAGACCGAAAAGGAGAATGAAGAGCTTTGGCC
>JAKPJF010000027.1 GCA_029554345.1 Spirochaetota bacterium | reverse complement strand
CGCGGTATTAACAATTAAAACTACTTTTCCTTCGAATTGATTCATTCGAACCTTGTTGCCTCTTGAATCATTGAATTCTAAATCATAAAACGACATGTAAAACCTCCTCAATTCTTATCAGTTGTATTATACAGTATTTATTAGAAAAGACATCATTTTTTGAAGAAAGAAGATGAATGAGAATCCGCAAAACCTCATTTCATCAAATCTTTAATTTATTCACGCATTTTCCTCATAAAATATTTACCGTTTCTTATCACATTCCATACAGCGGCTAGTGCCGTCATTACGTTTAAGGCGGAAACCATGAGCAAGTCGCTAGAAAAAGATACTTCCGTTTATCATTCTTCCGAAAGAGCAGACACAAGAACACTTCAGGATATTCTAGGCATTTCATCTCTGTGCGGCGACAGCTGGTATGCCGCGCTTCCTTTCTCGAACAGCGACACGACTCACGGTTCAGAAAACGAATATCAGACAGCTGTCAGCGGAAGCGACTCCGACGTCGATCTGCCGATATCCATAAAAAGTTCAAACTACTACTCGAACATTTCACGCAGAGTTCGCTCAGGCGACATAGCAAAAAGAAATGCTTTCAGGGTAGATGATTTTCTTGAAAGCAATCACGAACGAGTTTGGGAAAACAGCTGGGTCCGCTTTCCGGCATCAAGACTTAAAGCTTCAACTATGCGTATAGTCATGCGCGACATGGCTCTCGACAAATCGGACGCTTCAAGCCCCATGCGTCCCGACATCAGCCGCTTCTTCTTTGAAAAAAACAATGAACGGTGGATAAGAATTCCTTCAAGCTATCTTCTTAAAATTGCCATAGCTGACGCTCTTGACACTCCAAATTCAGCTCTCAAAAACGCATCAGAATTTATCTGCAAGCATTTTCTAAACGATAACTCATCTCCTGAAACCTTTTCATTTTTTCCTTTAAGTTCAGCAAATCAGAAAAGCGCGGGAAAGATTCTCGCGGAAGAAACATTGCTTCGTTTTCTTCTTTCGCAGTTTGCGGTTATGTATGCCAATAGAAATTTCTCTCTCGAATCGCTCGGGCAGAAAATGATTCTTTATTTCGCTCCTTCAACCCCGATGCGCATGCGCAAACTCAACAGTCTAATTTCGGATTCGTTCTACAGGGAGCTCTTCATGAGCCCGTGTCTTTCGGGCTGGGACAACGGCTACAAGAAACACGAATACATGCATCTTTGTCATCAGGTTCTATCGCGAAGTCACCTTAACTCAATTTTCAAGCTGAAAGAATCCGGAATAATATCTCAGTCGCTTGTTAAACTCGACACGATTTCAAACACATCGCTCGCGAACAACGGCACACATATCAGCACGGGAAGCATTATTCTTTCCGAACTTGCCGAAGAAGGAAGTTACAGCTCCGCGCTTGAAAAGAGCGCCGGAGATTTAACGATAAAAATTTTCGAACATTTTCTTCCTCTATTTACTCCGCTTTACAGCTCATCTCCTTTGCGCCTCGACTATAATGACTTCCGTCCCGAGACACTCATCGGCTTTCTGTCACATGAACTCGACTACACTCATTTGCGCATGATCTGGCGCAGATGGATCAAAAAAGCAGGTGTTGAATTTTTCGGAAAACCTTTTCTGCCGTACGGGCCGGCATGGTATGAAAAAATATGGGAATCTGTATTCCGCTTCAAAGGAGACATTGTTCCCGACGCGCGCTTAACTGATTATCTTGTCGCGCTGATGAGCACGCCCGAAAGTCCCGCTCTTAACGGCAAACTCGGAAATGACGTGATTTTAAGATCCGATCTTTCTGATCTCGGAGTTTTCGACAAACGCATGTCGATGTATCTGCCTTTTAAACTCCGCGAGCACCGGCAGATGGGATTCACAGGTTTTGAAGGAAGATTCTACAGTCAGTTTGATTCGATAATCGAAGACATGAGCGATGCGGCAGACCTTCAGCAATTAATAACAGCTTTCGCTTATTCAAGAGTTCTGAAAGGAGAAGTCACTCATGAGAGCATTCCGGATGATCCTGTAACTGAAAGCGAACGCAGGCACATTTTCTTTTCTTCCGCGATCGGACTTAAAACAGTAAACATCCGCGAGAAAAATCCGTGCTCATTCATGCACAGCATTCTTTCTCTTGCCGAGAAAATACGTCCGAGCAAACGCTACAAAGGATATCATCACATCAGAATTCACGAATACCGTCTTTCGCTTCTCAAAATGCTGAGAAGCGACGCGGCTCTTGTTGAATCTCTTAACGCAGGAGATCTTCTAGACCGCCTTCAATCAAGAATTCACGGAATTAACGACACTCACGGAAAGCTTCTTCGCGGCATCACCGGAAACCATAAAAAACCCATGAGCTTCAAGGCGGATGATTTTAATTCAAAAGCCGAACAATATTACAGAGAAGGTCTCCGCACAAAAACAATCAGAGAAGCGCTTGAAGTTATGAAAGAATACGCCGCGCTGACGGAATCTTCTGCACTGAGTGAAGAATATAAATCGGCATTTTCCGATGCAACAGGAAACAAGACGTGTGCGGAATATATTACAGACCTAACAGAGAAAGTTATCGCTGACTCGGTTTCATGCGGCGAAAACGAA
>JAKPJF010000187.1 GCA_029554345.1 Spirochaetota bacterium | reverse complement strand
AAATGCAAGATTCGCCAGAAGATCAGTATCATCCTTTCCCATATATACGTCAGGATTATTATATGCATCTCTGATTTCATTTACACCGGCTACATGATCTATATGTGCGTGAGTTAATAAAATCGCTGATACTGAAAGCTTATTTGTATCAATATAATTTCTGAGTTCAGAGCAGTCATGCCCCGGGTCAATTATTATTGAAGAATTGCCGTTTGTTATCAGATAAGTATTTACTGAAAAAGGACCGTTTTCGAAGCAGAATATTTCCATGTTTATTACCTTGCCTGAATGTTCCCTATTTTATGATGTTCGTTTTCGATATAGACCAGAATGTTGTTTCTTAAGTTCTGAAGATCTTCATACTTTGAATTTCTAAGATAAAAATATTCCAGAATCTTTGAACCTTTATAAATAAAATCGACAAGTTTACCATACTGCATTCCATTGAAACCGAAATATTCAAATCCATTCATGTCATATGTGTATTTGATATCGCAGAATGCCGTACGCATACAAGTAAATTTTTCAAATACTTCGCTTTTGGTTATTCCGCTGTCGACTTTTGCTTTCATGTTTTCCATAATGTAGTTGTAGCGGAAAAGCCTTCCGGAATCCTTGTTATAATAAAATTTCAGAAAATCATAATTTCTTTTTATTTTTGTCTTAATTGAAAAAGCAATTGGAAGTATTTTCGCAAGATCGGTAATTATTCCGTTGTTTTCATTCAGCATATTCTCGTTTTTCTTGATTTGATTTTCATCAAGCCTTAAACCTGTGTAGTTTGAAGTCCGCATAAAGAACGTGTCGATTTTTGAAGAGAGCGAAGTGAATAATGGTATTGTTGCGGTAATACTTTTGTATCTCGAAAACTGTGAAAGAATATCTTTCATAAAAACCGGAAAATCTGATTCATAATCGAATTCTTTTCCTGAAAAGAATTTAGTGTAAGCGGCAGCTAGATAATACAAATCGCTGATGGATCTTTTTGCGATGCTTAAAAGAAGATAGCGGAAGTCAATGAGATTGCTTTCTAATTCTGTCAAAATGCTGTTTAGAGAATCAATGGTTTCATCAATATCAGCCGCATCAATATTACGGCAGTTTAATGTTTTAAGGAAAGAATCTTCTATATCAACAAGATAATACATATAGAAAATTTCAAGGCGAAGTTCCCATGATTTGTAGCGTTTGATGTCGCTAAGCCTGCGTTTGCTTTCTTCGGTTATATCCTGATTAGCGGAAGTTTCCCAAGAGTCGGGAATTTTCGATATCTGGGACAGCAGAAGTTTATCCTGCTCGCGGAAAAGCGAGGTGTAATATTCGTTTTTTTTCAGTTTATAATTGTCAAACAGTTCATCTGTTTTTACGGACAGTTCTTCTTTCTGTTCGAACATTTATTTTCCTCAATACCATTTAACCCGATTGGGGTGATAGTCTCAAGTTATTTTCGCGTCTTTATAAAAAAATCAAGTTGACGGTTTGACCCAATATTATTATAGTAACTATAATAATATTGGGTTGTATTACAATGGAAATTAGGAATGAAATAACGGATCTGATACAGCTTTGTTCAAGAATATCCCGAAAAGCAAAAGAATGTTTTCCGTGCGGAAATCTTTCGTATTCTGAACTTAAGCTGATGCATATGATTTCAGAGAAAGGTTCTGTTTCGATGGGAGAATGTGCGCGGTCTTTCGGTCTTTCAAACGGAGCCGTGACGCAGATGGCTGATAAACTCCTGGAAGAAAAAATGATAAGGAGAGAAGAAGATCCGTCTGACAGAAGAAGGCTGATATCAGTTTTGACGCAAAAAGGAATAGGCGTTCTTAATGATTTCAACAGGTGTGCTGAGAAACTCTCATCAGAACTTTCTTCCGGAATGAACGAAGAAGATTCAGCTAATTTATCAAAAAGTATCTCTTTAATAAACAAAGCACTTATTCGGATGCTCGAATCAAAGCCGGATATAAAAAATAAAAATTAAAAAAAATAACTGTATAAGAGACAATTTATAAGTTCAGGATTTATAGGAGTATATTATGAAATTGTGGAAAAATATTATATGGCCGGTAGTACCTATTGTGTCCTTTGGTGGTTTTTTTTATCCTAAACTGGGATTAATTCTTTATCCGATGTTTATGATAATAATGGTATCGGGTTTTGTTCGAGGCAGATTCTGGTGCGGAAATTTGTGTCCGCGCGGAGCTTTTCTGGATATTGTTGCTCATAAAATATCCCCGAATAAAAAAATCAGCGGAATTTTCAGATCTAAGGTTATTCGTTTTACCGCTTTAACTGTTATGTTTTCTGTTTTCGGATTAAATGTTTTCAAGGCCTTTCAGGTATATGGTTCTGCAGGTTTTGCCGACAAGCTGGGTATGGCCGGAGTTGTTATGTGTGCGGCAACGACAGTAATTGCTCTTATCCTTTCGGTTTTCATACATTCAAGAACTTGGTGTTCTTTCTGTCCGATGGGTTCTGTTCAGAGGCATCTGCATGAACTTAAAACGTATCTTTCTGGAAAGAAGATTTTTGACAGGCATATTTCCCTTTTTTCTCATGACAATTGTCTTAATTGCAAAATCTGCAGTAAAGCATGCCCATCAGGGATTAATGTCGCTAAACTGGTGAACGAGGGGGAAAGCAAAATCGAGCATAAGGAATGTATCAAGTGCGGAAAATGCGCCGATGTTTGCCGAAAAAATATTATTAAACGCGCTGCATAAAAACTGCTTGCGCTTAGTCGCCCCGGGTAGAATTTTCTGTTATGACAGTCAGACTCAATAAATATCTCCGCGACAGCGGTTTATGCTCAAGGCGCAAAGCAGATGAATTTATTGCAAAGGGCTTTGTCAGTGTTGACGGGGAAATTGTTACGGATCTCGGAACAAA
>JAKPJF010000179.1 GCA_029554345.1 Spirochaetota bacterium | reverse complement strand
TTTATTCAATCAGATTGAATTTTTTCTTTTAATCGGACTCATAGTTCATAAAGAAAAAACACTTGCATTAAAAAAATATAAGTCTGAAAAGAAAGAAAGAGGATTAATGGATAAAAAGAAAATAACTATTTACGATACGACCCTTCGCGACGGATCTCAGGGAATCGGAATTTCTTTTTCTCTTCAGGATAAGATTCGTATAGCAAGAGAACTGGATAAACTCAAGATTAATTATATAGAAGGCGGATGGCCGGGTGCTAATCCAAAGGACACTCAGTTTTTTGAAGAAATCAAAAAAGCTGAGATCAGGCATTCTAAAATAGCCGCATTCAGTTCAACCAAACGTCACAAACTTAAATGCGATGAAGATCCTCTTGTTCAGGCAATGATAAATTCTGAAGCGGATATTCTTTCTGTTTTCGCAAAAACATGGGATTTTCACGTAACCAAGGCTCTTGGAATAAGCCTCGAAGACAATCTGAATCTAATCTATGACACAATTGCTTACATGAAAGATAAAGGTTATACGGTGTTCATGGATGCTGAACATTTTTTTGACGGTTATAAAAATAATACAGATTATGCTGTTAAAACGATTTTGAAGGCTAAAAGTGCCGGTGTAGACATGGCAGTACTTTGCGATACCAACGGCGGAGTTCTTCCGGATGAGATTTA
The DNA here is from genome assembly GCA_029554345.1 of Spirochaetota bacterium. Lineage (GTDB taxonomy): Bacteria > Spirochaetota > UBA4802 > UBA4802 > JAFGJZ01 > JAKJGA01. The sequence continues at coordinate 1,224 of JAKPJF010000179.1, read as the reverse complement.
TGAAATCACAAAAAAAGTTTTCGAAGAATGCGGTGTTCCTTTGGGAATTCATTGCCATAACGATTCCGGAACGGCTGTCGCGAATTCTCTTTCTGCATTAAAAGGCGGTGCTGTAAGTGTTCAGGGAACAATAAACGGTCTTGGCGAACGCTGCGGAAATGCCGATTTGTGCTCAATTATTCCGAATGCCCTCCTAAAAATGAATTACACTGCAGACTGTTCAGGTGAACTTGAAAGGCTTACTGAGGTCAGCCGGTTTGTTTCTGAAACTGCAAACATGGCTCATAACGAAGCCTTACCTTTTGTCGGCGGATATGCTTTTGCACATAAAGCAGGAATTCACGTTTCAGCTGTAAACAAGGATTCAAAAACCTACGAACATATTTCTCCGGAACTCGTTGGAAATAAGCGTGAAGTTACAATTTCTGATCAATCCGGTAAAAGTAATTTTCTATTCAAGGCAAAAGAACTCGGAATAGAACTTTCTGATAATGAAAACATTATATCTGAAATTATCTCAAAAGTTAAAAAACTTGAAGATCAGGGCTTTCAGTTTGAAAGCGCTGAGGCTTCTCTCGAACTCTTTATTCAGGAAATACAGAAAAAATATTCTCCGTTTTTTCTTCTTAAAGGATTCCGCATAATTTCAGAAAAAAAAGAAGACAGCACTTTTACCGCCTGCGAAGCTTCAATCAAGATCGAAGTAAACGGAGTAACATCTCATACTGCAGCAAACGGGAACGGTCCTGTTGCCGCTCTTGATAACGCTCTTAGAAAAGCTTTGATTTCATTTTACCCTGAAATTGAAGATGTACATCTTTCTGACTATAAAGTGAGGGTTCTTGACAGCAAGTCGGGAACAGGTTCTTCCGTACGGGTTTTGATGGAACAGGGAAACCGGTCAGAAAAATGGACAACAATCGGTGTTTCGGAAAATATTATTGAAGCAAGCTGGCAGGCTATGGTTGACGGCATCGAATATATGCTTTACAAAAAGAAACAGGGTAAGAATAAAGAACAGTCGGAGCGAGTATGAACAGATTTTTTATATGCCTTACACTTATTCTTTTTCTAGGATGCGGTTCTTCTCAAAGAAAGTCTTCATCTGTACATCTTTCCGATGAAGAGATTTTTTCTGTGCCAAATGAAAAAATTTATGCACTCGTTGACAGAGTTGCTATTAACACAAGAAGCCGGGCAATAACCGAAACAGAAGTCAACAAA
>JAKPJF010000123.1 GCA_029554345.1 Spirochaetota bacterium | reverse complement strand
TCACGGTCAGCAGGAAGATTCATTTCCTTCATTCCGCTCAAAATTCCATGAACAAGATCTTTCGCTTCGGAAGAAGTCTTATACATTTTCCAGTTTCCTGCAATAATTCTTTTTTTCATATTTACCTCAGATTCTTTACTTTAAATTAGATTTAAGTCCAAAAAGACAGCTGTGTCTTAAAAATTCAAGAACTTTATTTCGACTTAACTCTCGGTATAACAACAATATCAACCCTTCTGTTCAGCGATCTGTTTTCTGCCGTATCATTCGGCATTATAGGACTATGTTCAGCAAAACCGGCCGCAGAAAAACGCCGCGGATCAATTTTTGTTTTTGATAGAAGGTAATCCAAAACAGAAAGAGCCCTTTCTGTTGAAAGCTGCCAGTTGCTTCTAAACTTCTGGGTTTTAATCGGAATATTGTCAGTGTGGCCCTCCACAACAATCTGATATTCAGGATAATCCGAAAGTATCTTTTTAATTTTATCCAGTGCCGGAAGAATTTCAGGCTTCAGATCGGCAGAACCGGAAGCAAAGGAAATTTTATCATCAATATTGATAATGAGCTTATCATGATATCTTTTGAGACGTATTTCACCCTTTTCAATTTCATTCTGAAGCTGTTTCTCGAGTTCAAGAGCCTGATTCTCGAGTCTGGAAAGTTCGTCTTTCTGCTGCTTGTTAAGCGCTTTAATCTCAGCCATATCTCTGCTAAGAGCAGAAATTTGTTCATTTAACGCAGAAATCTTCTTTTCGTAGGCATCTTTTATTTCTCGAACAGCCTGAAGATTTTTTTCTTTTTCATCATGAAGCTCTGCAAGAAGCTTTGACAGTTTATCTTCATAAAAGTCAATATTTCTTTTATTCTCTTCTGAAAGCTGTTTTTCCTTATCACTTCCGCTCTGCTTCAGAATTTCGTTCTGTTTTAAAAGAGCCTGATATTTTTCTTCCGCAGATTTATCTTTCTTTTTCATCTCGTCATTGAGCGAATCAATCTTTTTCTGCAAAGATTCAATTTCATTCTGAAGAGAAGAAATTCTTCCGTTGAGAGAAGCGCTTTGATTATCAAACTGCCTTTTTAATGCTTTTATCTCAAGCTCTAGCGCCACTTTCTGATTGTATAGAGTATTATACTCTGAATCAGTCTTAAACAATGAAAAACTATAAACAGGTATCAGAATAGCAGCAGCAATTATTATTTTTTTCATGAATCCCCCTTATAAATCTGCAGTTTAAATAACTTTTATTTCACAGATTCTTCATAAGCTGTTTTAGCTTTATTCATCTTTTCTTCTGATATTTTACAATCAGCAGTTCTGTTCTGAACATCATCCTTCTTTGAATCGAAATATTTTTTATACTCCTCTTCATCAATTAGGCCGTCCTTGTTTTTCTTGAATTTATCCAGAAATGATTTTTCTTTCTTTTGATCTGCATCAGAATCATTTTTATTTTTAAGCTGTTTGATCTGATAAGCTCTTGCAATCTTAGCTTTTTCATAATTAAGCTCAGCTGCCAGAACATTAAGTTTTGCGGATTCAAGCCGATTAATATTATCTCTATGTAAATTCAGAGCATCAATATATGCGAGTTTAACTTTCTGTTTACTGATTTTGGAGTCAGTGACTGCAAGCTCATTCTGTGCTGACGATACTGCATTTTCGTCCTTGGACGCTTTAGCAACTTTGAGTTTTTCATCATTCAGAGATTTCTCTTTCTCCAGAATCGACAAAGCGCCTTTTTCCTTTACTAGATCCTGTTTAGAACTATTTAAATCGTTTATTGATTTTTCAAGTATTCTATTCTGTTCGATTATTCTGTCTTCAAGAGATTCAATCCTTTGAGCCTGCTCAGGTGTTTTTTCTATCAATAGCGAATCATCAATTGTATCAGGCTTAGAAACACAGCCGGCACACAAAATAAATAACATAACACTGAATAACTTTTTCATTTTTCCCCCTTTTAAAACAAAATGAAAACTCTCGAAAAATATCCGTCAAGAGCCTTTTTTCTCAATTAACAAAATCAGATTTACAATAATTCACTTTCGGAAAAATCTTTTAAAATTTATTCTGCCGTTAATATAAATCAAAGTACCTGCAGAAAACAAAACAAAAAATGTTGATATTACAAACACAAAATAATATTTTATCGTCCATCCGAAAGATACAACTATTCGTTGAATAAATGAAATATCTTTTTTTCCGCTCTCTTTCAGGGTAAATTTGACAGTACAGAACTCATTCAAGTTATCATAGCTTCCAAGCTGAACACCGAGCGTCTGGAGCTCTTTTTCAACCTCAAGAATACGGTTCTGAAGTTTAATAAATTCATCAATATTGCCGTTTCTGTTTTTCAATTCAAGAAGGGATGAACGCATTTTCTCAAGGGAGGTCTGCGCAGCATTCAATTTGAGAAAATCATTGGTCTTGTCGGTTTTAGTAATTTTACGGAAAGTTATATTTCCGATTTTAAGTATTTCATCATAAAGCGTTTCAAATTTATCCGGTTGAACTCCGATTATAAGATTCAACTCGCGCTTGCCGGGATTTCCGTTTTTTTGCTCCAGCTGAATGACCGCATTATAATTTTTTATCGAATCGCGTATCTTTTTCTCATCTTGTTCAAACTTTGATGAAACGGAATTGACGTTTGCAATTTTTTCATATTTCTGGTCTATACTGGCAGGTGAACCCTGCGGCAAACCTTCTTTTTCAACTTTGATTTTATCCGATGCGTAGTTGCGCACAGATTCCATTACGGCATCATTGTCAGAAAACACTGTATATGAGGAATCTGAATATTTCGCGTATCCGTAAATGAAACGAAGCACAAACATTAAAACAAAAACCGAGGCATAAAATATAATAATATTTTTCTTTTTCATAAAACCCCCGAATTACTTCCAATAAGACAGTATGCTTCAAATGTCAAGTCAATGAATTTGCTTCCTACACCAATTGGAAATACCGGAAATTTATGATAAAATTATGTCTTAAAAAATGCGACGCTTTCGGCAAGTGAAACTGCGGTTTCGCTGGAAAGAACAGCCTGACCGGTCAGCATTTCGTACTTCGCGGCATTACGCTGAAGAACGTCATTAAGCATATTTACAGACTGCACGGCGGATTCAAACGCATTATTGAGTTCCTCTATCGAATTTTTTATCAGAGTGTATTCTCTTTGAACATCCTCATATTCCGTCCATATCGCGGAATTTTTTGATCTTTGAACATAAAGATCATCAGAAGAAAATCCGCAAATAAGACTATATGCAGAATCAAGTAGAGTCAGCGATTCAGGAACACGGAGAAGCGTGAAATCCATTAGATAATAACTGTCGAGATCAGGATCAAGAATAAGATTTGAAGTATCTCCGATACGGGACCAGTAATCCCTGACCCTTTGATGAAAAGAGTCATAACCGTTAGAAGAAATATTCTTCCATGATTCTTCTAAGTCTTCAAACTGTTTTTTTTGAATCATATCAGAATAAGGATCTGATTCTAAAAGGGATTTATTTTTATTGCCAATATCCGATATAGAAGAATTAATCCCGGCGATTGATAATGAAGCGTCATTATTATCAAGAATATCCTGGTGGTAACGCAGAGTATTTTCCATCAAGACTCTTACTGTACGCAGAATTTCATTGCCGTAATATTCTTTTGTTCCGAAACGAATCGCGATATTTTTTTCTGTAACAAAAAAATATAGAAGTAGAACAATAGGTATGGTAAACATTACAGAAACAAAAAAAAGTTTGTACCTGATCATCACATTTTTGAGACCCATCGCGTTACCCTGCCTGATGCGCAAAACCGGAAGAAGGTTTCACGCATAATCTTTTGCAGCGCCCGCAAAAACATTTTTCAAGAAGAATTTTATTTCCGCCTTTGCAAAACATGATTATTTACAAAGCCGAAACAAATAAGTTAAGTTATGAAGAAAATATAAATTACAACTATCGGCATATCACAATTCTAAACATCGTTTAAATTAATTGTCATCAAAATCTTGACAAAACCAGGTCCATCAGCTAATCAGAAAAAATGAAAATACAAACAAATAGAATCAATCTCAGAAAATTTACTCTTCAGGATGTTGAAAGAATTTATGAAATTACCAGAGAGAAATTTATTCTTAAATGGATGCCCGACTGGGGCATGACTAGAGAAGAAATCTCTGATCTGCTGAACTGGTACATTTCATGCTACAATGATCCCGCAAACATGCGCACTATGCTTGCCGTAGAACTGATTGAAACTTCAGAAATGATCGGAATTATAGGCTGTGGGCATAAACCGGAAGTCGACGATGAAATAGAGATGGCATATTTCATCAGCGAGAAATATGCCGGAAAAGGATACATGACAGAAGCCGCTTCCGCTTTTTCGAAATGGGTTTTAGAAAACAAAAAAATCGATTATCTGATGGCAATTGTTGAGCCTGAAAATATTCCTTCAGAAAGAATAATAAAAAAATGCGGATTCAAAAAAATCCGCACTATCAATATCGTTAACTCAGGAGAAACCGAACCGAAAGAATTTCTTTATTACCGGCTTTACCGGTAATAAAGATTTTATGAAAGAAGTTTAACTACAGGCGCGTAATCAGGCTCCTGCGCTATTTCGGGAACCTGCTCGGTATAGATTATTTTTCCGGTTTCATCAATTACAATAACCGCACGGGAAAATATTCCGGCAAGCGGACCGTCTATAATCCGTACTCCGTAATCTTCGCCGAATTTTCGAACGCGCATTTCGCTGAGTGAAATTACATTATTCAATCCCTCGGCACCGCAGAAACGCTGGTGTGCAAACGGAAGATCAACAGAAATGCAAAGGACAACAGTGTTTTTCATTTTATCAAGTTCGGCGTTGAAACGTCTAACTGATGTCGCACAGACACCCGTGTCAACACTCGGGAAAATATTCATGACAATGCGCTTTCCGCTGAAATCATTGAGAGAAACATCAGAAAGATCCGTTTTGGTAAGTAAAAAATCCTTTGCTTTCGATCCGATTTCAGGAAGATTTCCGAATGTATTAATAATATTACCTTTTAATGTTATTTTAGCCATATAGCCTCCGATTTGGAAAATACACTTTTCCCTTTAAATGATTATAACTCAAAAAGAATGAATTTCCAGAAAATAATAATTATTTTATTATTATTTAATAACTTAGATAATATAAATTTTATGAATA
>JAKPJF010000122.1 GCA_029554345.1 Spirochaetota bacterium | reverse complement strand
AGTTTATCGCTGAGTTCTTCGGATTTTTTATTTTTGACTTCCTTTTTTTCTTCGTTTAAATCACTTAGTGCATTTTTCAGACCCGAAATCTCATTTCTCAGCCTGTTAAGTTCTTCGGGGTCGTTTTCTGATGAGTTGCTTGATATTTTTGATCTTACTCTTTCGGCAATTTTATCAATATCAATTTCAGCCGGCGCCATGCTGATCTTGATGTTTTCTTTAAATTCTTCCCCGGATATGGAAAGTTTAATCTGGTTTTCTTCATCCTTTTTTTTCTGTTTGATCTTTTCTTCTTTTCTTGTGGCTGAAATATGCTGATAGTTGTAGAGATAATCAATATTTTCTTCTATTTTATTTCTTATGTCTTCATCGCCGATTCGCGACTGAATGCCTTCATAAAGAGAGATTGCGCTCTCAAAATCGCCTCGCTTGATATAATGCTCGATGTTGGAAATGGCTTTTGAATAAATCTCAAGCGGAGAACCTTCGGGAATTATTTCTCCGGATTTATGCGGAAGGGTAAAATCATCCTGTACTTCGACACTGTCTTCATCGTCGCTTCTTCTGCGTCTTTGATTTTTTTCCTTTAATTCATCTTCAATTTCTTTTTCAATATCACTTTTTCTGTCACCGGCTCTTCTGTCGGGAAATACCGGACTCTTCGGCTCGGAAGAAAGTACTTTCTTTTCTTCACCGCTTCCGCCTCCAAGAAGCGCCCATAACGGAATAAGAATTATTATAATGAATAAAACAGCAAGAAAAACGCTCAAGACAATATTCTCCCTTTCTCCAATATCGGCTTTTAATTGTGATTACTTGAATTTTTTCGAATTTATTGATCGCTTTAAGATAAAAAGACGACTGATTATTTTCCGTATGTGAAAGCCGAAATCAGTTCGATATGCATTGTCCCCGGAAACATGTCGATCAAATCAATACTTTCCAGTTTGAATCCGGATTTGATTAAATCTCCTGCGTCCCGCGCCCATGTCGATGGATTACATGAAACGTAAATTATCTTATCCGGACGGATTTTTTTAATTATTTCTCTGGTTTTTGTGTTCATTCCTGCTCGCGGCGGATCAGTTATTACAAGGTCGGCGGATTTTAATCTATCCGGTATTGAGTCCATGTCGCATTGGATAAATAAGGCATTTGTTCCGTTTGCAATATTATTCTTTTTTGCTGAAGTTATACTTTCCTTTGAAATATCAATTCCCGTAATTTTCATTTTCGTTGAAAGAGGAATTGTGAAGAATCCGCATCCGCAGCCCAGATCTATCGCCTGCGTGAATCCAGCGGATTGATCTATGACCAGCTCAAGCATTTTAGAGCGAAGAAAACGATTAGACTGAAAAAAACCTTCAGAACTGTGATTGTATATGAAGTTCAATTCATTTTCTATGATTTCATCGGAATAAGTATTTGAAACCTTGCCGCTTGCATCCTTGCTTATACGGCAGTCTTTTGTTATGCGGTTATTCAGTATAAATTTGTTTATTGCATCATCGAGCAGAATGCAGCCTTGTGCTGGAAACGGGATAATCGTATTTGTTTTTTTGCCGTAAAAACCTGTTTGATTCCCGTTTGATTTAACGGAGCAGCGGCTTCTGTACCCGCAGCGTTCTGATGAGTATGTTTTTATTTCCAGACTGATATCAAAGCGGCCGATCCGTTTTATTGAATCCATGATAATGTTTTTTTTTAATTCGAGTTCTGTCTGGTAATCTGTATGAAGATAATCGCATCCGCCGCACTTCATGAAGTTGGGGCAGTCGGGTTTGATTCTTTTAATCGAAGGTTCAAGAACTTCAGCAAGTTCGGCAAAGGCGAAGTCTTTTTTTTCTTCTGTTATTCTTAGTTTGCAAAGTTCACCCGGAAGAACGTAGTCAGTAAAAATGATCTTGCCTTCATTTCGGGCTATAAATGAGCCATAACTTTCTTTTTCTATTCTTACCGTGATCATACGGTAAATTAAAATGCCGCCTTTCGGCGGCAAGCTATTTTTAATTAAAAGTTGTCAGCAAGAAGCTCAAAGTATGTCTGAGGGTGGTCGCATGCCGGACATTTTTCCGGAGCCTTGACTCCTTCGTAGATAAATCCGCAATTTCCGCATTTCCAAACGACAGCTGCATCTTTCTGAAAAACCTTGTTTGTTTCAATGTTTTTAGCTAGAGCTCTGTATCTTTCTTCGTGATGTTTTTCTACTTTCGCAATGTTTCTGAAAACAGCTGCAATTTCAGGAAAACCTTCTTCTTCTGCTGTTTTTGCCGCTTCAGGATAAAGAACTGTGTGTTCTTCGTTTTCGCCCATAGCTGCTGCAAGAAGATTTTCTTTTGTTGTGCCTATTTTTCCTGCCGGGTAGGTTGCAGTTATTTCTAGATCGCCGCCCTCAAGAAATTTAAAAAATCTTTTTGCGTGTTCCTTTTCGTTATCAGCAGTTTCCGTAAAAATATTGGAAATCTGGATAAACCCTTCTTTTTTCGCTACAGATGCAAAAAAAGTGTATCTGTTTCTTGCCTGTGACTCACCCGCGAATGAGGCGAGAAGGTTTTTTTCTGTTTTTGTGCCTTTTAAACTTTTCATTTATCCTCCATAGACCTATAAAGCAAAACCGGCAGGGAGAGTGAATACTCTAGCTGCGAGCTCTTTATCAATTAAAAATATGCCGCTTCCGTCCTTTCCGGAAAGCTTAATCTGTTCAAGAACACCTGAAGAATTCGCCTCTTCTTCAACCTGTTCAGTAATAAACCACTGAAGCATTGCAAGTGTTGCATGGTCTTTTTCAGACATCGCGAGATCTGCGAGTTTATTGATTCTGTCAGTGACAAACTGTTCATGTTTGTAAGCATCTTCAAAAACATGCTGCGGCGAATCCCATTTAACGGGAGGCGCATCAATCATTTTCAGCTGAACGACTCCTGCTCTGTCAACAATGTAATTATAAAACATTTTTGCATGAACAAATTCTTCTCTTGCCTGAACATCCATCCAGTTAGCGAATCCTTTCAGGTTAAGAGTGTGAAAATAAGCCGCCATTGACATGTAGAGATATGCGGAATATAGTTCTGCATTAATTTGCTCGTTAATTGCTTTTTCAAGTGATTGCTTTAATGCCATATAACCTCCTTACTGTGCTTCAAAAACATCTTTGCCTGCTCCGCAGAGAGGGCATACCCAATCAGCCGGAATATCGTCGAAAGCAGTGCCGGCTTTTACTCCGTTATCAGGGTCTCCTGTTTCAGGATCATATACATATCCGCATACAGTACATACGTATTTCATATTATTCCTCCATTTCGTTTATTACACAATAGCTCGGATTAGCCTTTAAATCAATAAAAAATGATTAATTTGCCTAAAAAAATAAAATAAAAGATAACTCAGGGATTTTGTTTGACTTTAGGGCATTACGGAAAGTATGATATAATTAATTCTGAAAATACCCGGTTTTTATGGCGGTGAGAATATGAAGTTTGTGATTATCGGCAATGGTCCCGCAGGAGTTGATTGCGCACTTGAAATCCGCAAGAATAAGCCCGAAGCTGATATAACCATAATTTCAAAGGATGACTATTCGTTCTATTATAGGCCGAAACTTGTCGAATATATCACAGAAGATACTGCCCCTGAAAAGCTTATTGTTTACAAAAATGATTTTTTTGAATCAAAAAATATCAAACAGGTACTTTCAAGAGAGATTCAAAAAATTGACAGACAGTCTAAAGCAGTTTACTCTGCTAACGGCAGATTTGATTATGATAAGCTGCTAATTGCAACCGGATCTATTCCGGTAGTTCCTGATAACGGATTTTCCAGGGATTCTGTTTATGTTCTTCGAAGTATTTCCGATGCAGACACAATAAAAGATGCTCTTAAGTTAAAGAAAAAAATTCTGGTTTCAGGCGGGGGGCTTTTAGGTCTTGAAATCGCCAATTCGATCGCTTTGACCGGAACAGATGTTACTGTTGCGGAATTCATGCCGTACCTTCTTTCGCGGCAGTGTGATGAAGAAGGCGGGAAGTTTATTGAAAAACTTCTCCGTGACCGCGGTATGAATTTCATTTTTTCTGACAGTGCGCTGTCATATGACGGAATGACTGTTGAATTTTCGTCCGGAAACAAAGCGTCATTTGAAGCGGTTATTTTTTCCGCAGGAGTTTTGCCGTCTGTTTCTCTTGCGAAGGAGAGCGGACTTGCAGTAGGAAAAGGAATTTTGATAGATTCAAATTTTCGTACTTCCGACCCTGATATATATGCTGCAGGAGATTGTGCTGAATTAGAAGGGCATATCTGCGGTCTATGGATGACTGCTAAAGAGCAAGGCCGTATTGCAGGAGCGAATATGTCAGGCATTGAAAGCGCTTATAAACCGGTGATTCCTTCAACGGTGCTGAAAATTGCCGGAATTGATTTCTTTTCAGCCGGTGACCATAAAGAAAAAAGTAATAATGTTTTCAGAAAGTCCGGTGAAGGGATTTATATAAAAATAAAGTATGACGATGATATTAAATCCGGAATTGTTATAGGAAGTGCCCAGGCTGCAAATGAGTTTAGGTCAGTTATTTCCGGAAAAAAGAATCTTGCGGATTTTATTTCGAAATATTCGTAATCATTCGATATATTCTTCGTCTTTCTTTCTTATAATAATTGATCCGTTGTCATTCAGTGATTTCATTACTTCAACAATTTCGCGGCGGGCGGAATTGATTTCAGACATTCTGATCGCACCCATTCTGTTCATGTCGTTTATGACATCGGTAGCGCGGTTATTGCTCATGTTTCTTAGAATTTTAAATCTAATATCGTCTCCTGCACCTTTTAGAGCTGTCGCAATAAGTGAATCGTTGTTCAACTCGTCGATAAGCAGGCGGATTTCTTTATTTGTAAGAAGCCCGACATTGTCAAATGAGTATATTTTATCGCGAAGTTCCTGGGCTTCTTTCGGAAGTACCGTTTCGAGATGTGATATAATTTTAGCTTCAGCTGTCATGTCTATATGATTCATTATCATTGCGAGTCTTGATACGCCGCCGGCTTCAAGTTCAATATTTTTTTCGATAATGTCGTCATATTTCTTTTTGATAATTTTGATTATTCCGTAAATTGCTTCAGGTGAAACCTTATTCATTTTTGCGAGACGTACTGCTGTTTCCTTTGCTCTTTCTTTTGTAAATAGCTTTATTATTTCACCTGCTTTTGCCGGTTTTATCTGAGACAATATGAGAGCTGTGGTTTGGGGATGTTCGTTTTCAAGAATTCCATTTAGAATTTTAGGGTCGGCGTCGTGAAGAAACTTTAATTTTTCTTCGAGATCCATGCTTTCAACTTTACTTAAAATAGCTTCAGCCTTATCCGCGCCGAAAGCTTCGAGAAGTGTGTTTTTTGCGAATTCTTCACCTCCGTATGATGCCGTCCGGTTTTTTCTTATCTCAAGAATAAATTCTCCAATAAGATCTTCCTTGTCTTCCGGGGACATTGATCTGATTTTAGCGACTTCAGACGTGAGCTTGATTATAGTTTCCTTGTCGAGATGCTTGTATATTTCACCTGCGGCATCCGGTCCGATTGCTACAATAAGAGCCGCAGCTTTTTCAACAGAAGTCATGTCTTCAAGTTTTTTCAAATCACGGCTCCGCTTTTAGGCTGAATAACTTTTTGAGGACAGATTTCAGCGCATTTTCCGCAGTCGATACAGAGAGAGTAGTCTATTTGAGCTAAAAAGTCTTTAAGGTCAATTGCGCTGTCAATTTTCGGATTGTCCTGAAAAACAATTTT
>JAKPJF010000121.1 GCA_029554345.1 Spirochaetota bacterium | reverse complement strand
TCACGGTCAGCAGGAAGATTCATTTCCTTCATTCCGCTCAAAATTCCATGAACAAGATCTTTCGCTTCGGAAGAAGTCTTATACATTTTCCAGTTTCCTGCAATAATTCTTTTTTTCATATTTACCTCAGATTCTTTACTTAAAATTAGCTTTGAATCCAAAAAGACAGCTGGGTCTTAAAAATTCAAGAACTTTATTTTGACTTAACTCTCGGTATAACAACAATATCCACCCTTCTGTTCAGGGATCTGTTTTCTGCCGTATCATTGGGCATTATTGGATTATGTTCAGCAAAACCGGCCGCAGAAAAACGCCTGGGATCAATTTTTGTTTTAGATAGAAGATAATCCAGAACAGAAAGAGCTCTTTCTGTCGACAACTGCCAATTACTTCTAAATTTCTGCGTCTTTATAGGAATATTGTCAGTGTGCCCTTCCACAACTATCTGATATTCCGGATAATCCGAAAGTATCTTTTTAATTTTATCCAAGGCCGGAAGAATTTCAGGCTTTAGATCGGCCGAACCGGAAGCAAATGAAATTTTATCATCAATATTTATAATGAGTTTATCATGATATCTTTTCAGGCGTATTTCACCCTTTTCAATTTCATTCTGAAGCTGCTTTTCGAGTTCAAGAGCCTGATTCTCGAGTCTGGAAAGTTCGTCTTTCTGCTGTTTATTAAGCGCTTTAATCTCAGCCATATCTCTGTTAAGAGCGGAAATTTGTTCATTCAGCGCTGAAATCTTCTTCTCGTAGGCATCTTTTATTTCTCTCACTGCCAGAAGGTTTTTTTCTTTTTCATCATGAAGTTCGGCAAGAAGCTTTGACAGCTTATCTTCATAAAGGTCAATATTTCTTTTATTCTCTTCTGAAAGCTGTTTTTCCTTATCGCTTCCGCTCTGCTTCAGTATTTCGTTCTGTTTTAACAGAGCCTGATACTTTTCTTCCGCAGATTTATCTTTCTTCTTCATCTCGTCATTGAGCGAATCAATCTGTTTCTGCAAAGATTCAATTTCATTCTGAAGTGAAGAAATTCTGCCGTTGAGAGAGGCACTTTGATTATCAAACTGTCTTTTCAATGCTTTTATCTCAAGCTCAAGAGCTACCTTCTGATTGTATAAAGTATTATACTCCGAATCAGTCTTAAACAATGAAAAACTATAAACAGGTATCAGAATAGCGACAGCAATTATTATTTTTTTCATAAATCCCCCCTTATAAATCTGCTTTTTAAAAAATTTTATTTCACAGATTCTTCATGAGCTGTTTTTACTTTATTCATCTTTTCTTCTGATATTTTACAATCAGCAGTTCTGTTCTGAACATCATCCTTCTTTGAATCGAAATATTTTTTATACTCCTCTTCATCAATTAGGCCGTCTTTATTTTTTTTGAACTTATCCAGAAATGATTTTTCTTTCTTTTGATCTGCATCAGATTCTTTTTTATTTTTAAGCTGTTTAATCTGATAAGCTCTTGCGATCTTCGCTTTTTCATAATTAAGCTCTGCGGCAAGGACGTTCAGTTTTGCAGATTCAAGGCGATTAATATTATCTCTATGCAAATTCAAAGCATCGACGTAAGCGAGTTTAGTTTTCTGCTTACTGATTTTGGAGTCAGTGACTGCAAGTTCATTCTGTGCTGACGATACTGCATTTTCGTCATTGGATGCTTTAGCAACTTTGAGTTTTTCATCATTCAGCGATTTCTCTTTCTCCAGAATCGACAAAGCGCCTTTTTCCTTTACTAGATCCTGTTTGGAAATATTTAAATCATTTATAGACTTTTCAAGTATCTTATTCTGTTCGATTATTCTGTCTTCAAGAGATTCAATCTTTTGAGCCTGCTCAGGCGTTTTTTCTATCAACAGTGATTCATCAATAATATCAGGTTTAGAAACACATCCGGCACACAGAATAAATAACATAACACTGAATAACTTTTTCATTTTTCCCCCTTTTTTTTAAACAAAATAAAAACTCTCGGAAAATATCCGTCAAGAGCCTTTTCTCTCAATTAACAAAATCAGATTTATAATAATTCACTTTCGGAAAAATCTTTTAAAATTTATTCTGCCATTAATATAAATCAAAGTGCCTGCAGAAAATAAAACAAAAAATGTTGAGATTACAAACACAAAATAGTATTTTATAGTCCATCCAAGAGATACCACTATTCTTTGAATGAATGATATGTCTTTTTTACCGCTCTCTTTCAGGGTAAATTTGACAGTACAGAACTCATTCAAGTTATCATAACTCCCGAGCTGAACCCCAAGCGTCTGGAGCTCTTTTTCAACCTCAAGAATCCTGTTCTGCAATTTAATAAATTCATCAATATTGCCGTTTCTGTTTTTCAATTCAAGAAGTGATGAACGCATTTTCTCAAGGGAAGTCTGCGCAGCATTCAATTTGAGAAAATCATTGGTCTTGTCGGTTTTAGTAATTTTACGGAAAGTTATATTTCCGATTTTAAGTATTTCATCATAAAGCGTTTCAAATTTATCCGGCTGAACCCCGATAATAAGATTCAACTCGCGCTTGCCGGGATTTCCGTTTTTCTGCTCAAGCTGAATAACCGCATTATAATTTTTAATCGAATCGCGGATCTTTTTTTCATCTTGTTCAAACTTTGAAGAAACAGAATTTACATTTGCAATTTTTTCATATTTCTGGTCTATACTGGCTGGAGAACCCTGCGGCAAACCTTCTTTTTCAACTTTTATTTTATCCGATGCGTAGTTGCGGACAGATTCCATAACGGCATCATTATCAGAAAACACGGTATATGAAGAATCTGAATATTTTGCGTATCCGTAAATGAAACGAAGGACAAACATTAAAACAAAAACCGAGGCATAAAATATAATAATATTTTTCTTTTTCATAAAACCCCCGAATTACTTCCAATAAGACAGCATGCTTCAAATGTCAAGTCAATGAATTTGCTTCCTGCACCTATTGGAAATACCGGAAATTTATGATAGAATTATGTCTTGAAAAATGCGACGGTTTCGGCCAGCGACACCGCTGTTTCGCTGGAAAGAACAACCTGACCCGTCAGCATTTCATATTTTGCGGCATTTCGCTGAAGAACGTCATTAAGCATATTTACGGACTGAACGGCAGATTCAAACGCATTATTTAGTTCCTGTATTGAATTTTTAATTTGAGTGTATTCTTTCTGAACATCATCGTATTCTGTCCATATAGCCGAGTTTTTAGAGCGTTGAATCTCTAGATTATCCGACAGGGAATCTATTGATTTTATTATAGTCTGTATTCCTGAAATTATATCTCCAAACAGCCTGTTATTTTCTTCTATTTCAACCAGACCGCCTTTAATCTCCCTGTCATTTAACGAAATCAGGTCAGAAATGGTTTTTATACTTGAAGCGGTCTGATCTGCAAGTTTTGAAATTTCTTCGGCAACAACGGCAAAACCTTTACCTGATTCTCCAGCTCTTGCAGCTTCAATCGATGCATTGAGCGAAAGCAGATTAATTTGTTCCGAAATATCATTGATTATGTCAACAACACCTTTCATTTGCGATGAACTGTCATGAATTTTAGAAATTCTATCAGTTATTTTATCCAAACTCTTTTTGCCCGAAAGAGTTTTCTCCGACAATGAATCCGTTATAGATTTCGTAGAAGAAACAGAATTATCCATAACACCGACTGTATCCGACAGATCTGACATTTTCGAATGCAATGAAAGCATATTTGCACGCTGATCTTCTGCATTCAGCGATAGCGAATCCATACCCGTCAGAATTTCTTCGATTGTCGCAGAAATTTCTTCAAGTGAAGCCGCCTGCTCTTTTGCATCATCATGAAATTCTTCAATCATAAGTGAAAGGTCTTTCGAAGATTTTTTCAGATTTTCAGATGCGAGAAAAACATCTTTAATTGCCGATCGAATCTTTGCCGCAAAAAACAGCATAGCCTCTATTATACGGCCGAGTTCATCCCGACCGATACGTATTCCCGAATTAACAGTCAAATCGCCGCCGGAAAGTTTTTCAGCAATATCACGCGAAGCATTTACTGAATTATTAACCGATCTTACAAGATATATTATGGAGAAAAGCGAAATCATTATAAATATCGAAACAACCGAAAGCGTTATCATTTTGCTTTTTTCAAAACGGGCGACTCTTGCCTTGAGAAGTATATCAAGCATATCGAGTGATGAATCATAAAGCGCGAACTGTGCTGAATATCCGGATTCGATTTTTTTCTTTAAATTGGAACGGTCATTAGCGCTTAAAATTCCAGTTGATACCGATTTCGAAATAAGCTCTGAAGTTTCTGAAAATACTTGATTGCGTTCTGTTATGAGCGGTTCGAGTTTCGGTTTAATTATTTTTCCTTCAGACGAATCATTTTCATATGATACTAAAAAACTTTTATTTGAATTTTCTACATTAGAATCAATCAACCCGTTTAGAACTGTAAGATCTATTTTCTGTTTTTCTGAAAGATTATCAGAAGTAATTTCGCTGATGAGGCTATATGTCGAATCAAGGAGAGTCAGCGATTCAGGAACACGGAGCAAAGTAAAATCCATCAAATAATAACTGTCGAGATCAGGATCAAGAATCAGATTGGAAGTATCTCCGATACGAGACCAATAATCCCTGATGCTTTGATGAAAAACATCATATCCGGTTGAGGTAATATTTGTCCATGATTCTTTCATCAGCTCATATTGTTTGTCCTGATTCATATCCGAATGAGTATCCGAATCGAGAAGGAATTCATTTTTCTTTTCTATCTGCAATATTGCTAAATCAATTCGAAGAGCTGATGAAGCAGAATCCAATTTTTCCAGAATTTCACGATGATAGCGCAGAGTATCTTCCATCAGAATTCTTACTTCTCTCAGAATTTCATTTCCGTAATATTCTTTTGTTCCGAAACGAATCGCGATATTTTTTTCTGTAACAAAAAAATATAGAAGAAGTACAATAGGTATGGTAAACATTACAGAAACAAAAAAAAGCTTGTACCTGATCATCACGTTTTTGAGGCTCATCGCGCCACCCTGCCTGCCGCGCAAAACCGGAAGAAGGTTTCACGCATGACCTTTTGCAATGCGTGCAAAAACATTTTTCAAGAAGAATTTCATTTTTGTTATTGCAAATCATGATTATTTACAAAGCCGAAACAAATAATTAAAATCATGAAGAAATTATAAATTTCGAGCAATTAATATATCACAATTCCTAACGTCATTTACAATAATTACCATCAAAATATTGACAAAATCCTGATAGTCATTTAATCAGAAAAAATGAAAATACAAACAGACAGACTTAATCTCAGAAATTTTACTCTTAAAGATGTTGAAAGAATTTACGAAATTACCAGGGAAAATTATATTCTCAAATGGATGCCCGACTGGGGCATGACCAAAGAAGAAATCTCCGAACTATTAAATTGGTACATTTCATGCTATAATGATCCATCAAACATGCGAACAATGCTTGCAGTTGAACTGATCGGAACTTCAGAAATGATAGGAATGATAGGCTGCGGACACAAGCCTGAAGTCGACAATGAGATAGAGATGGCATATTTCATCAGCGAGAAATATGCAGGAAAAGGATATATGACGGAAGCCGCTTCCGCTTTTTCAAAATGGGTTTTGGAAAATAAAAAAATCGAATATCTGATGGCAATAGTAGAACCAGACAATATTCCTTCAGAAAAAATAATTAAAAAATGCGGATTCCAAAAAATCCGCAAAATTAAAATCGTTAATTCTGGAGAAACCGAACCTAAGGAATTTCTATATTACCGGCTCTACCGGTAATATAATTCATGAAAGCAGTTTAACTACAGGCGCGTAATCAGGTTCCTGTGCTATTTCGGGAACCTGCTCGGTGTAAATAATTTTTCCGCTTTCATCAATTACAATAACCGCACGGGAAAATATACCAGCAAGCGGACCGTCTATAATCCGAACACCGTAATCTTCGCCGAATTTTCTGACACGCATTTCGCTTAAAGAAATTACATTATTCAATCCTTCGGCACCGCAGAAACGCTGATGTGCAAACGGAAGGTCAACGGAGATACAAAGAACAACCGTGTTTTTCATTTTATCGAGTTCGGCATTGAAACGTCTGACGGATGTTGCACACACTCCCGTATCAACACTCGGGAAAATATTCATGACAATGCGCTTTCCGCTGAAATCTTTCAGAGAAACATCAGACAGATCTGTTTTGGTGAGCAAAAAATCCTTAGCCGCCGAACCAATTTCAGGCAGGTTTCCGAATGTATTAATGATATTGCCTTTTAAAGTTATTTTAGCCATATAGCCTCCGATTTGGAAAATACACTTTTCCCTTTAAATGATTATAACTCAAAAAGAATGAATTTCCAGAAAATAATAATTATTTTATTATTATTTAATAACTTAGATAATATAAATTTTATGAATA
>JAKPJF010000105.1 GCA_029554345.1 Spirochaetota bacterium | reverse complement strand
CATTAAGTACGGTGAAAAACAGATAGAACTTGTCGCAGGACGTGAGAAACTCGACGTAAAAGGATATCTTGATTTTCCGGTGTATTTTTCAGATAAGGAACTTCTTTCGGGTTCTTCTCTTGATGACGAAATCTGGGAAGTAAAAAAAGCTGAAGGCAATGAAATCGTTTATGCTCTTTCTGCCGTAATCAACGGCAAGAATATTGTTATCGAAAAAAGTTTTCTTTTTAATAATGATACTCATTCGTTTGATGTATCTTTTCGAATTACAAATACATCTCCCGATGAGTTCGAATTTCCTTCCGGAAACATATATATAACTTCACCGGATTTTCTCGGTCCTCAGATTGAGAATTATGAAGGTTACTATAATGCACCGAGCTCTATCTATGCTCTTTCGGAAGATCCGGAAGATCTTGAAAAAGGAGAAAAGGGCGGCGGATGGTTTTCTGATGCAACAGACACAAAAGAAGGAAAGAATCCCGTTTGGGCAGGTGTTTCGAGCCGTTTCATTTCTCTTGTAATGATTCCTCAGAATTTTAAAGCGGATTCGGTTAAATACGATTCAAGAAAAGCACCTGGTCACAGAACTGCTCTTATTTCTTCAAATGCCAAACTTAAAAGCGGAGATACTGCCGAACGCAAAATCAAAGTTGCACTTGCCGAAAAGAATAAGGATATACTTCTTGCAGTTGATAAAAGCCTTGCTCCAGCAGTCGATATTAATAAATGGATTGAACCGATCAGATGGGTCGTTCTCAAGATTCTATTCGGTATAAACGGAGTGTTCGGAAATCTTGGTATTTCGATTATCCTTCTTTCTATTTTGACTAAGCTCATTTTTCTTCCGCTTACTATTAAATCTACTAACTCGATGAAGAAAATGTCCGAGCTTTCTCCGAAAATGGCTGAGCTTAAGATTAAGTATAAAGATAAGCCGCAGGAGCTTCAGAAAGAAATGATGATGCTTTATAAAAACGCGGGAGTTAATCCTCTCGGAGGCTGTCTGCCGCTTATTATACAGATGCCGTTTTTCTTTGCACTTTATAGTGCATTAAGCAATTCAATCGATATGTGGCGCGCGCCTTTCTTTCTCTGGATGCAGGATCTTTCAATGCCTGATACAGTCG
>JAKPJF010000099.1 GCA_029554345.1 Spirochaetota bacterium | reverse complement strand
TTGATGTTTATCGGCGGATCTCCCGGTTCAATTGCCGGCGGAGTTAAGACAACGACATTCTGGCTTACTCTTTCTTTGATTTATTCAAAATTCAAGGGAGCTGTCGATCTTGTATTATGGAAGAGAACAATCGACAAAGAGACTCTGGAGAAAGCAATGACATTGTTGATTCTGGCTTTGTTTTTTGTTTCTGTTTCCACATTTTTTCTAATTTATTTTGATGCGTTTAAGATAAAAAATATTTTTCTTTCATCGCTTTTCGAAATAACTTCAGCGTTCGGTACTGTCGGATTATCTGTCGGAATAACACCCCAGATGACGGTATTGGGTAAAATATTAACATGCATAGTAATGCTTACGGGAAGACTGGGCCCTTTGACACTTTTTGCGTCTCTTACGTTTAATCAGAAAACTGTTAGCTTGAAATATCCTAAAGAAAATATAATGGTGGGATAAATGAAAAAAATTGTTGTTTTTGGTTTGGGCAATTTCGGAATAACAATCGCCAAGACATTAGTTCAAAACGGCGCTGAAGTGCTCGGTGTCGATTCCAACATCGAAGTCGTAAACAGCGCCAAGGATTATATATCTTTTGCCGTTTGCGGTGATGTCACCCAGAAGGAAGTTCTTGAATCACTTCAGATAAGTGATTATGATTCTGCAATAGTCGCTATCGGTCAGGATATGACTTCGAGCATTCTTGTTTCTCTTTTTCTGAAAGAGCTACATTGTCGTCATATAGTAGCGAGAGCAATTTCCGAAGATCACGCAAAAATTCTCGATAAGCTCGGAGTACATGAAGTTGTTTTTCCGGAGAGAGATATAGCTGTAAAACTCGGCAATAAAATTCTTCTCAAGAACGCGCTTGATTATTTGCCTGTTACTGATGATTACGGTATAGTTGAGGTAATTCCGCCGAATTCATTTATAGGAAAGACTCTTGCGGAGCTTAAAATAACATCAAGATTCAGCTGTCAGGTAATAGGAATTAAAACACCGGAAGATACTGGAGATGCTGAGTCCTATCACACGAAAATGGCGCCTTCGGCAGGCGACATCATACGCGTAAATTCAATTTTAATCGTTCTAGGCAAGCTATCAGAAATTCAGAAACTGCAGAGAGCGGAATAATTATATTTCCAGGATGCTACCTTCGATTGCAATGTCTATTTCAAGGTCGGAGCGTTTCTTCTCTTTATTTACTGAAAGATAGCTTTTCGCGTTAGCAAGAACCTGTTCAATTTTTTTGTCATTATAATCCGGATCGTGGTGAAACAGAATCAGTTTTTTTACTCCGAATCTTGCGGCAATGTCAATCGCTATTGAAGCGGATGAATGCCCCCAGTCGATTTTATTTACAGATTCATCGAAAGTATATTGTGCGTCGAAGACACATACATCAGCATTCCGGAAAAAGCTTTCATACGAACCTATGTTGTCGAGTTCATCCAGGTTAAATTCACAGTCGGAAGTAAAACAGAATGTTTTTCCGTTTTCTTCTATTCTATAGCCGAAAGAACCTCCCGGATGGCGGAATCTTTTATTGATTATGCTTATTCCGTTTAGAACGAATTCGCTGTCTCCTTCAAGTTCTGCGAATTCTTTTGTTGAGCTCATATAATCAAGATTTACCGGGAAATGAGTGAAAATCTGCTGATATTCTATGCGTTTCTTGAGATCTTTTATAGGCGAATAGAAAGTGAAGCGATTACCCGGAACAAAAAAAGGCATGAAAAATGGAATTCCCTGAATATGATCCCAGTGCGTATGGGTTATCAGAATGTTGGCATTTCCCTCGCCGCGTCCGAATTCGGTTTTCATGAGTTCATTGCCGAGTTTTTTAATACCGCTTCCGCAGTCTATGATTATCGTGTCTCCGGAATCGGGAATAACCTGAAGACAGGTAGAATTACCGCCGTAAGTGCCCCGGAGTGATATCGGCAGTGAATCGAGAAAAGCTTTTTTAGCCGAATCGCTTTTGACGTCATGTAAGGTCATAAGATCTAGCGTTTCTTTCAACTTGTCATATATTTCATTAGAATCAAGCGGGGTCGGAATGGAACCCCGGACTCCCCAGAATTTAATTTTCATTAATTTAACCCGATGGATAAGAATATCCGCCGAAATCCTATTATATACGACAATAGCTGTCAACGGATTATTTGTTTGGGCATATAATCTGCCGATGTTCAATATTTTTTATTGACAAAGAATGCCCATAAATTGCCTTTATATGAGGTTAACCCTGAAAAATTCTCAGGTTTTACCGCTCTTGTACATTCTTTTCCATCTGAAAACATTCAAAGAGGGATATAATGCCTAAACGTACCGATATTAAAAAAATAATGATAATAGGTTCGGGACCGATTGTTATCGGCCAAGCCTGCGAGTTTGACTATTCAGGATCCCAGGCCTGCAAGGCTCTAAAGGAAGAGGGATATACGGTTGTTCTGATTAATTCGAACCCCGCGACAATTATGACCGATCCTGACCTTGCCGATAGAACTTATATTGAACCGATAACCCCCGCAGCAGTTGAAAAGATTCTCGAAATTGAAAAACCTGACGCTATACTTCCGACTGTCGGAGGTCAGACCGCTCTAAATACGGCACTTGCACTTTATAACAACGGTGTTCTTGACCGGATGAAGATTGAGCTAATAGGCGCGAATATTGAAGCTATCAAAAAAGCCGAAGACCGCGAACTTTTCAAAGAAGCGATGCTTAAAATCGGAATAGATCTTCCGAGGTCTGGTTTTGCTTCTACTATTGACGAGGCGCTCGTACTTCTTGAAGATATCAAGCTTCCTCTGATTATACGTCCGGCGTTTACTCTGGGCGGAACAGGCGGTAATTTCGTTTATAACAAGGAAGACTTTGTTGATCTTGTGAGAAAAGGTCTAGATGAATCTCCTATCAGCCAGGTTCTTCTCGAAGAATCGATTGCCGGGTGGAAAGAATACGAGCTTGAGGTTATGCGTGATAAGGCGGATAATGTAGTTATCATATGCTCAATCGAAAATCTTGATCCGATGGGTATTCATACCGGAGATTCAATCACAGTTGCTCCTCAACAGACATTGACTGATGCAGAATACCAGAACATGCGTGACATGTCGATCAACATCATTCGTGAGATCGGGGTCGATACAGGCGGATCGAATATTCAGTTTGCAGTAAATCCTGATACTGGAAGAGTCATCGTAATAGAAATGAATCCGCGTGTTAGCCGTTCATCCGCTCTTGCTTCAAAGGCTACGGGATTCCCAATAGCCAAGATCGCTGCGAAACTTGCAGTCGGTTATACTCTCGATGAACTAAATAATGACATTACTCGCGAGACTCCGGCTTCTTTTGAGCCTACAATTGACTACGTTGTAGTAAAAGTTCCTAGATGGAATTTTGAAAAAATTCAGGGTGCGGACACAAGACTCGGGCCGCAGATGAAATCAGTCGGCGAGACTATGGCAATCGGACGCACATTCAAGGAATCATTACAGAAGGCGATGCGTTCGCTTGAAATCGACAGATACGGTCTCGGTTCTGATGCAAATCTGAAGCTCGAAGGAATGATTCACCGTCAGCCGCTTTTTCAGCAGAGAGATCTTCTTGAAAACGGTCTGCGTACTCCTCATGATCTCCGCATATTTTATGTAAAGCTTGCACTCAAGCTCGGCTGGTCAGTTGATAGAATTTTTGAGCTTACCAAAATTGACAGATGGTTTCTCTGGCAGATTGAAGAGCTTGTTGATGCCGAAAAAACATTCGTTGAAGATGTCCGTATGAACGGACTGACTGTTTCGAATGTGCTAAAAATGAAAAAACTAGGTTATTCGGACAGACAGCTCGGTTATCTTACCGATGCGGAAAATCTTTCACGCATCTACGAAAAGGGCAGCGACTCGCAGAAAGAATATTCGACTGCGGTAAAAAACCGCGAAAAAACAATCCGCGATTTCAGAAACGCGAATTCGATAAAACCGGGTTACAGACTTGTAGATACATGTGCAGGAGAATTCGAAGCGTATACTCCTTACTTCTATTCGGCATATGACGATTGCGACGAAGCGCGCAAAACCGACACTAAGAAAGTAATGATTCTCGGCGGCGGACCTAACAGAATAGGTCAGGGAATTGAATTTGATTACTGCTGCTGTCATGCTTCTTTTGCGCTCAAAGAGCTCGGAATAGAATCCATCATGGTAAATTCGAATCCGGAAACTGTTTCAACCGACTATGATACTTCTGATAAACTTTTCTTTGAACCTTTGACTCTTGAAGATATTCTTCACATATATGAAAGAGAAAAGCCTGAGGCGGTTATTGTTCAGTTCGGCGGACAGACTCCGCTCAAGCTTTCGCGCCAGCTTCTTGAAAACGGTGTGAATATCGCCGGAACTTCGCCCGATTCAATTGACAGAGCAGAAGACCGCGAACGTTTTTCTGATGTTGTTAAGAAACTCGGACTCAACCAGCCTGAGAACGGAATTGCTTTTTCACAGGAAGACGCACTCCGCGTAGCTGGCCAGATAGGCTATCCTGTTCTTGCGCGTCCGTCATATGTTCTCGGCGGAAGAGCGATGTGCATCATTTATGACCAGGAATCGCTTATTGAGTATATAAAGACTGCGGTTGAACTGACTCCTGAGCATCCAGTGCTCATAGATAAATTTCTTGAAGACGCGGCTGAAATCGATGTAGACGCAATCTGTGACGGAAAAGACGTTTATATCGGTGCGATTATGCGCCATATAGAACAGGCCGGAATTCATTCAGGAGACTCTGCCTGCGTTATTCCGCCTCTTGGAATTAAAGAAGAAATCATAGAAGAGATCACACGCCAGACAGCGGCTCTTGCACTCGAGCTTAATGTTATCGGACTTATCAATATTCAGTTTGCACTTAAGAATGATGTAGTTTATGTGCTCGAAGTTAATCCTCGCGCATCAAGAACGGTTCCTTTTGTGTCCAAAGCAAAAGGCATACCTCTGGCAAAAATCGCGCTCAAGGTAATGCTCGGTGCTAAACTTAAGGATTTCGGTCTTTCTGATAGATTTGAAACTCCTTATATTTCCGTAAAAGAAGCGGTTCTTCCTTTTAATAAATTTCCGGGAGTTGATGTTGTTCTTTCTCCTGAAATGAAATCAACAGGAGAGGTAATGGGAATTGCCCGCGATTTCGGCGAGGCTTTCTATAAATCTGCTCTTGCGGCCGGTGATTGCCTGCCACTTGAAGGATCAATTTTTGTATCACTGAATGAGCGCAGCCGTTCGGATCTTGCTCCGGATCTTTTGATGATGTATAAAGAAGGTTTTAAATTCCTCGCTACCGGCGGCACAGCTGAGTTTTTACGGAGCAATGGAATGGAATGTTCAACGGTTAATAAAGTCAGCGAGGGAAGACCGAACATACTTGATTTGCTCAAGAATAATGAAATAGATATGATTTTCAACACTCCTCGAGGAAAGGCTCCGAAGAGCGACAGCAATCTTATCAGACAGGTTGCTTTAAGATATAAGATTCCTATCATCACAACAGGTTCGGCTATTAAGGCCGCGGTGGAAGGAATAATCAGAATGAAAAACTGCAGTATTACCGTCAGGGCTCTGCAGGATTATCATGCAGAAGTGAAACAGCATTTGCTGAAAAAATGAAATTTTAAGAGAGAATATGAGTTCCGATATTAGAAATGAAATCGAGAGAAGGCGTACATTCGCCATCATCTCACATCCGGATGCCGGAAAAACGACACTTACAGAAAAACTTCTTCTGTACGGAGGCGCGCTTGAATTAGCGGGTTCGGTAACGGCCAAGAAGAAGCAGAGAGAAACATCCTCCGACTGGATGGAGCTTGAGAAGAAAAGAGGAATCTCTATTTCTTCGACCCTGCTTCAGTTTGAGTATAAGAATTACAGATTAAATCTGCTTGATACGCCGGGGCATAAGGATTTTTCCGAAGATACTTACCGTGTTCTTACTGCCGTCGATGCCGTTATAATGGTAATCGATGCAGGTAAGGGTATTGAAAATCAGACCATCAAACTTTTTGAGATCTGCAAAAAACGCGGCGTTCCGATTTTTACTTTCATGAATAAACTCGACCGTCCGGCAATGCCGCCGCTTGATCTTCTTGACCAGCTTGAAAAGGTTCTCAAGATTCATGCGTTTCCTGTTAACTGGCCTCTTGAAAGCGGACCGTTTTTCAAGGGTGTGTATGACAGGATGAATAAAAGCGTTCATCTTTTTGAACGTACTACAGGCGGAGCGTACAAGGCGCCTGTTTCGATTCATGATATAAAGGATCCTTTTGTTAAGGAATTGCTTTCAGAAAGTTCATATGAGACTATACTTGAGGAGATTGAACTTCTCGACGGCGCGCAGGAAGGTTTTGATTTTGATGCCGTTCTTGCCGGAAGGACTACGCCGGTATTTTGGGGAAGTGCTGCTAACAATTTCGGAGTCGAGCTTCTTTTGAACGGATTTCTTGATCATTCTGCGCCGCCAACGGCACGTAATGTTGAAGGCGAGCCGTTTCCTCTTGAAAGCGATACCTTCTCGGCATTCGTTTTCAAGATTCAGACGAACATGAATCCTGTTCACCGTGACAGAATGGTTTTTGCAAGAATCTGTTCCGGTAAATTCACAAGAGATATGAACGTTATTAATTTCCGCACACAGAAAAAGGTTCGTCTTTCGAGCGTTCATACCGTTTTCGGACGTGAGCGCGAAACGACTGAAGAAGCGTATCCGGGTGATATACTCGGCTTTATTACAAATGCGGATTTTAAAATCGGCGATACTTTAAGCACTGATCCTTCGGTTTCATATAATGAGATTCCGCGTTTCGCGCCTGAATGTTTCGCATATTTGAAGAGCAGTTCGGTTTCAGCAAACAAATCTTTCAAGAAAGGTCTTGAACATCTTCTTGCTGAAGATATCGTTCAGACTTTTTACATGAAGGAATACGGTGCGGTTATGCCTCTTCTCGGAGCGGTTGGCCCGCTTCAGTTTGAAGTTCTGCAGTACAGGCTCCGTGATGAATATGGAGTCGAATCTAATCTTGAAACCAAGCCGTGGGAAGTGATGCGCTGGATCGGCGGGGATGCCGACGAGATACGTTCTATTCTGCCGAGTAATTCCGCTGTGGCGGAAGATGACAGAGGCCGCGCGGTAGCACTTTTTCCGAACACATGGTCAATGGATTATTTTCTTAAAAATAATCCCGATGTTAAGCTTTTGGATTCACCTGAGTCAGTATAATTTTTCTTTGATGTTGTATTGCCAGAGCTCCACAAGTTTATCAAATTCCTTGTCGGGCGCTTCATTTTCATGAGCTTTTCTTTTGCGGGTTATGAGATAAATTACAGTGGAATCTTCCAAAATAAACTGCTGCTGCAGGGTGTTGAGCTTTCTTATGAGGAAGTTTAGATTGTAAGTATGGAAATCACCGATGTATTCAAGCGACGCAAGCGTAGGCTCAAACTTCATGAGCAGTTCTGTCAGATATAATGCCTGTCTCCAGCTTTCCGTACTTCCGTTTATTCCTGATTGAAAGTGGAAACTCAGTTTTTCATAGAGATCCATGTATTGAAAATACGATACCGTAACAGGTAGAATAATTTCCGGAAAAATATTCTGTGCTTCAAGAATATCTATGGGCGTACCTTCGTCGGTGAAATGCTGAAAAATCATACGTCCTTTTTCGAAAGACGGAAGTTCATCGATGAGTTCAATGTACAGTTCTTTTATGATTGTTTTTACAGTACCGGCTTTTTTGAAATATATTTCAATTTCAACCGGTTCCATATAAAAATTGATTTTGTCTTCTCTCATCTTTCTGAAACGCTTTTCAATAGAGCCTTGTCATGTCCTGTAAAAGCCCAGTTCTTAGCTTCAGCAATCAGTTTCTTGTCAGGTTTTTCTCCGTCTTTTATTTGATCGGATATTTTCTGATACGTTTTTGTGAAATTGTCATGAGCTATCAGAAGAAAGTCTCCTGCAATTTTCCAGAGGGTGTCGCCTTTTTGAACTATGATTCGTTCGCCGGTAGGAATGATGAAAATATTGTCGGGATATATCCAGTTGGGATTTTTTTTGCCGAACTGGTTTTCAAGAATCGGAGAATAATTGTTTGTAATGGCGATTCTGTTTGCCATTACAAAAACCTCGTAATCCCAGCCGGCAAGATTCGGTTTTGAAGGAAGTACTTTTTCGAGATCGCGTTCGATTTTCTCACGGTCAATTTTTGCAGGCGGCTCAATAGTTTTCATTCCCGTTGAAGTTTTTGTTTCTGAAGCTTTGACTGATACTATATTATTCTCTGATGAAATATCACCACCGGTAATCGGTTTGTTTTTCTGAATATAAAATAAAAGAAGCAATGGAAGAATAAGAAGTAATGCACTGACCGGAATGATGATTTTTTTATGTCTGATTATTGATTTCAAAATTTCATCTTTAGAAGTGTCATTAGTTTCTGTGGACTTAATCTTCGTACGGTATGTCATATCAATAATTGTTCTGTTGAATGCCGCCAGATTTTTTTTATCACCGCTTGAAAGAGAATTGAAATCAAGAGTCGATAAGGCTTTCTGCTTCTCGGCATTTTTTCTCATGGAATAGGGAAGTTTTACTGATTTGTTTTTCGCTGAATTCTTCCACGCTTCAAAAAATGCAGGTGAACGCAGAAGTGCATTTAAAAAATCTATTCCTTCTCTAATCTGAGGAAGCGAAAAATTATCCGATTTAAGCGAATCGTTTTTTATTTCCCTGCATATTTCGGAAATTTCTTCTTTTGACTGAAAATCTTCTGCAGTATACTCGTACTGTGACGGTTTTTGCGTCAACGAGGTGAAAATTTTTCCGATTACAGGAATTTTCGCAACCGGATGATTGTTTGCCGATGTTTCACCTGATGTTAAAATGTCATCCTTGCTGATTATTTTATTTGAGAATATTTCTTTTCTGCGTTTTATTGCGTCTTCTAGTTTGTTTACATATTCGCGATGAGAACTTTTAGTTATAAGAATCTTTATGAGTTCAGCAAGACGTGCCCTGTCTGTGATGATTTTATGTGCAGTTGATTTTTCCTGCGGGGATAGTGAAATGATTTCAGGCAGATCTTCGGAAACATGATCGGAAATGAATTTAACTTCCCGGTATATCGCGCCTTCTGCAGTGTTAATGATTATTCCGCTGACAAGGTAAACGCAGAAAATAGTTCCCTGCGAACGGTGTTTTGATTCGTGCCCTGAAGATGCGAGGAAATTTCTGAGGGTACTTTTTGCATTTTGAACAGTTTTACGCGATTCGCTGAAAGCGATAATGAATTTCAGTGCTGCAATAATATTAAAATAATCTGTATTGGTAAGTTCATTTGTTTTTGATGAATATCCGGAACACTCTGTGACGAATTCGTCAGTTTCAGAAAAAGGAATAATCCTGAGCATTGAAGTAAGAATATTCTTCATTTCTTCGCGGGTTGCTTTTTTAATATTGAATTCCGCGTTTCCGCAAAGAGCGGTTATTTCAGTTTTTAAGATTTTAGAGAAAGAAGGGTTCCCATCGTCGATTACTGCATAAGGAATTTCGCATGAACGAATAAGCGCTGATTTTTCTTCAAAAACCGAATAAGAAATGAATATGGCGTCATATTTCTTTTTGAGAGCGTCTTTGAAACCGGTTTCGCCTTTTATGAAAAGGTATTTAATCTTCTTTCCGTTTGAGTCTGTTTTTATTTCGGTGTTATATGATCCCGGAATTCCATTTATTTCGAGTCCGCCGGAAGAATATTTGAATGATGTAAATCGTTCGAAAGAAAGCTGTGTATCGGAGAAGAGTCTTTTTATGAGGTCAAAATCTTCTGAATGATCGCAGAAAAATTTAATTTTGGAACGGCAGTAGTTTTTCCATTTAAGAAATTTCGAAGTATTGAGATAATTCGCCGAAGGATGAATTATTGCTGATATGAATTTGGGATTGATGCCGAGAGATGCGAAAACTTCAAAATAGCGCGAAGGAAAGAGATATGATACCATCGTATTCTGTTTAAAGAAAACGGGATTATCTTCCGTTATAAAGAAACC
Organism: Spirochaetota bacterium; assembly: GCA_029554345.1. GTDB lineage: Bacteria > Spirochaetota > UBA4802 > UBA4802 > JAFGJZ01 > JAKJGA01. The sequence continues at coordinate 7,784 of JAKPJF010000099.1, read as the reverse complement.
TGTACCGTCGATTTTTCTGGAAATTTCAGCGAGCTTTTCATTGAGAGCGATGTCGCTGAATGATGTTTTGAATGATTCTGAAAGATTAAACAGATCGGATTTATTGTGATGAATCTTGAAATTTCCGTCGCTGTAAAAAATGCCGATGAATGAATCCTTGTCTGAAATGCTGCTTTTGGCGGTAATTTCAGGAATATCTTTTTCGGCATCTACGATTTCGGCGTTTTTGAGATCAAGGCAGAAAACTTTCTGATAGTCCAGATATCTTTTGACTAGTCCTTTCGATCCGATATAGCGGTTTGTCGGAAGATAGTCTATGTCGATGTTGAACTGTTCATTTGAGGGATTTCCGATCAGTCTGTCGGGAATAATTATATTTTCAATCAGAGGTATAAGATCAGCAGGAAGTTCCGCCCAGTTGCCTATTCTGATGAAAGGCTGAGGATCATCAAGCTCGCTTCCGGTATAGATTATAAAACATTCAGGATCAACCATGAATATTCTGTCTTTGTTCGTGCGGATAATATCCTTAAGCTCCATGTGAACTCCGATTGATTATGCGTACATTTTTAAAGCGTCTGCACTCTGAACTTTAAAAAACCGTGAAAACTCCGGCAATCTTTTCAGATTATTTAAAGCTCCGCATGAAATTCTAATCTGGATATCTTTTATCTGATTTGTAAAGTATTTTTGCTTGATTCCATGTCTTTTATCCGATTATTTATCTAAGAGGTGCTTTTTGCCCTCAGGCTGTTAAGGGGAGCTGATGCTTATAAAGTTTTTACAGAAAATAATCGTCAGATCTTTCTATTCATCAGGAAAGGCTTCTGTCAGGCGAAGAGCCGGGCTTTTCATTATTCCGGCGGCAGTTTTTCTCTGGATAATGTTTTCTACAGGTATTCCTCTGACTTCTCCTGTCGGATGGGAAAAACCGTTTAAGGTTATTCCTTCAAGAATTAACCTTTCCAGTTTTGACGCTTTTTCGAAGGGAAATTTCGCAGTTGTCGCTTTTGAAGGCAGAGAGAAGGGAAAACGCAACATTTATTCATCTACGTCGCTAAACGGCGGAAAAAATTTTTTTGATCCGAAACTGATAGCATCATACGCAGAGCGGGAAGGTTTCCCTAACATGAATCCCCGCGTAGCTATTTCATCCAATGGAAAAATATTCATAGTTTGGCAGTCGTACAGCGAAGAAGAGAATTCGTACCGTATATTTTATTCGTTTTCTTCGGATTACGGCGGGGTATTTACATCTCCTGAAAAGCTGATTTTCAAAACAGAAATGGATTTTATACCGTTGATATTTTATGATGATAAAAACGAGCTCCATGTAATTTATCACTCGTATGAAAATGAACAGTTTAATCTATATCAGTCCATCGCGGGTACTGATTTAAATTTTTCACCGGCAGAAAAAATAACAGTTCTCAGCAGGGAATTCCGCGGTGCGTTTTTTCCGTCAATAGCTTCTTCCGGCGCCAATGTTTACATAGCATGGCAGGGAAAGTCGTCCAAGGGCGGAATACTTAATGATGACATTTTTATAATGCGTTCGAATGATTATGGAAAAACTTATTCGGGATTTGATAATATAACCAATTCAACCGGAAACGATTCGCGTCCGTCACTTCTGTTATCGGGCGGAAAAGTTTACTGCTTCTTTCAGAATAATGATGGCGGAAACTGGAAGATAAATTACAGCGTAATGGGCGAGTCCGGAAGCTTCTCGCCGCCTGTACTGGTTTTTGATACAAACGCGAACTGTTATTATCCAACGGCTTCGTTAGGCGGAGATAATATTTTCGCATTTTTTTATGACGCACGCGGAGGAAAAAACAGCATATCATCTGTAAAAATCTCGCCTGATGGAAAAATAACTGAACCGGTTAAATTATCCGAAGGAAGAGGCCCGGCATATAATCCGCGCTCGCTTTCTTTCGGCAGCAGAATTCTTGCTCTCTGGAATGAGGGCGGTTCCGTCTACGGAAAATTTTCGGACACGAATGCTGAAATTCCTTTTGTTTATTCGGCGACTCACCCACAGAATAAGTGGACGCGCTTGTCATCGGCGCAGATAAGATGGAATGCACCTGTAGATGAGTCCGGAATCGAAGGATATGCACTTGCTGTAAACCGCGAACGTTATTTCAATCCGACTGTAGTTAACGTCGGAGCTAACACGAGATATTATGAGGTTCCGTTTCTCGAAGACGGAATAACTTATTTTCATATTCGAACTGTTGATAAGGCAGGTAATTACAGCCGTACTCTGAGCTATCCTTTGATGGTGAGCCGCACACAGCTTCCGATGCCCGCTATCGAATCGAAGACGCATCCTGAAGGGAAGGGAACCCCTTTGTCATCAGGCTCGCTAAGCTGGAATCTTGAAGATGATGTGCGCGTGAAGGGATATTATTACAGCATCGCAAAAGAGAAACCTTCACCGCCAAAAACATTTACGGAAAATACGGAAACTTCATTTACGGATCTTGAAGAGGGCAGATATTTCTTTGCGGTAAAAGCTGTTGATAAAACCGATATGCCGGGAAAAGTCGCGCTGTATGAAATTATCGTCGGTTCTGCGGCAAAGCTTACTCCCGGTGAATATAAAAATATCGCGAAGGTAAAAGATGATTCTGTGATAATAACCCAGCCGGTTCAATATTTCGGAAAGCCCGTTACGCTTGAATATACGGTTGTGCCGGGAACACATTCCGTTGATATTAAGATTTCTTCTAAGGAAATCCGCGACGGCTTTTTCGAACTGATTTTAAAGAAAGGAACGGATGAAGCGGTTTATAGAAATGAAACAGGTGAGTTTAAAATTGAAAATCTGCCGACGGGTGAGTATTCTTTTATTGCAGCAGCGTTAAAAGACGGAAAAATAATCAGGCGCAAGAACGGAAATTTTACATTAAGCGGAGCGGTAAAAAAAGAAACGCCGGAACAGATTTCAGTTTTTGACGCATTTGCTTCAGTTTTCGGAAGCAGATTTTATTCCGCCTTAATATTTATTGCAATCTTTTCAATTATGATGCTTCTCGGAACAGGCCGCGGCCGTCTACTTTTTGAATTGAAAAAATTCATCTTTGTGTGGAAGAATTATATTCGGGTTTTGCTCAAGAGTTGAGCTTACTTTTCATAAGGCTTCGCCTTATGTATTCATTTCCTGCATGGATCATGCAGAAACCAAAAGGTGCTTCGCACCTTTAAAATCCGGTTTGTCCGGTCACCGGACTTGTTGTCAAAGGCTGGCGCCTTTGAAATCCACTTATTTTCCTCGAGTGTCGGGATACAATCAAAGGCTTCGCCTTTGAGATTCCTTGTTCGCATGGTCTCATGCGATAAGATCAAAAGGGACCGGGCTTCAATCGCCAGCCCCGCCCCTTTTGAAATCCCCGCCCGCTCTTTGTCGCGACAGAACTATCGCGCATTACTTCGTAATGACTGCGATAGTCTGCGCTTATAATGTATTCGGCTTTGCCGAATGGTTTTGGTGTTCTTTTTGTCATTCATCATTTTCTGTGGTGAGCGGTTTGTTTTGGATTTGACATTTTCAACAACATTGTGCACAAAGATAGGTGTTTCGTGATGTTTGTTGAGTGTATTAACTTTGGTACACTCGGATCCTGTAGAATTGAGTTCTGAAAAGAAAGAGTTCTGTGATTGAATTAAATTGGTATGTTTTGAGTATTATGGATGAATGAAGCTGTTCGAAGAACCGCCAAATAATTATAGAGAGTAATCAATGATAGCAATCAATACTGTTTTTCTGATGTTTTTTATAATAATAATTATTGAAACAATAATTTATTCTAAAACAACTAAAAAACCATCCTTCCTTGGACTATCTTTTTCTTTGACGTATTTGTTAAATGTTATTATTGGAGGAATTATTATATACAGATATATACTTCAAGATGGAGAATCGGTATTGTTATGGTTGTTATATGTTCAGTATACTGTACCAATATCATTGGCATATATTTTCTATGATAATGTTTTAACGTCTATAATTCAATATGATTACATGATTGTTAATTATGTTATGCCTTTTATCTTTATGGGGATATTCGGATCTATTCAATATTATCTTATTGGATTTATAATAGGAAAAATAATAAAAAAGAAAAGAGTCGGAGCTTCATTGCACAAAATATAGTTTCTTTGCTTCTTGATCTCTAGTACATCTTAGAGATATGGTCGCCGCAATGTTGTAAATTTTTGTCGATTAGATGTAATAAGCAATTAATTTGGAGTTGTATAAATGAAATCAATATTTAAGCATCCTTTTCTTCTGTTAATCAAAAAGCCGCGAATGGCAATATCTATTATAAATAAAGAAAATTCATTATTATCAGCTTCTATAATAACCTTTCTTATCGTAATAGGAGTAGGGACATATTCTTCAGTGTTTCTTCCCGGTAAATCTTTTTCAGTAACAATTATGATCAAACATTTCATTATGTTAAACCTTTTTTTTCTCTTTTTTTCATGGGCTATTTATATAACGGGGAAGCTTCTTAAAGGAGAATCGAATTTAAGAAAAATCATTCTTTCCTTATATTGGGCCAACTCGGTCAGGCTATGGTTGTTGCTATTTAGCATTCCGTTATTTATTGCGAATTTCTTGAATCCTGAGATAATTGATAAATATTTTATTAGTAATGTTATTGTTGCTGATGTTTGGATCGGACTCGCGATTGCTTTATCAATTTGGTCGATTGTTGTATTTGTAATAATGCTATCGGAAATACAGCGGTTCAGCTTGCTAAAATCCATACTTAATATTATTTTCGGAACAATTATTGTAGTATTGCCAATTGGGATTTTGGCGGGTATTATTTTTATGGTAGACTTTTCTAAGTAATGCGTTTACTTCAACTAAATATTGCTACACGCTGCGCTGGATATTCGCCTTGCTACTCGTGGTAATCGGTTCAAAATTTCATTTTACCTTTAGTGAAAAATATGGTCTGCACGTGTCTGCTATATGGAATGACCAAAAGTATTTTGAAGTATTGTAATAATAAATAGGTGTATAGAAAAGTGATTTTGACACTTGATAAGTCGGTTATTATTGATGGTATTTATAAATATTTAAGTGTTGAAAAATTTAAAAATGAAATATGTAAAGGTGAAGTTTGTTTTATATGCGGTGCAAAAGAGTCAGAAAAGGAATTTAATAATGAACACATTCTTCCTGATTGGATTTTGCGAAAATTTAATCTTCATTCTAAATCTATTGCGCTTCCTAATCTTGCTCGATTTAAATATTACAATTATAAAATTCCATGTTGTAAAGAATGTAATTCGTTGCTAGGTAAAGAAGTCGAAAATCCTATTAGTCAGCTATTTTCGCAGGATTATACTTTTTTGACTGAGCATGTTAAATTTAATGGAATACGGACAATTTTCGTTTGGCTTTCTCTTATTTATATTAAATCACACTTGAAGGATAATTTTCTACGAATAGACAGAGATTTTAGAAGTTCAGATTTGAAAATTGGTGAATTATATGATTGGGAAACAATGCATCATATTCATTGTGTTGCTCGATCATTTTATACAAAATGTAATATTTCACAAGATGCTTTTGGAACAATTGTAATATTACCAGCGAAAGTATTGTCATATTATAGTAATTTTGATTATTGTGACACTTATGATGGAAAAGCCGTTTTGCTTCGAATGAATGATATTTGTATCATTGCAATCCTAAATGATTCGTGCGGTTCGCTTTCTCTTTATGGCAAAGAGTTGTGTCGGCTTACATCACCATTGTCTCCATTGCAGTGCAGAGAAGTATTTGCAAATCTAATATTAATTAATCAAAAGATTAGAAAAAACCAACTTATTATACGACATTTGAAAATACAAATCAATTTACAATAAGAGCTGAAGTTCCAGAAATGGTTGAAATTGATAATATTATGGTTAAAGATAGAGGGCAAATATTATTCCCATTGGTTAAAGATTTAATAAGTGACATTAGGTTGCGTGATAAGTATGGAAATGATGTGGATCGTATTTGGCAATTAGTCAAAAGTGGAACCTATACATTTTTATTTGATGAAAATGGTGAATTTATTAAAGATTCAATGGAGTTTTTTTAGCATGTGTTTACTATATAATAATGGTATTCACCTGAAACATTTCTCTGAAATCCAAAAAATAAATATCTGAATTTTTTCGCCATCATCAAACATAATTTCATAAATGAAAGACGGATAAATTATTTTGCCATTTGTGTTATGGCTTTTGGCTATTGTCGTGTGACAAGTAAACATTAAACTCAATTCGCAAGTATGCTATGTGCTTTAGAAAATAATAACGAATAGAACAATAATCAAAATTTGCCTAAGGCAAATTTATCTCTGATCGGAGCGCAGGGGTTCTGGCCGAATCCGCTGAAAGCGGTTCGGCGAGTTCTGCGCGACAAGAGCCGCGCGGCGACGGCTCGACTCTTTATCGCGCCATCGTGGCGCAGAGTCTCGCTATCGTCATCGTGACAATAGGGCGACGACTTTTCCATACGTACAAGGATGTACACAAGTCCGAGCGCCCACGGATGGATCAGCGCTCGGATAATGTCCATTTCTTTTGGGCGATGCAAAAGAAATGGACAAATCGGATTTAAAAGGCAGCAGGAACGAGCCCTGCAAAGCGATGCCTTCAATATGCAACAGGAGGTTGCAATAAAAGGCATCGCTAGGAGCACCTCGTGTAAATATGCTATTTGAGGTAATAGCATATTGCTTGTTCTTAACGGACATCCGGGTCCGTCTCGATATAATAACACCAATAAAATTATCGCACACAACCCTGAGGTAAATGTTTCGTTATCCCGCTAAGAGCTAAAGCTCTTCCCGCGGGTAATGGTGCGACCTCGTGTCGCGCCTAAAAAAACGACCGGCATTTCTGCCGGTCAAGGGGGAATAAATCGGTGTGAATAAACAGGATATCCCTGCTTATCGGCGTGTTTGTTATCCTCGGTATGCTTTTGTATAAAGCTCCTTGATCTCGGAGATCAACGGATACCTTGGGTTTGCTCCGGTGCACTGGTCGTCAAATGCCTGCTCGCTCATTTCATCAAGTGTCACAAAGAATTCCGTTTCACCGACCGAAGCTTCGGCGATTGTTTTCGGTATGTTGAGCTGGGCTTTCAGTTTTTCTATCGCGTCGATAAGTTTGTTCACTTTGTCGTCGGCAGTTTTTCCGCCGAGACCGAGGAAGTCAGCTATCTTCGCGTAACGCTCTTTAGCGTTCGGATATTTATACTGCGGAAACGCTGTCTGTTTTATCGGCGCATCCGTTGAATTAAATCTAATTACGTGACTTATCATAAGCGCGTTTGCGAGTCCGTGCGGCAGATGATGACGCGCGCCTAATTTGTGCGCGGTTGAATGGCATATTCCGAGGAAAGCATTTGCGAATGCCATGCCCGCAAGTGTAGAAGCGTATTGAACTTTTTCGCGTGCCTTAACGTTTGTAGTTCCTTCGGTGTAAGCAAGCGGAAGATATTTAAACAGAAGTCTCATTGATTCGAGAGCTATTCCGTTGGTGTAATCGCTTGCGAGTACAGAAGCATATGCTTCAAGCGCATGAGTAAGGGCATCTATTCCTGAGAAAGCTGTAAGTGACTTCGGCATGCTCATGGTAAGCTCAGGGTCAACTATTGCCATGTCAGGTGTAAGTTCGTAATCCGCGATAGGATATTTGAAACCGGTTTTTTCATCGGTCACAACCGCGAAAGGTGTTACTTCGCTTCCTGTTCCAGA
>JAKPJF010000079.1 GCA_029554345.1 Spirochaetota bacterium | reverse complement strand
TCCGACGGCCGCCTGCAAAGGTATCTGGAACTGATGGCGCGGGATAATATCCTTGAGCTTTTCAATGATTTCCTTGCCTCTATTGTATGCCTTGTCCGTATGAACTATAAATGAAAGAGCGTCGACCGGTTCAGAATGAACCAGAATATCGCATTTCACCATTTTTGATTTTCTGTAATCCTTCAATTCATAATCAAACGAAGCATAACCTTTCGAATAACTTTTAAGCTTATCATAGAAATTGAACACGATTTCAGAAAGCGGAAGATCGCTGTGAATTTCAACCCTGTTTTCATCGACATATTTCATATCGTTTTGGATGCCGCGGCATTCCATGATAAGATTCATCAAATTTCCTATATATTCCTTAGGAGTGATGATTGTCGTGGCAACGAAAGGTTCTTCTATGCTTTCAATCATTCCCGGATCAGGAAGCTTCACGGGATTATCAACTACAAGCGTTTCACCCTGAACTGTAGTCACGTGATACTCAACACTCGGAGCGGTAGTAACGAGAGAGATATCAAATTCCCTTTCGAGACGTTCCTGAATAATTTCCATATGAAGAAGACCGAGAAAACCGCAGCGGAAACCGAAACCGAGTGCATAAGAATTATCCGGTTCAAAAAGCAAAGAAGCATCATTCAGCTTCAGTTTAGCAAGTGCCTCACGCAATGCCTCGTACTCGTCGGAAAACATCGGATAAAGACCCGCGAAAACCATCGGTTTCGCATCACGGAAACCCTTTAACGGAGCGGCGCACGGATTTGAAGCAAGCGTAATAGTATCGCCGATTTTTGTATCGGTAACCGATTTAATGTTCGCTATAACGTAGCCGACTTCACCAGGCAGAAGCCTGTCGCGTTTCTCAAGACTAAGCCTGAAAACACCGACTTCATTAACGGTATATTCTCTGCCGGAAAAAACCATTTTGATGACATCATCTTTTTTTATTTCACCGTCATATATTCTAACCTTTACGACAGTACCGACATATTTGTCGAAATAAGAATCAAAGATCAATGCCGAAAGAGGTTTATTAATATCACCCTTCGGAGCAGGAATATATTCAACAATTTTCTCAAGAAGCTCTTCGATGTTTATGCCTTCTTTTGCAGAAACTGCAACGGCGTGATCAGCATCAAGACCCAGAGTCTTTTCAATGCTGTGTTTTGTTTTTTCAACATCTGCAGCGGGCATATCGATTTTATTAATAACAGGAATTATTTCGAGATCATTTTCCATCGCGAGATAAAGATTCGCGATTGTCTGCGCTTCAACACCCTGAGTCGCGTCTACAACCAGAAGAACTCCGTCGCATGAAGCAAGCGCGCGCGAAACTTCGTAGGCGAAGTCAACATGCCCCGGTGTGTCGATAAGATTAAAAATATAATCTTCGCCGTTTTTCGCACTGTATTTGAGAGTGATGGCATTAGCCTTAATCGTAATTCCCCTTTCACGCTCAATATCCATCGTATCAAGCATCTGATCGACCTTATTCCGGTCATCAACGAGACGGCATTTTTCGATTATACGGTCGGCAAGCGTGCTTTTTCCGTGATCGATATGTGCAATAATAGAGAAATTTCTTATGTTTTTCATCTTACCCGGCATTCCTATGAGCTGATTGTTTATAAGGAAACTTAGCGCCTTTACCGGCAAGCATTTTTTAGAGCTTCAACAACAGGCTCTATCGGCAAATAATCTAATGCGCTAAAAACTACGTAAACCGGATCAGTCAATGATCATATAATTACAATTTCTTATATGAAAATCTATAATTAATTGTCCTTAAACCGGGTAAATTTAACAGGTGAATGCTGAAAAAACATTAGTTTTTCACACTCGTGTGATTTTTTTCACATTTTTATTGATTTTTGACATTTTTTCCTTGACCATGACGCATATTTTCAGCATTTTGACCGCAAGAAACCCGATCAGGAGGGGATTATATGAAAAATATCACAAATATTAACGAGCTTGAACAGCTGATCGAAACAGTAAAATCGGCACAAAAAAAATACGCTGAATTTACACAGGAGCAGGTCGATGAAATTTTCCGCAAGGCAGCGATTGCCGCAAACGCGGAAAGAATCCGTCTTGCAAAAGAAGCCGTTGCGGAAACAGGCATGGGAATCGTTGAAGACAAGGTTATCAAAAACCACTTCGCCGCAGAATACATTTTCAACAAATATAAAGACTGCCAGACATGCGGAATAATCGAAGAAGATAAATCGTTCGGAATAAAGAAAATCGCCGAACCGGTTGGCATCATAGCGGGTGTTGTTCCTACAACCAACCCGACTTCAACCGCGATTTTCAAAGCGCTTCTCGCGCTCAAAACCAGAAACGCGATCATATTCTCGCCGCATCCGCGCGCAAAAAAATGTACAGCCGAAGCCGCAAGAATAGTTCTAAAAGCTGCCGTTGAAGCCGGGGCACCGGACAACATAGTCGCATGGATAGATGAGCCTACAGTTGAACTCAGCCAACATTTGATGAAACACAAGGACATCGCACTCATCCTTGCGACCGGCGGGCCGGGCATGGTTAAAGCCGCTTATTCTTCCGGGAATCCTGCAATAGGCGTCGGCGCCGGAAACACGCCTGCGGTAATTGACGAAACCGCTCACATCAAAATGGCAGTAAACTCAATTCTTCTGAGTAAGACTTTCGATAACGGTGTAATCTGCGCATCCGAGCAGTCTGTTATCGTTGTAAAAGAAAAATACGACGAAGTTAAACAGGAGTTTCTTGACCGCGGAGCCTACATTCTAAACGACAAGGAAAGAAAAAAGGTCGCAGAAACAATCGTCATAAACGGCGCACTTAACTCTAAAATTGTCGGTCAGTCCGCGTATAACATCGCCAAAATCGCAGGCATAACAGTACCTGAAACAGCAAAAGTTCTAATCGGCGAAACAACCGAAATCAACGCTGACGAAAGCTTCGCGTATGAAAAACTTTCTCCGGTACTCGCTCTTTATAAAGCGGAAGATTTTAAGGATGCCGTTGCTAAAGCAGTAGCTCTTATCGAATTCGGCGGATTCGGTCACACATCGGTTCTTTATACCGACCAGATCATGAATGCCGACCGCGTAAAATATTACGGCGCGCAGATGAAAACAGGACGCGTTCTCATCAACATGCCGGCATCACACGGCGCAATCGGAGACATTTACAATTTCAGACTTGAGCCTTCACTTACTCTAGGCTGCGGAAGCTGGGGAGGAAACAGCGTCAGCGAAAACGTGGGTGTAAAACATCTCATCAACACAAAGACTGTTGCTGAAAGGAGAGAAAATATGCTTTGGTTCAGAGTTCCTTCTAAAATATATTTTAAATACGGATCACTTCCGGTTGCACTTCAGGAGCTTGAAGGCAAGAAGCGCGTTCTGATAGTTACAGACAAACCTCTTTTTGATCTCGGCTATACAGACAAGATCACCAGCATACTTGATGATCTCAAAATCGATCACGAGACTTTTTATGAAGTTGAACCGGATCCGACTTTCGCAACCGTAAACAAAGGTCTTCAGATAATGAACGTATTCAAGCCTGACGCGATAATCGCGCTCGGCGGAGGCTCTCCGATTGACGCGGCAAAAATCATGTGGCTACTTTATGAAGATCCGAGTCTTAAGTTTGAAGGTCTTGCCCTAAGATTCATGGATATAAGAAAAAGAATCTACAAGTTCCCTTCAATCGGAAAGAAAGCTACGATGATAGCGATTCCGACAACTTCTGGAACAGGAAGCGAAGTAACACCTTTCGCGGTTGTGACCGATGAAAAAACCGGTTTCAAATATCCTATCGCGGATTACGAACTTACACCTGACATGGCAATAGTTGACCCTGAGCTTACCATGAGCATGCCGAAGTCA
>JAKPJF010000051.1 GCA_029554345.1 Spirochaetota bacterium | reverse complement strand
TTGCGTTCCAGTCTTTCCTTCAGAGCTGTACTTTTTTTATCAACTTCTTCCTGAATGTCATGAACGTAATTGCCCGTTCCGATAATCCATTTGAATGCAGGAGTATAAAGAGAATAACTTCTTTTCGGCAGAGGATTTGTTTCATTTTTTCTCGGGAAATAATAATCTGTAAAGCCTCCACCGTTCATTCCGTTCTTGATGATTTCCTTAATGAACTCTTTTCCATGACTGTCCTTGTTTTCATTTCTGTTTGTTCCTTCTATTTTAGATCCGTAAAGAACAACATTGGTTCCATTCTCGGTGTCGGCCCAGAAATATCCTTCCTTGTTGTAGCGGATTTCTCTTAAAAGTGTTTTAGCAATAGCTTCTTCATTTTTTTTATCAATTAGACCTTTTTCAGATAATAATTTCACATTATCTACTGCACTGACTGCGGTTTCAACCTGGAGACGGGTGTTGAAATCAAAATTATCCCGCATTGTTTTTTCTATACTTTTCAGGCTGTTTTGATTGTCTTGATAAATCATAAGAGTGAAGAGAGATGTGATAACTAGTATTGTAATTGTGCTTATTGCAAGATTAAGAAGTGATATCTTTGAAGAAAGACGTTTCATTATGATTCTCTATTACACATTCAATGGAGTATAAAGGTTAATTTAAAAATATTCAAGATAATATTATTTAAACGATAATAAGAGTTTATCTGCTATAATGCAAATCTTAGTGTGCATATGCTTCCGTTGTTGTTTTCTGCAGAAAAGTTTCCCTGCAGCTGTTTTGTCAGCATTTTGATGAGTGTTAATCCGAATCCGTTAGATTTATCGGGATCAAAATTATTCGGAAAGCCGGATCCGTTATCGCTTACGATTAATTCTATTCCATTATTGTGTTTTGAAAGTGTAATTGACAGTAGTCCGCAATCCTTTCCGGAGAATGCATATTTCAAAGAATTTGTTATCAGTTCGTTTACAATGGTTCCAATAAGAAAAACTGTCTTAGCATTCATTTGAAAATCTTCGATGTTCTGATAAATGGAGATCTTTGATTTTTCAGGAAAATTTTCTACAATTGCCTTAACTAGATCTTCGAGATATTCCTTTATTGAAATGTCTCGGTAATTGTCTGAAAGTAGAAGTTTTTCGTAGATGAACTTCATGCTTTCAACACCCCCGATTGCTTCGTG
>JAKPJF010000045.1 GCA_029554345.1 Spirochaetota bacterium | reverse complement strand
AAGACAAATTATCTCGCAAGATATCATCCAAAAGAACTCCCAGTCAAATTCTAGTTAATAATAAGATGACTGAAACCATGAATAAGGAATATGTTCTAATTATGGAAAAGAAGAAAACTCTTCAACATTTATGAGTAAAAGGAGTAAAAGAGAGTATATGTTAGAAAAAACAAATAACTTCGTTCAGTTAAAAAATGAAACGATTGAAAGATTAAAACCATATCATTTATTAAAAGTAGACAAAGAAAACTATCCCGATGTTGTAAAAAAACGGGCGGAATTAAACAAAGAATTAGGCAAAGTTGATAAAGAGCGTAAAGACTTAAATAAGTTCATAAATGCGAGTTATAAAGAAATTACCGACCTTTATAATGAGGCGTTGAAAATTGTCGACAGCAAACTTGAATCAGTCGAGAATGAACGGAGAAATGAGGTGTTGCAAGAAATTATGAATGCTTATGCATCCGAAAAACTTCCGTTAGCGTTCGAAAAAGTATTCGATGAAAAATGGCTCAACAAGTCAGTTGATTGGAAAAGCGAATTAAGATTCAAAGTTAATCGCATTCGTGATGAATTAGCTGTTGCTAAAAAGTTAGATCGGGAAGCACAATATATCGAAAGCGGAAATCTTGCGGATATCCTAAAAGAAGAAGTGGAAAGTGAAGAAGTTCGCTATACGACATTCAAGTTGAAAAACCCAACCGATGACCAAATATCAAAAATTCATGCTTTGCTTACGGTTCTTGAGGTTGAATATGAAACTCATAGCGAATGATATTTATCTTAATTACTTGCCGGGCGGTAAAGTAGCAGTCAGTTTTGTGGTCGATAATCCCAAAATAGCAAACATCGTCGTCGCTGATATGAAAGGGAAAAATATCGAACTGCAAATTAAAGAACATAAAAGCAAACGCAGTATCGAACAAAACAATCTTTTGTGGGCGATCATCGAAAATATATCCTTAAAACTAAACGGAAATAGAGCTGATGAAAATTTGTGGAAAATTTACGGCGATATTCTGGTGGCATCGAACATTAAACGAGAGTTAGTGGCGGTGCTACCGGAAGCGGTCAAGATACTTGAAAGGACATTCCGGGCGGTCATCCCGACAGGTCAAAAGGTAAAGTCTATGAACGAAAAGACAGGAAAGGAGGCGGAGTTAATAACAGTGTGGGTATATTCTGGATCGAGCAAATTCAATACAAAAGAAATGACCGAGTTGATCGACCATGCGACTGACTATGCAATTAAGGTAGGGGCTGATGTCTAAACGAACGAAAGCTCTCGGCATATCGGCGAAAGTGCGAAAAGAGGTCTACGAAAGAGATCGATGGTGTGTGCTGTGCGGAAACCCTCGTAATCTGCAATGCGCTCATTTCATCTCTCGTGGTAGTGGGGGGCTTGGCATACCGCAAAACCTCGTAATGCTATGTGTGAATTGCCATTATAAATACGATCAGACATCCGCTCGGGATGAGATAAGAAAAGAAATAAAAAACTATCTATCAAGATATTACGAAATAAATGAAAAGGAATTGAAATATGCAAGTAAACGGAATCGTTAGATTAACAAAAGACCCGGAAGTGCGAAAAACACAAACGGGCGAAACAGTCGTGAACTTTGATGTCGCTTGGAACTATGGGGAAAATGGACATTTTATCCGCTGCACAGCGTGGGGAAAACTTGCCGAACTCATCGGGGAATTCACGAAAAAAGGACACGCAATTTATATAATTGGAAAACTCGTTCAATCATCGTTCACAACTACAAGGGGGGAAAATAGAAAAACGCACGAGATTAAAGTATCGCAAATCGAGTTTATCGAAAATAAACCAAGTAGTGAAAAGCCGGAAGCCGCTGTTAATGAACGGGAAGCCGATGATCTGCCGTTTTAATTTAGCGATTGAACCAGCTGCTCTACCAAGAGCAAGACACGCATTGCGAGGGAAATTCGTGTCAGCGTATTATCCAAAAAAAGTCGAACAAAAGTTCAACGAATACACGAAAGCGATAAAGGGGGCGTTTAACGCCCTTTCTGTCGTTGAGCGTGAAAATATAAGCGAGATAGTTAAAATCGTGCCTACGGGTCTTAAAATAGCGTTAAGCGTGGTATTTAGGCTTTGCCCAGCGAGTAGTTTATCGAAAAAAAAGAAAAACGCCCTATATGGCAGTGAACACAATAAAAAACCAGACCTTGATAATTTACTTAAAATGATCATTGACCGAATGAGCGGGGTATTTTATAAAGATGATAATGTGATTCACGAAATTCACGCACGAAAGGAATATGCAGAAGTGCCTGGAATCGAGATAACGCTTGAATATAAAAAAGAGTGAATATTCATTTTAATAATCAACTTATTAATAGGAGGTAATATTCACTCTCGGAAAGGGGTGGGAAAATGAGAAACCACCATATATATATTATACATGAAAAATAATCTATGCGATAGTTTTGCGGTAATTTATTTTGCCTATTAATTGTGTGGTTGAAAATAATTTTTATTTTTTTTATCTTTTGTATTGACAACTGTTGGCGAATAGTTTATTATGTAGACAAGGAAAGGA
>JAKPJF010000201.1 GCA_029554345.1 Spirochaetota bacterium | reverse complement strand
AGTTCCTTTTCTTCATCAATTGATACAGCATATAAAGTGCCGTTGATTGTCGGAATATAAAGAATATTTTCTGATATCATCGGCGAGGCGTTGGCAATTCTGCTTTCAGTTTCGAAAAACCATTTTTGGTTTCCGTTTGATCTTTGCAGAAAAAACACCTTTGATTGATCCGTGCCGGCTATCAGATAATCTTTTTTATCATAGTATGCAAGAGAAGAATATACTCCGCCAGATAGTTCTTTTCTATAGTTGAGATTTCCATTATGATTAAAAGAGTAAAGGTATCCGTATGTAGTTGCAAAATAAATATACTTATCTATCAAAAGAGGTTCTGTTTCAAACAGAATAGGACCTTCAATTTCTTTTTTCCAAAGAATTTCTCCTTTTTCGGCATCAATTGAATAAAAGTTGCTGTTGACATCAACTATAAAAATCGAATTCTTATAAATAACCGGCCGTGATTTTATTATAGCGTCAAGATTTATTTTCCACTTAAGAGTGCCGTTAAAATTATGTGAAAAAAGAGTCTTGTTTTCAGACATGGAGATTATGGATTTATCGGTTATCAACGGACGCATTATCTGACTGAGACTGCTTGCAAAAGTCCATCGTATACGGTATTGAGCTGAGTCTTCCATCAAATTGATCTGAAGTTTACGTTTTTCATCTTTTGTAAGCGAAACAGACTGTTTGTATGTTTCGTAACCGAAAGCTTTAACTACAATTGATAAACTTTTGCTGTGTTCGGCATTGATTTTTACCGATTGTTTGCCCGCAAGTTTTCCGTCTATATATATGTCCGCGTGTCTTACCTTGGTTATAATCTCAAGTGATGTTTCATTTTTAGTGATTTCAGTTTTAATTGGTTCTGCGGCAACTGTTCCGCCTAGGACTTTTCCGTCAGTTTTTACAGCGTCAACAGTCAATTTCGTTTTTTTGCTGATATTGAATGTATTAACATTGCTGACCGAAAGCTCATTTTGTCCTGAGTCATATGTTTTAACTTTCCAAAAATACTGACCTGGATGTAGGCTCAAAGCAGGAGTTGAGTTTGTGTCGAAAGTTTTTCTGAAGACAACAGCTAGAAACTGTGAATCTTTTGATATCTCAAGACTATAAATAACATTAGGAATAGTTGTCCATCCGAAAGGGATTTCCGCTGCAGTCTCAGTTTCTTCAAGTTCTTTAGCAGTGTTATTTGCCGGGAATGAAAGATTTGGAGCTTCTGCATCTATTAGAGAAAATTTGCGAATTTCTGAGTAAGCTGTTTCTTTATCGGGATTGTCTTCTTTTACCTTCCAGTAATATGTTTGTTTTTTAAGATTTCCTTTTATTTTGATATAGTTTGTATCTGTTTTGCCTGAAAAAATTATGTCGGAAAAAGCTTCGTCGGATGCAACAACTACTTCATAGCGTGCGATTGAAGGATCCTGTTTCCAGCTCAGTGTTATTCCGTTCTTTTCTGCTGTCGCTGAGCCGAATTTTGCATTGTCCGGAACCTGAAGAGTAGGCGGAACAGCATCTGTTTTTTTTGTTACCCTGAAAAGTGCAGGGCGGCTTTTGGATTCATAACCGCTGAGAGAAGCAATGTTAATTTTAGTTTTGATTCTCCAATAATATTTTCCTTCCGGAATATCATCTAGCGCAATTTGAGTTTGTGCTGTCTGAATTGATTTTATTACAGACGAAAAATTTTCGTCATCGGATATTTCCAGAATATAACTGGAAGCGATTTCGTTTCTGCTCCATCTGAAATTTATTAAAGGAAGAGTAGAATCGAAATATAGTGAAGAATTATTTGCAGGATTAGCGGGATATACCGGTGTATCTTTTATAAGCAGTAGCCGGCGGGTTTCGCTGAGTTTTATATCGCCGCCTGCGGTTTTGCTTTTGACTCTCCAGAAATATCTTCCTTCTAACAATTTAATGGATTTCTGATTAGTATATGTTTTGAGATTTTCGGAAAAGTCACGCTTCGTAGATATTTCTACAGTTGAATTCCGGTTGTCTTCTTCCGAATGTGAAAATGCAACATTGAAGCTGTTTATATCGGAAATAATGATTTTATTATTTTCAGGAGACTTTAAAATAATTTGCTGTTCAATCAGTTGCGGATTGTTTGAGTTATTGGAAATCATAAGCATCTGATTTTGACCGATGGCGACTTCTCCGCCAGGTGTAATATATTTGGCGCTTCCTGATGATACTGACATATTGATGTCTGATGATGAAGATTTTGAAATCTGAGCATCGGCTGATTCTAGTGCGATGATGGAGTTGCCTGATTTGATGTTTAGTTCGGTATCCGCTGAAGCACCGGATCTTTGGGCAAAAATTGAACCTTGTTCAAAGTTAATATCTATTTTATTTCTATCCTGAGAAAATAAAATTAACGAGTTTTCGTCCATGTTTATATCTGTTCCGTCGGATAAATGAACTACTGCTTCTGAACCTTCTTCTGTTTTAATCGAATCATTATTGTAGACCGGCGAATTTTGCTCAATGGTTGACCAAATAGCCTGTTTTGAATATTTACGGAGAGCGCTTTTTTTCTTGAAAGATACAGTCCCTATCTGTTTGGAATTTTCGGCTTTTAAATCTTTATTCAGATCCGAATAAAGGAGTACCGAGAATACGGCAGCTGCGGTAAAACTTGAAAAGACTGCAATAATATCAGAAAAAATAGAATTCATACCATTACCTATTTGTGAGTTCTCGTGAACACGCCGTCCCAAGCAGAATCAGGAGGAGTAATCTTGTAAAGCTCGCATCTTTCTGCAAGCATTCTGGCAGATTTGTCCTTGCGGCCCTTAGCTTTTTCACTTTCAGATAATTTGGCTATTGCAGAATCCCATTCCCTTGCCAGATAAAGTTTAAATCCTTCTTCATAAAGTTTAACATGATCGACCAAGTTCGGAGATGCGTCGGTTTTTCTGCATATCAGTTCATAAAGTTTTACGGGTTCATTTTTACCCTTTACTCTTACAAGATCAAGTTCGCGGGTAAAGCATGTTCCGCCTGTGTGATCTTTAATCATTTCTGTAATGAGAATGTTTGTTCCGTAATCTTTGCCCGCGGCTTCAAGACGAGCTGCGAGGTTGACGGTATCACCCATCATCGTGTAGGAGGCGAGGGCGTCAGTACCCATGAATCCGACTTTTGCCAGTCCCGTGTTGAGTCCTATTCTTATGTCCATTTCTCTTGCTTCAGAAATATATGCATTTTTTGATTTCCAGAAAGTGCGCAAGTCGTGAAGTTTTGTTATCATATCTATGGAGGCAAGACATGCTTTAGTCTGATGATCTGCAACATCTACCGGAGCATTAAAAATTCCGACTATTGCATCACCAATATATTTATCGAGGACTCCGTCATATTTTTTGAGAATTATTGTCATTGAAGAGAGATATTCATTCAAAAGAGAAGCAAGATCTGCTGACTGAAGTTTTTCACTGATTGTTGAAAAACTAGCGACATCAGAGAAGAATGCTGTTATTTCTTTTTCTGAACCGCGTTTGAGAGCACCAAGATCTTTCATTGCTTCGTTGACAACAACCGGATCTACCATATTGCCGAGAATGTTTTTAACTTTCTCACGTTCTTCTAGTCCCAGTCCCATGTGAACAAACGAACCGGTTAATTGACCGATTTCATCTCCGGAAGATGGTTTGATTTCGACTCTGAAGTTTCCTTTCTCGATTTCATTGGTAGCATGCAGAAGCTTGAGAAGAGGAGTCGAAAATGTTTTCGCGAAAAAATATACGAAAAGAATTGCTACAGAAAGAGTTATCCCCAGTATGTAGACGTTTATTCTTTGAATGGCGTAAACGCCTTCAAAAGCTTTGCTTTCCTCTATGGTTGCGATTATACCTATTCCGCCGAATCCGATTTTGCTGAAAGACCCTAAATGAGTTTTTTTATCAGAATCAGAATAGCGTATGGTACTGTTCGGTGATTTGCTCTTGAGCATCTGCTGTACAATCGGTGATTTTATGAAGTTTCCGTGGTTGAGCACTATTTCTGCGTCATGATGAGCAAGTACTTCTCCATCACCGTTTACCATAAATGTTGTCGTACTGTCCGAGGTCTGAGCGAATGACGGCAGAAATCTTTCGAGTTTTATATAGCATGCAAGTGTTGACTCAACTTCGCCATTATCGTTTTTCTTAAACGGAAAAGATATAGCAAGTACAGGATTTTTGAATCCGCGCGAAACATTAAATGCCATAAATTCATTTGAAAAGGCTCTTAAAAATGAATCTGAAAACTCCTGATTTATTCTGTCGAAATCATCAATGGAAATCTGATTGTTCTGCATGAAGTCTCTGTTTTCAATTGATCTTGTTACAATCAGTTTGTTGTCATCTGTTTTTCGGATAATCGCAAGATAGAGAAGAGTGTTATCGTTTGTAAAAAAGTTTTTTGCGAATAAATATTTCTGTTCTTCGCTTTTAAACTCCTGATTCATTGCGGAAGCCATTAAGTTAAGTTTGTCGGCGATAGAAAACATGTCAGATTCGACTTTTTGGGAGATGATGGATGTCGTCCGGTTATTGTTGGTTTCGATCGTACGCTGCATGTCGTTTTTGAAAAATACTGTCGCGATTACGGTCATAACCGTAAGAGCGGATATTATTACTAAAGACACGATTATTATCAATTTAGTTCTAATCTTAAGACGTTTGAAGAAACCGAACTTGTCTTTGGTCATACTAAGCCCCGATACTTTTTTTTAGAGTATAGACTGTATGTGTAAAATTTGCAAGACAAATAAAAAAAAAGCGGGCAAATGCCCGCCGGAAATTACTTAGTAGGTTTGTAAATAGTAAACTTCATATTACAAGGTTTTTCGAGAATGTCGACTCTCCAGCCTTCATTTTCAAAAAAAGTCTGAAAAGATTTTGCAACCGGATACTGTACTCTTTTCTTAGGATTGTAAACGCAATAATCTCTGTCATCCCAGTTTACTTTCTTAAGCATTTCCCAGCCTTCGGCAACGATGTATTTCAGAACATCTTCTTCCTGACCTTTAATATTGCTGATATCTTTAAAACCATAACCTGCCATTTAAAACCTCCAATACTCACACTATGTTGAGACTATAATAGTGACTTAACTTTTGTCAACAAAAAATAAATTACCGTACAATTTAGAATTAAAAGTATAAAATTAGTGACAAAATGAGCAATAAAATATGTGAGGTTTTATAAAAAGATTATGTGAAAATGGCAATAAAAGCATGATTCAGTTTTCAAATGATTATCGCCTGGAGATATTATGCTGCGCAAGACTATTTCAAAAATTAACCAATTAGATCCAAATCTGAAGTATTTTCTGATAGCTGTTCTTTTTTTAGGGATAAATAACGGTATCTTGACTACAACATTTAATAATTATATAGAAGATATTTTCTCGCTAACTCCTGACAAACGAGGTTTTCTGGAAATTCCCCGTGAGCTTCCGGGATTTATTCTTGTTATAGTAACCGGAATGATTGCTTCTTTTTCAATGAGATTCTGGGCGGTTGCAGTCGGTTTGCTTTCTGCAATGGGTGTCATGGGGCTTTCTTTTCTTTCTCCGTCGGTTTCGGTCATGCTGATATGGATGGTTATGTGGAGCATGGCTGACCATTTGTTTATGCCTGTTGAAAATACAATGGGACTTCATCTCGCTAAAGACGGCAAACACGGGAAAAGACTGGGTCAGCTTTCGGGAATCCGTAATCTTGCAATGATACTCGGTTCTTTTATTGTCTGGATTATTGCTTCAACAAACCGTTCTGCGGAACCAAGTCTGCTTTACAAATGGTTTTATGTGATTGCTGCTCTCGCGGCAGTAATTTCTTCATTTTTCTTTTACAGGGTGCGTTTGGATCACGAACGTCACGAAGAAAAAAAGAGATTTGTTTTTAATAAGAAGTATACTTTGTACTATATCCTTAACATGGTCTTCGGCGCCCGCAAACAGATTTTTTTGACTTTCGCGCCTCTTCTTCTTATAAAATATTACGGTGCAAAGCCTGAAACGATGGCAGTGCTTATTTTGATAGCATCTACGCTCGGTTTCGTTTTCAGACAGTATTTCGGCATAATAACAGACAGATTCGGTGAAAGAAAAATGTTCATAGGAGATGCTGTGATTCTGTTGTGTATTTGTTTAGGATTTGCATTGGTAAAGAATGTTTATTTTCTTTATGCGTTTTATATTTTGGATAATCTGATGTTTTCAACTAAAATCGCCAGAACTACTTATCTTAATAAAATAGCCCTTAAAAAAGCGGATATTGCCCCGACTATATCTCTGGGCATCTCGCTTGATCATGCAGTTTCAATGACCATACCTGCAGTCGGAGGAATTATCTGGAATATTTTCGGATATTCTAATCTTTTTCTTTTTGCGGCGGTTCTAGCCGTCTTCTCGCTTGTAGCGGCTTTGTTTGTGAAATATGAAAAGAAGGGAAGTGCGTCAGCCGGATAATTAATAAGACAATGCTCTTTTAGTACCACCTGCAGCAGCAGGATGATTCAAATTTATAATAAATAATTACACCCGTTAAAGGCGAAATAGACACAAAGCTCAGCGCTTTGTGTCTATCAAAAGACCAATCATCTGATGAATGTTTTCAAGCAGTCGAACCATCTCTTCCGATGGGATCTGCTTAACAACTTCATTTGTTGAAGGATCCATCACTCTCATTATCACGCGTTTAGTGTCTTCATCATAAGAAAATGACACGCGCGAATCGACTTGTTTCGCCGCATTGTTGAGTGTTTCAATTGATTTCCCGAGATCAGGTCCCGCGGCATCCGTGCCGCTTAGTTTATTTCCGGTTTCGGAAAGATGAATTTCGCCCTGTTTGAGGACAACATTTTCCGAAGTCCTGAAATCGGAAATGGAACTTTTTAATACAGCTCCGATATCCATACTGCCTCCTTGCAGTTTTAAAAAAGTCTTCTCCGGTTTCCCGGACCGGAGAAGAGTGAAGCAGATCGCACTGCACAACCGCTTCGGTAATCAGATTCTCATTGCAGTAACTTTACGACCAGCTGAGGCTGTGAATTTGCTTGAGACAACATCGCAACACCACTCTGAACGAGAATCTGGTTCTTTGTGAACTCAACCATTTCCGCCGCCATATCCGCATCCCTTATTCTGGAATCGGCCGCCATCATATTTTCATATGACAGATTCAGCGCTTTGGCCGTGTTTTCCATTCTGTTGTAATAGGCTCCGAGGTCTGCCCTTTGGCGGTTAAGCCTGTCTAACCCCCGGTCGATGAAACCAAGCATCGTATTTGCTTCTCCAACAGTGGAAATCGTCCTTTTATTTCCGGCATTCCAGAGATTTAGTGCCCTCGAGCTCATCGTAGTGATGAATGCCCGTATTCTCTGGTTCGCATTAGGTCCGACGTGAAAGAACATGCTTCCTGTTTTGCTCGAATGAGCAAAAACTCCGGTGAGCATTTTCATTCTGTTAAATTCGGCTGAAGTTGATATTCTGTCGATTTCATCAATCAAAGAAGATACTTCAACCTGAATCTGCTGACGGTCCTGATTTGAATAAATGCCGTTCGCCGCCTGAACAGACAGTGTTCTTACCCTCTGTAAAATGTCATTGATCTGCTGAAGTGATCCTTCGGCCACCTGTATGAAAGACAGCCCGTTCATGGTATTCTTCTCAGCCTGGAACAATCCATTGATCTGCGTGCGCATCTTTTCCGACACAGCAAGACCCGAAGCATCGTCTCCAGCTTTGTTGATCGCCTGACCAGAGGATAATCTCTCAATTGATCGGTCCAAATTCTGAGTCATTAATTTGAGATGCCTGTTCGCGAATATGGCGCTCATGTTGTGATTGATTCTCATAAATCCCTCCCTTGTGTCCTTTAGGCGGATTTATTTATGATTGTATTTAAATGCCGCCTGATTTCGGCATTCTCATCATGAGAAAGCCGTCCTTCTTGCGAAGGTAAGGTTTTCTCCTTTATTGCTGTCCAAACTGCCCAAAATTCAGACAACAATGGAAGCCGGGTTTCCGGCGCCCATTGATGCCTCCCGACATCAAAAGGCGCCGGAAGCCTGGGACAGTTTGTTCAAAACACAAGAGAGGTTTCGAATCAATCACTGATAAAGTTTTCAAAGATCAAACATTCTTCTTAAGACAGAAGTCTTAATACTGACTGAGTCTGCAAATTGGCCTGAGAGAGCATTGCTGTTCCGCTCTGCACAAGAACCTGATTCTTGGTGAAATCAACCATGACTTCAGCCATATCAGCGTCTCTTATGCGCGATTCAGATGACTGGATATTTTCAAACGCCGTCATGAGCCCTTTTGAGGTCATTTCGAGACGGTTGTAATATGCCCCGAGATCGGCTCTTTGTTTGGATAATGTCTGAAGGGCATTATCGAGAATACCTATAGAGGCATTCGCACCGCCTGGAGAAGTTAATGAAAGAGTGATCTTGTTAGTTCCGTCTTTCATTGAAAAAGCCTGCGCAGTCATCGTTCCGATGTAAACTCTTGTGCGCTGATTTGCATTAGCTCCTATGTGAAACCACATGCTTGCCTTAGGATTCTTTCTGGCGAATTCGCCGGTAAGAATCTTGAAGCGGTTGAATTCAGCCTGAGATGCAGTTCTGTCGACTTCGTCGACAAGAGCCGATACTTCAACCTGAATAAGCTGACGGTCTTCCGGCGCATAGATACCGTTTGCTGCCTGAACAGCGAGAACTCTCATTCTCTGGATAATCTTCGCAGTCTGATCAAGATAGCCTTCAGCGGTCTGAACAAAGCTCATTCCGTCTTCGGTATTTCTTTCAGCCTGGCGGAGACCCATAATCTGAGTTCTCATTTTTTCAGAAACAGCCAAACCGGAAGCATCGTCTCCCGATTTGTTGATTCTTTCGCCGCTAGAGAGTTTCTGCATGCTTTTATCCACTTCCCAGTGGGTAAACTTAAGAACGCGATTCGCATTGATCGCACCCATGTTGTGATTGATAATCATAGTACACTCCTTTGTATCTTTTTATGTATTTGGCTTCCTTGCCAACCGGTCACCGGGCAGCGGTAACCGGAAGCCTTGATACCCAAACGCACACAGAGTCAAAGAAAGTTCCAGGCTTGTATCTGGGCGGATATAAGACGGGAAAAACTATGTCATCAATCTGCAGACTAGCCGTGTTTTGAAAGAACGAGAGGTAGAGTCTAATGAGACCTATCCCTGTTCGTAATATCGCCACCAACGGTAGCAGGGTTTAAGGCGATAGGAAGCGATTGTGGGTGAATATAAGATAATAACATGAAATATGAACTGTAATCATGTTGTTTTTGCTTATGTTGAAAAAAAATGAAATTTATTGTTTTTTGCCCTCAAGCCGGGCGGGCTTCAAAGGCTCCGCCTTTGAGATCCGGTCTGAAAGTCAGGCGTACTTTATAAGGCTTTGTATTTGTAATATTGCGGGTTATAATTTTAGATTGACGATGAAATTGCTTAATATAAAAGATAATTGAATCAATTTGTTGAAGATTATTTAAAGCGGAAACGTAATATCCGCGAGCGGAACGGAAGCTTATGTTAAAAACATATTGTACAATGAACACGGACAGAGAACGGAGATCGACTACGGAAACAATGTGGTGACGAAGTACGCCTACGATGAAGAGAACCTGAGACTGAAGACGATTGAGACGACGAAAGGCGGCCGTACGATACAGAGCCTGACTTATGATTACGACGATACGGGCAATGTGACGAGAAGGAGCAATGACGGGTTTCAGACGAAGGACGATAACAGAAAGTTCGCCGAACACAATTACGAATACGACAGTCTGAACAGGCTCGTAAAAGCGAAGGGAAGCTATACGAGAAGCGGACTGATAATCGACAACATGCTGCAGAAGTATGACACTAAATATGATTACACTCCTGGCGGAAACATATCGCGCAAGAAACAGAGCGCGTGGGGAGTCGGAACGGAAGGCAACTCGATAACGGATGTGAATCTTTCTTACGATAACGAGTACAAATACGACTCGCCGAAGCCGCACGCTGTGACGAAGGTCGGAAGCACGGAATATACGTACGATCTTGACGGACGAATGACGGGAAGCTATGACAGTGAATCCAAATTCAAGAGAACGTTTACATGGGACGAAGAGGGAAGACTCCTTAAAACCGTGGACAACAAACACACTACGGATTACAGATATGATGCAAACGGTGAAAGGATATGTAAATACAGCGACTTAGGTGAAACAATCTACGCGAGCGGATACTACACGGAAACCGACGGAAAGAAAATCTCCAAACATATATACATAGGTTCTACACGAGTAGCAAGTCAGGTGATGAGCCGAAGCTGCGAAACCAGTACAACCATGAAGCGCGAAAACACACTGTATTACCACACCGACCATCTCGGAAGTTCGGGATATGTGACGGACAAGAAAGGTGAGTTCTATGAGCATACGGAATACACGAGCTCAGGTGAAAGTTGGGTGAATGAGAAGGTTACGGGGAATGCGAATCTTCCATATAAATATACCTCGAAGGAACAGGATGCGGAGACTGGGCTGTATTATTATGGGGCACGGTATTATGACGCGAGAACGAGTAGATGGATAAGCACTGATCCGATTTTAGAGGAATACATGCCAGTTGCAGGTAATTCTGATGAAGCAAGAAGACAAAATAGAAGATTGCCAGGGATGGGTGGTGTTTACAATCCAACAAATATGAACTTATATCACTATGCGGGTAATAATCCGGTTAAATATATTGATCCGGATGGAAAACAATCTGCTTGTGCGGCATGGTCTGGTACAATGTGGTGGTTGCTTGCTGTTGATGGTCCAATACCTGTAGGGGATATTATTTATGTGGCAGGAGTTGCTGGTACGGGATGTTTTGATTTATGGGTTAGATTTGGCCCAGTTTTGATGGCTAATGCAGATAAAATACCTGCGGTAGTTGATAAAACACAAAATACGATTAATAGCATATCAAATTCCAGCAGTAATATGCCGGATCCCAATAAATTGAAAGATGTGATTAGTGGAGTAAGATCACTCATTAATCAGGATAAAGGGCTGATCAATGCAGCAGAAGAAATGGGTAAAAATCAGCGAGTACAGCAGGAAGCTAATGATTTGGTTCAACAATTTTTAAACGGAAATAAAAATCCAGGTATTGGGTCTAAGAATTTGTTTAAAGATATTAACTATCTACGAGGTAGAAATGGGGCTAGGATTTTTTATCGGATACAAAATGGTGTGATGGAAATTTTAGCAAAAGCAGATAAGGGGAATGTTTCGCTTTTAAAAAATTGAACAAAACGAGATAAAAAATAAGAGACAAAAACTCCCTGTAGAATATGATAATTAAAGGGGTTTTTATGTCAAAGAAGAATTACACAGCAGAAGAAAAGTTTAAAATCGTAAAAGAA
>JAKPJF010000175.1 GCA_029554345.1 Spirochaetota bacterium | reverse complement strand
GTGTGTTCTTCGCTGGGCAAGGGGCTTTCAACCGCATCCCTTGGACTTCTTCTTGAAGGACACGGATATAAAGTTTCTGTGATAAAGATGGATCCTTATATAAATATTGATCCGGGCACAATGAGTCCGTATCAGCATGGTGAGGTTTACGTCACCGAAGACGGAGCCGAAACCGATCTTGATTTGGGCTATTATGAAAGATTCACCAATGCGCCTTTATCTCAGGCTAATTCGGTTTCAACCGGGCAGATATATTTTGAGGTAATAACCAGAGAAAGAAGAGGGGATTATCTCGGACGCACCGTTCAGGTTGTTCCTCATATAACAAATGAAATAAAAAAGAGAATTTATAATATCGCACAGGACGGTTTGATGGACTTCGTTCTGGTCGAGATCGGCGGAACTGTAGGAGATATTGAATCGTTTCCTTTTCTTGAGTCTATCCGTCAGATCCGTCAGGAGCTTGGAAGAACAAGGGCTCTGAACGTTCATCTGACACTAGTTCCGACTTTAACCGTTGCAGGCGAGCATAAGACTAAGCCGACACAGCATTCGGTTAAGGAGCTGATGCAGATAGGGATCATCCCTGATATTCTGCTTTGCCGTGCGACGATTCCTCTTTCTGATGAAATGAGAAGCAAGATCGCTCTCTTCTGCAACGTGTCGGATGATCATGTAATTTCTGCCCTCGATTCAAACTGCATCTATGATATTCCGATGATGCTTCATGATAACGGTTATGATAAAATAGTTCTCGAGCATTTCGGACTGAAACCCGGGAAGCCGGACATTACTGCATGGAAAAAATTCGTCGACGCGTTTAAGAATCCGAAAAGTACGGTTCAAATAGGCGTGATCGGAAAATATATCGCTCTTCCTGATGCATATAAGTCGATTTATGAAGCGCTAGTTCACGCAGGAGCTGCGAACAATGTTCATGTTGATATCGTGAAAATTGATCCGGAAGATCTCGAAAAACATAATGATTTTTCAACGCGCATCGGCTCGCTTGACGGAATTCTTGTTCCGGGCGGTTTCGGTAACCGCGGTGTAGAAGGTAAAATTGATTCAATAAAATATGCTCGTGAAAATAATATTCCTTTTTTCGGAATATGCCTTGGTCTTCAGTGTGCCGTAATTGAATTCGGCCGGAATGTGTGCGGGCTAAAAAATGCGAATACCAAGGAATGCGAGCCTGAGTGCGAAAACCCTGTAATTTCTCCACTTGTAGATCAGGAGATAATTATAGAACTCGGCGGAACGATGAGAAAAGGCTCATATCCGTGTGAGCTTAAAAAAGGCAGCGGTATCAGAAAGATTTACGGCGACGCGGATCTCATTCGCGAACGTCACAGGCACAGATATGAATTTACTATGAAATACAAAGAACTGTACGAATCCAAAGGTCTTGTTTTCGGAGGGCTTCATCCAAACCCTAAACTGGTTGAAACAATTGAGCTTCCGAACCACAGATGGTTTTATGCGGTTCAGTATCATCCCGAATTTCAGTCGAAGCCTGTTAAATCGCATCCGCTATTCAAAAGTTTTGTCGAAGCGGCTGTTAAATTCAGAAAGGAAAAGGCTTGAGCAAAACCTTTTCCGTAAAGACTCTCGGATGTAAGCTCAACCAGTATGATTCGGGGCGCATTTCAGGCGCATTGAAAAGATGCGGCTGGATTGAACTTCCATTCGGAGAAAAATGCGATGCTGTAATCGTAAATACCTGCACGGTTACGGATAATTCCGACAAAAAATGCAGAAATTATATAAGACGTGCAGCGCAAGCCGGTGATGTTTTTGTTACCGGTTGTCTCGCTTCTAGAGACGGTGAATCCGTTTTGTCGATTCCTGGAGTCAAAGCCGTTTATTCCAATGATGATAAAGAAAATCTCATACTTGATCTGGAGCCGTCCGCTTCAGGCGAATCTTTCTTTTCACTTTTCGGCAGAACAAGATCATTCTTAAAAATTCAGGATGGATGCGATGGAAAATGTTCATACTGCATCGTTCCGTCCGTGCGCGGAGTTCCGAGAAGCCGCAGTGCCTCGGAAATTATTGATGAAGCAAAGATACTGATTGATAATAAAACTCCCGAAATTGTGCTCACCGGAATTACTATCGGTAAGTATAACGATGACGGACTTGATCTCGCATCCCTTGCCTCGAAAATAGCGTCATTGAACGGCGATTTCAGAATACGCATTACATCCATTGAACCGCTTCATCTGACGGATGCTCTTGCCGAGATTTATTCGCATGAAAAAATCGCGCCTCATATTCATCTGCCGCTTCAGTCTGGAAGTGCGAAGGTTCTTTCTGAAATGAATAGACCGTATACGCCAAGACAATTCATCGAAAGCGTCGAAAGAATTAAGAGAGTTAATGATGATATAGCCGTCGGTACGGATATTATGGTTGGATATCCGTCTGAGAAATCAGAGGACTTTGATGAGACGCTTAAAATTGCAAATGAAGCTCAATTTTCATATATTCATCAGTTTACTTATTCGCCGAGAGCCGGAACTGTTTCTGCATGCATGAAAATGGAAGAGAAAAACATCATCTCGGAGCGTGCCGCAAAACTCAAGAAACTCGGCGGCAGTCTTATGAAAAACTACCGCGAAAGATTCGTCGGAAAACTTCTATCTTCAGTTATTGAAGATGACGAAGCGTTAAGCGGAAATTATATTCACATGAAGATATCAGATAAAATAGATAAAAAAACAGCTCATGTTAGACTGCTTGATTCAGGAGCTAATCCGCGCGGAGAAATTATATGAAAAAATATATCATTATACTTATTTCATTTTTTCTTTTCTGCAGTGAGACAAAATCAGAAGAATTCACTATTCTTTTCATGGGTGATTTTCTAACAGGAATTAATATCGAGCATTTCACAAGGAATGAAGGCGCGGATTATCCGTACCGTCGCATAAAGCCGTTGATTGATAAATATGATCTGGTGTTTGCGAATCTAGAATCTTCAATAACGGAAAGAGGAAAACCCGTAACAAACAAAGCATGGGTTTTCCGCACAAGTTATTTCTGTGCTTCTTTTCTTCCTTCACTCGGATTGGATGTTGTGTCATTATCGAACAATCATATTCTTGATTACGGAAAAGACGGTTTAATCGACACGATTAAATTTCTTGAAAAAAATAATATTGCTTACTGCGGAGCCGGAATGAATGAAGACGAAGCGCGGCAACCAGCCGTGATTTCATCCGGCAATAGAAAGATTTTGTTTCTTGCATACAATGATCTTCCGCCTTCGTATTATTACGCAAAAGGATCAAAATACGGATCTGCACAAATAAATGATGAAAAAATAATTTCAGACATAAGAAAACACAAGACGAAGGATAATCTTGTTTTTGTTTCTCTTCATTGGGGTGTTGAACATTCAACTCAGATTAAACCTGAACAGATAAAACAGGCGCATAAGTATATTGATGCAGGTGCTGACGGAATAATCGGTCATCATCCTCACGTACCGCAGGGAGTAGAAATATATAAAGGCAAGCCTGTGTTCTATTCACTCGGAAACGCTGTAAACGGATATTATAATCAGAAATACATGCCGAATATTTTCGGTGCGGTCAAAATCAAAGACGGCAATATAGCTGAAGTCCGCGTAATTCCGATTGAAGGAGATAATTACAAGATGCGGTTTCAGCCGTTTCCATTGACTGGTGAAGAATCCGCCGCTTTCTTAAAGAAAGTTGAAAATTTAAGTTCGCGGTTTAAAACAAAGTTTATCATCGAAGGCGATGAGGCAGTTGTTTTTGATGTTAGATAAAATACTATTTGATAATTCAGACAGCAATACGAAAATGCATCTTGTGTCCGATGACGATGAAATTCCGTATAATCTTCTGCTCCTTGCCGATGAGACAATCGAATCAATTGATAAATACATTCATGAATGTTCTATTTACCTTCTTATGTATAATAATAAACCTGTTGGCGTTTGTGCCGTTTCCGTAATCAGCTTCGGTATAATTGAAATCAAAAATATTGCGGTAGTCGAAGAATTCCGCGGCAGAGGCTTCGGCAAGATGATGCTGAATTCTGTAATTGATAATGCGGAAAGAAACGGATACGAACGTGTGATAATCGGCACAGGCGACGCGGGAATCCGCCAGATAAAGCTTTATAGACAATGCGGATTTGAAATCTATGAAAGAAAAAAGAATTTTTTCATAGATAATTTTCCGGAGCCGATTTATGAAAACGGAATACAGTTGATAGACATGGTTATGCTGAAGAGAGATATTGTTAAAAAATGATTCAGTTGTAATAATCCATATTAAGAAAATATAAATTCTTTATTCAGCCCGCCTTTTTAAATTTACAAAAGATGATATGCTGTGAAAATGAGTCATGAGTATCTCTAATGATAAATGGATCTGGTGGAAAGACGGGGTAATATATCAGATTTATCCCAGATCTTTTTATGATTCTAACGGCGACGGTATCGGCGATATCCGCGGCATAATTGAAAAGATTGATTATCTCGAATATCTCGGCATTGACGCAGTCTGGCTTTCGCCGATCAACAGAAGTCCCATGGATGATTTCGGGTATGATATAAAAGATTACCGCCGTATAGAATCGATTTTCGGGACCGAAGCCGACTTCGATGAACTGATAAAAACATTTCATGCAAAAAATATAAAAATCATTTTCGATCTTGTTATGAATCACACATCGAGCAGTCATTTGTGGTTTGTTGAATCGCGTTCATCAAAGACAAATCCGAAACGCGACTGGTATATCTGGCAAAAGAGAAGGCAAGGAAAATATCCGAATAATTGGAGAGCTGCTTTCGGCGGCCGCGCGTGGGAATATGACAAGATTACCGGAGAATATTATCTGCATTCATTTTTGAAGCAGCAGCCCGATATCAACTGGAGAAACAAAGAGCTTCGTGATGCGGTTTTTGATGATATCAAATTCTGGCTTGACCGCGGCATTGACGGTTTCAGGCTTGATGTGGTCAACTGGTTTATTAAGGATGAAAAGCTCAGAAACAATCCATATACTATCGGTTATTCTCCGCGTATCTATGATATGCAGAATCATATTTATGACCGCAATAGACCCGAAACTCATGATGTTCTAAAAGATTTCAGAAAGCTTTTGGATAGTTATCCGGAAAGGATGAGCGTAGGTGAAGTATTTTCGCCTCCGCCGGGAGATCCGCGTCTTTCCTCAGAATTTCTCGGAAACGGAAAAGATCAGCTGGATATGGCTTTTGATTTCTCACTTATGTATGTTAAGTGGAACGCGAAAGCCTTTTATAAAAAAATTTCAAACTGGCTTGATCTCATTCCTGCTGAAGGGTGGCCTTGTCATGTTCTTTCAAACCATGATCAGCCGCGGCAGGCTTCGAGATTTTATAAAAAGAATTATACAGATGAAAGATGCCGCATTCTTGCAGTGCTTCTTTTGACATTGAAGGGAACACCGTTTGTGTATTACGGCGAAGAAATAGGTATGCGTGACGGAAAGATCAGCCGTTCAAAACTCCGTGATCCTCTAGGCAAAAAGTACTGGCCGTTTTTCAAGGGGCGCGATCCCGAAAGAACTCCGATGCAGTGGGAGAATGCTGAAAATGGAGGATTTACAACTGGTGTTCCATGGCTTCCTGTAAACTCTGATTATTGGAAAAGAAATGTTTATAAGCAGATTGAAGATAAAAATTCGCTTCTTAACCTTTACAGATTTCTGATTTTGCTTCGCCGGAAAGAATATAATTTAAGAAGAGGCTCAATAGTTTTTGTGGAAACAGGAGAGGCCGGAATTCTTTCTTACATGCGCGGCTGTGAATTTGAAATAGCGCTCAATTTTGACAACAGAATCAAGCAGTATTTTCCTCAGGGGCATGACGCAGAAATAGTTTATTCTTCAGAGAAATTTTCAAAGGTGACAGAATCGAAGATTCTGCAACCGTATGAAGCCGTAATACTTCGGCATAATCAGCATAGAAATTCGTAAAGAGTTATTCCTGCAGCGACCGATGCGTTCAGCGATGAAACATTTCCTTTCAGCGGAATCTTCGCGAGGAAGTCGCATTTTTCCTGAGTCAGTCTGCGCATTCCGCTACCTTCAGCTCCGATAACTATTACGGCAGGTTTTGTGTCTTTAAGTTCCCTTACATTTTTCTGCGCTTCTCCGCTTGTGCCGATTACCCAGAATCCAGCATCTTTTGCGCGGTCAATGAACTGTGCGATGTTTGACACAATTTCTACATCTATATATGCTGTTGCGCCTGCTGAAGTTTTTATTACGGTTTCATTTATGCCGCTCGAATTGACTTTCTGCATCACGACTCCGTCTGCTCCCAGTGCTTCAGCCGAGCGGATTATCGCACCTGTATTATGCGGATCGGTTATCTGATCAAGTAGAACTATGACACCGTTTTTTGCGGCTACTGCCTTGAGATCAATTCCTGCTGATGTCTGCTTTGCAGTAAGAATTACTCCCTGATGGTTTCCGGCGAACATTTCGTCTAATGTTTTATTGTCGCATTTGATTATCTTGACGCTTTTCTTTTTGGCTGCCTGAATAATCGAATCTACGATTTTGCCCTGTGCCGAATCAGACAGATAAAGAGCTTCAGGTTTCGCGTCTGTCTGAAGATATTCAAAAACGGGGTTTCTCCCCGGAATCATTTTTTTAGCTTCCATCTGGTTCCTTCTTTTCCGTCTTCAAGAATTATTCCTTCAGCGAGCAGTTCGTCGCGAATTTCATCGGAACGTTTGAAATTTTTATCAATACGCGCCTGTTTTCTTTCTTCAATAAGAGTGTTAACCCGTTTTTCAAGTTCCGCATCTATCGTTTTCGTGTCTGAAAAAATGAACCCGAATACCATATCAGTTTTTTTGAGAGCCGAAAGAATTTCTTCTTTGTCTTCCTTTGATATTGCTCTGTCAAGCAGTGGATTTACTGTATGCATGAATTCAAAAAACGCGCCGAAAGCGCCGGATGTATTGAGATCATTGTCCATACTTTCGGAAAAATCTTTAAGATATAATTCAACCGCGTCCGAGACGGTTTTGTTGCGGTTGGTTTCTTCAACATTAACCGAATTGAGTCGTGTGATGAAGTTATCGATTTTTTCAAGAGAACTTTCCGCACCTTTGAGTCCTTCAAGCGTGAAGTTGAGCTGTTTTCTGTAATGCGCTGAAAGCAGAAGGTATCTGATCGCCCGCGGAGAATAACCTTTTTCTGTTAAATCTCTCAGTGTGTAGAAATTGCCTTTTGACTTGCTCATCTTGGTTCCTTCAACAAGAAGGTGTTCCCAGTGAAGCCAGTATCTTGCAAAAGGTTCGCCGTATGCGGCTTCGCTTTGAGCTATTTCATTTTCGTGATGCGGAAATATTAGATCGACTCCGCCTGTGTGAATGTCAATTGTTTTGCCGTATATTTTTCTTACCATTGCAGAGCATTCGATATGCCAGCCGGGTCTTCCGCCGTCCATTGATTTTATTTTCCATGAAGGTTCGTTTTCTTTAGAAGCTTTCCAGAGTGCGAAATCACGTGCGTCGTCTTTCTCGTATTCGTCAGCGTCGTATCTCGCTCCGCTTATAGTTTCGCGTTTTTCAAGATTGCTGAGTTTGCCGTATTGTTCAAATTTTGCTATTGAAAAATAAAGTGAACCGTCTTTTTCATAGACGAGACCCTTATTTCTGAGACGTTCGATTATATCGTCCATTGAATCAATGTTGTCAGTCGCTCTCGGATAATGCTCGAACTGTTCGATTGACAGGCTTGCAAGGTCTTCAAAGAAAATGTTTGTATATTTTTCCGTAAAGTCTTTAAGAGAGAGTCCGTTATCGTTGGCTCCCTTGATAGTTTTATCGTCGACGTCAGTAATATTCATCGTGTGTTCGACTTTATAACCTGAGTATTTGAGATATCGTCTAAGAAGATCGTTTAATGTGAATGTTCTGAAGTTTCCGATATGAGCATATGAATAAACAGTCGGACCGCAGGAGTAGATTGAAACTGCATCATAATCAGCCGGAGTATTTTTTCTTACTCCGCCTGGTATAAACTCTTCTGTTGTATGTGTGTATGTGTTATAAAATTTTAAAGACATCAGCATCTCCGGAAATGGGGCGGACTTTGCCCGTACTCCGGATATTACTCAATTTCGTTGCCGTTTTCGTCAAGGAAGTATTCTCTGACTTTTTCGAATAATATTTCTTCTTCCGCTTCTTTAGCGGGAACATATACAGTTTCTTTCAATTCTATACGTGAGTTCGGATTACCGGAATCCATATTCTTGATAAGAATGTGAAGCTTTCTTATATATTCGATAAGTTCATACAGTTTTTTGTTTTTTCTGTCTATTAGAATCTTTGTTTCTGAGGCGAGCTTTTTTAGAAGCATGTCTTTTTTCTTAAGTTCTCTGTTTAAGTTTTCAACAGCTTCATAATATTCTTTATTTACTTTCTTGAAATCTATCGACGCGAGGACAATTTCGCCTGTGCTTTTTTCTTTTTCAATTGAGCGTATTATTTTTCCAATTTCATCAGAAGAAAAAATGTCATCCGCGGAACTTTGAACCCATTTTTTCCCTTCTGAATCGATAAATTCCGAGGCGATGCTGTTTTTCTTTCTTCTAATCATCAGATTATATTCAAATACTCCATTGTTTTTTACAGCATTAAAAGGGGGCTTGCCCGTAGCCCCCTTTAATTATCGGTCAGTTTTCTTCAATAATGAACTGAATTTCGGTAAGATACTTCTCAGGGTTTCCGCGAAAAATCATTCCAGGTCCTTTGGTGTATACCAGTCTTATCGGAATCCGTGTCTTGACTTTATTTTTTGAAATATAGTCATATATCATTGCGAAAGATTTTCCGATTTCTTCATAACGGCCCTTGTGAACAATACAAAGC
This sequence comes from Spirochaetota bacterium, assembly GCA_029554345.1. Taxonomy (GTDB): domain Bacteria; phylum Spirochaetota; class UBA4802; order UBA4802; family JAFGJZ01; genus JAKJGA01. The sequence continues at coordinate 13,454 of JAKPJF010000175.1, read as the reverse complement.
ACTTTACCGCCTATTAGCATGCGGCTGCCGTCGATTGCTTTTTTTACAGGGAAACCTGTTTCTATATCGGCATCCGTTTCCTTGTATTCACCGTCATAAAAAAGATTCATTCCTTTGCCGCATATATATCTTCCGGCTTTTTTTGCACATTCCGAGAAATCTTTTCCGACTTCATCATATGCGCATTTTCTTCTGACTCCAAGAAATATTACCGGATCAATATTTTTTATGAATATTTGGCCGGTATTTCCGGCATCAATTTTTTTCATTTTCCCGTCTCCGATCGTTTTTAATATCAGATCAAGTTCTTTGTCGATCTGAGAATAGTGCTTAATTTTTGTACGTATCTCATTCTTCCGTGTAATGATCATTTCACGCATTTCATCGTCGGAAGATATGTTTTCCGTTATTGCGCGTATTTCAGCTACTGAAAACCCGAGTCTTCGCAGAAGTTTTATCGTTTCGGCTTTTTCAAGACTTTCTTTTCTGTAATAACGGTAACCCGTTTCCTCATCAATATAATCGGGTATAAGTATATTTTCTTCATCATAGTGATGAAGCGTTTTTACAGGAAGACGCGATATTTGTGAGAATTCGCCTATTTTATACATTTTATCCGTCCCATAGAAATTTTCTTTGAATCAGGCGTTGATTTGCCATAAACCCTCCTTATGTTCAATTGTAATAAACCGGTTTATGGCATATATATAATCTCTCCTGCAGCCGGAGGGTCAATATTAAAAAATGCAAATAATTGAATTCATTTTAGCTTGAAATAACATATATATTGATTTAAAATAATTCCATGAAACTTATCTCGTTCTTCACCGATAAACTTTCAGTTAAATTTGCATTAACTGTGTCAGTTATAACAATTATAGTGCTGACGGTTTCAGGCATTATTAATTTTAATTTAAGATATAATGAAAGGAAAGAATATGCTCTTTACCGGCTGAATGCCAAGTCAAAAATATATGCTGAAAAAATTGCAGCAAAGATTGAATCAGTTCCGGTTGTTACTTTCGATAATATGTCTGAAATATTTTCGGGAAAAACAGTTCTTGGCGCCGATATCGAAATTCTAAAAACGGATTCTGAGCCGTTTAACATTTATCTTTCCAAAAATATTGCAGGTAAAATCATTAATGAAAAAGTACAGGATAAGAATATTTTTTTTACAGATGAAATATATGCCGTTTATAATTACAAGCCTCTTGCTTTGGTAAAAATATATTATTCAAACTATTCATTTGAAAGTGCTAATGCTTCATATCTCAAAAATATGTTTATAGGTATTCTTATTACAGGCGGATTTATTCTCGTTTGTATTGCAATTGCTTTCAGATATACGGTGACTAAGCCGGTTGAATTTATCAATCATTTCGTTAGGGAAATCTCTCTCGGTGATATGAAAACTTGTGAAGTTAAAAAAACAGATGAAATAGCCCGTCTTGCAATGGGATTTAACTTCATGGTTCTCAGGCTAAAAAAAGCATTTGAGCGGCTACAGCAGCAAAATGCCGATCTTGAAGAAACAGTCAACATTAGATCAAAAGAACTTATCCAGGCCGAGAAAATGGCTTCACTTGGTGAACTCGTCGCCGGAGTTTCACACGAGATCAATACCCCGGTCGGCATTTGTATTACTGCAGTGACTCATCTTAATTCTCTGACAAAGAATGTAATTAAATCTTTTGAGTCTTCCAGTCTGACCAAAACAGCTTTGTCGAATTATATACTCGAAAGCGCAGAAACGGCCGAAATAATATATTTAAATTTGACAAAAGCTTCAGAACTTGTTCAGAGTTTCAAGCAGATTGCTGCTGACCGGGCCACATGGGAAAAAAGAAGATTTGAACTGAAGGAATATATTTCCGAAGTACTTATAAGTCTGAAACCGAAAATAAAAAATCTGCCGCATGTAATTGAATATGATGCAACTGACGAAATTGAAATTGAGAGTTTTCCCGGAGCTTTTTCGCAGATTATAGTTAATCTTGTAATGAATTCGATTATTCACGCATTCGATAAGAATTTCAAGGGACTCATTAGAATCAATATTGTTGAGTTGAACGGATATGTGATTTTAACATTGTCTGATAACGGCAAAGGAATTGATGAAGATAAAATAGACAGAATATTTGAACCGTTTTATACAACAAGGAGAGGACAGGGCGGAACCGGACTCGGTCTCAATATAGTTTATAATCTTGTAACCAAGACTCTGCTCGGTTCAATTCATTGCTACAGCGTCAAGGGAAAAGGCACGTCATTCGTTTTGAAGCTTCCGGCAGAACATTCGTTCAGGGGATGATTGTTATTTTAATTCCGGCTTCTTTTGCCATCTCTGCAGCCAGTGGATCATTGTAAGGATTTTTTACAAAGAAATGATTTATTCCGCTGTTGATGAGCATTTTTGTGCAAATGACGCAGGGTTGATGCGTTACATAAATATCAGCGTCCTTTATTGATACTCCGTGATATGATGCTTGAATTATTGCGTTCTGTTCAGCGTGAAGCCCCCTGCATAGTTCATGTTTTTCTCCCGACGGGATGTTGTAAAGTTTTCTTATGCAGGTTTCCTCGGTGCAATGTGTAATTCCTTTTGGAACACCGTTATATCCTGTGGTAAGAATTCTCTTATCCTTGACTATTACTGCTCCAACACTTCTTCGCACGCATGTAGAACGGGTTGCTACATCTTCAGCTATTTTCATAAAGTAATCATTCCATTCAGGTCTCATATTATACTCCCGCGGTGAATTCCAACTCGGCTTTTACCGGCTCTTTCTTTTTTATTATGAATACGGCTTTCATTTTGGAGAAACGTTTTATGAATGAAACGATTGATTTGTTTTTTTCGCTTATCACCCCGTTTTCCTTGAGAAGGGATTCGAGTTCGTTTCTTGTGAGTTCGGATTGAAAGAGTTTTGTTTCGCCGGATTCAATATTTAGAACGGTTTTTTCCTTGCCGAATGTGAAACGTTTAATCTCTTTTCCTTCTGCGTAAAGCAGTATTTCCGATATTCCGTTTTCGAATTCAATCTGTACCGGTTCGTCGGCTTTCAAAGTGCTTATGACGTTTAATGCTCCGTCTTTGTTGATATTTGCTGTAAATCTGTATTGTACATCTCCAACATGAAAAGTTGTGGAAGTATACGGATTATCTCTCATGAAATTCAAAACAACCGCAAAAACTATTACGAGAAGGACTATGTTGCCAATCATAAATACGCGAGAAAACTTGAACTTTTTTCCGAACCGTTCAGGCATTCTTCCCGAGCGTCTTAATTCGAGGGCTTCTTCTATTTTTGCTGAAGTTTTATATTCCATTCATGATTCCTGCAGGATAATATTTTTGTTGCAATTATCTGAAAATATTGATTTATTCCAATTAAGGTTATATATTATAAAACATCAAGCTTTTAATGCCGTGCAGTAAAAATATCAATTATTACAAGGGGGGGATTTATGTATATAGAAGATATTCAGGCAAGAGAGATTCTGGATTCGAGGGGAAATCCAACCGTTGAAGTTGATGTTTCGCTTTCATCCGGCGGATTCGGACGTGCGGCTGTACCAAGCGGTGCCTCGACAGGAGCTCATGAAGCGGTAGAACTCCGCGACGGTGATACATCCCGTTATCTCGGGCGCGGTGTTCAGACTGCAGTTGATAATGTAAATAATATTATCGCTGATGCTTTGTGCGGAATGCCGGCTGTTGATCAGATTGAAATTGACAGAGAGCTTCTTAAGCTCGACGGAACTAAAAATAAAGAAAAACTTGGAGCGAATGCGATTCTCGGTGTGTCTATGGCTGTAGCTAAAGCCGCAGCAGACAGCATGGGAATGCCGCTTTACCGTTATCTCGGCGGAATATCGGCATGTGAGCTGCCGGTGCCTATGTCAAATATTCTGAACGGAGGTGCCCATTCTGACGCACCGATAGATCTTCAGGAATATATGATTATGCCTGTCGGAGCAAAAAATTTCAAAGAAGCTGTAAGAATGGTTGCTGAAGTATTTCATTTTTTAAAGAAGATTCTAAAAGCTGAAAATTATTCTACTGCTGTTGGCGACGAAGGCGGATATGCACCTAATTTGAAAGATAATGAACACCCGTTGAAGATGATAATCGAAGCTGTAAATGCAGCTGGATATAAGCCTGGCAGGGATAAGGATTTTGCAATAGCACTTGATCCGGCTTCAAGTGAATTTTATGATGCTGCCAGAAAGAAATACATTTTCAAGAAAAGCAGCGGACGTGAACTTTCAAGCGAGGAGATGGTGGATTATTGGGAGGATTTGGTCGGGAAGTACCCGATCATTTCAATTGAAGACGGAATGGCCGAAGATGACTGGGACGGATGGAAAAAGCTGACTGAAAGAATCGGTAAAAAAGTACAGCTTGTGGGAGATGACCTGTTTGTTACAAATACTGAAAGGCTGAAAAAAGGAATTGATCTTGGAATTGCAAATTCCATTCTGATAAAAGTAAATCAAATCGGAACGTTATCAGAAACTGTCGCCGCGATTGAAATGGCTAAGCGTGCGGGATATACAGCGATAGTTTCTCACCGGTCTGGTGAAACTGAAGATACTACAATTTCTGATTTGGTTGTTGCGCTTAACACGGGGCAGATTAAAACAGGTTCAGCGTCAAGAACAGACAGGGTTGCCAAGTATAACCAGCTGCTTCGCATAGAAGAGCTTCTTGATGAAAGTGCGAAATACGGCGGAAAAGGGGTTTTTTACAATATTGAAGTTTGATAACAAGGGATTTTTTCTGCTTTTGGTTCTGCTTGCAGGAATTTATATTTTTGTTTTCGGAGAAAGCGGAATTCTTGAGCGTAGGCGTCTTTCTGCAGAAAAGTCGTATCTCGAAGGCATCAATTCTTATCTTGCCGGAGAGAACGCTTTTTTGCGTGATATTCTTGAAAATCATAAAGATGAGATATCTGAAGCGGAAAGCCGTAACCATTTTTACATTTCAAACGGAGAGAAACTCATTGCGTTTGAGAATGCATCTAAAAAAAACACTGATGTACCCAAATACGTCAGAGACAGGGAAAAGGTTGAGTTTATAAAAAATCTCCGCATTGTATGGTTTGTTGTATCAGTAATTTCACTGCTTTTTTACTTTATGAAAATAAAAAAGGAAGATTCGGATGTTCTCTGAATTAAAGAAAGCTGCTCCCGAGGATGCTGCTATTGTTTCAGCTCAGCTTGGCGGAAAGAAAGCGAATCTATACGCCGTTGCCGCAAGATGCAAATATAATTATCCAACGATTGCAGTTTTTAATCCTTTTGGAGAAGACGGTGATATAAATGCAGGATTTCTTTCGACTCCGATATGGCTGACTTGTCCTTATCTTAACGATAAGCTCCATGATTTTGAGTCTCTCGGTTACATTACTTCCATAACGGATCTTCTAGCATCTGATCAGGAAATATTTTCAATGATGAAGGAAGCTCATGCTCATTATTATTTTTTAAGAAAAGAGCTTTTCCGGATGTGTACGGGCAATGCGCCTGGAGATGAAGTTATTAAGTATATGGACAAGGGAATAGGCGGAATGGTAAACGTCGCTTCATTGAAATGCCTTCATCTTCATTACAGTCATTACAGGTTTTGTTCATACAATGTTGCCGGAATGATAGCATCAAAACTTATAGGTGATGATACATCCTGTCATGACTGCCGATGTTCTCAACTCTGAATTTTAAAATATAATTGACCTCAGACGGGCATATCCGGATTCTTTCTGTGAGAGAGGGAGGAGCAGTCGCGCGGCCTGAAAGGGAGTGAGGAAAGTCCGAACACCATAGAGCGGGATGCCGGTTAACGGCCGGGCGCCGTAAGGCGACGGAAAGTGCAGCAGAAAATATACCGCCTTCCTTGTGAAGGTAAGGGTGAAATGGCGGGGTAAGAGCCCACCGCGTTTTCAGTAATGAAAACGGCATTGCAAACCCCATCCGGTGCAAGATCAAGAAGCGGTTTAAAATTGCTCGTTTATGACCGCGGGTAGATCGCAAAGAGCATTGCAGTAATGTAATGCCAAGATAGATGACTGCATAAACAGGATTCGGCTTATATCCCTCTCTCAAACAAAAAACCCTGCCATGTTCCGCGTCTTTTGAGCTCGTCTTCAATACCTTTCTGAACACTGCCTTTGTGAAGACCCCAGACAGGAGCAATCAAAGATTCGATGTCTCGGTCTGCAGAGAGTCTATGAACCGTTATATACGGATTCAGCCGTTCGATAATATCGCATGTTATTGAAATGTATTCATTCATTGAAAGCAGATTGAATTTTTCTTTTTCATACATTTTTTCTGCTGGTGTGTTTTTAATCACGTGGAAATGATGAAGTTTTATGCCGTCGATTTTCATTTCATTGAAAGCAGAAACTGAATGTATTATATCTTCATAATTTTCATGCGGTATACCGGTAATAAAATGAGCGCATACTTTTATGCCGTAGTTTTGAAGAATTTTAACGGCATTGATGCTGTCGTCATGATTGTGATGTCTGTTTAAAAATAAAAGGGATTTATCATTTGCAGACTGCATACCGAGTTCAACCCATACTTCCGGAAGTTTTTTTAAATAAGAAGATATCAGTTGCGATTTTTCTTCATCGATACAGTCCGGTCTTGTGCCGATCATAAGTCCGATGATGTCGGAAGAAAAAGATACGGCTTCATCATACATTTGTTTTAAAATTGAACTGTCGGCATATGTGTTGGTGTATGCCTGAAAATACGCTATATATTTGTGAGAACACTTTCCGCGTTTGAAGGAATCTATTGCAGATTTCATCTGATCCGTTATGCTCAGATTTTCAGAGCACGAAGCGGCGGCAGAACCGTTTTCACAGCAGAAAATACATCCTGTATTATCCAATGTTCCGTCTCTGTTCGGACATGACATCCCGGAATTTATGGGAAGCTTTAAGATGCTGCCCTGATATTTCTCGGAAAGATAATCACCGAAAAGATTAATTCTTTTAGTAAAACTTTTCGTCAAAGTGATTTGTCTTTTTCTTTAACTGCCAGTGAAGAATTTTTAAAGTACTCCTGATTTTGAAAACGTTTCGGATCGAAAGGAACTATTTTTACTTTCTCCGCTCTTCTTACTGACATATTGGAGTTGAATTGAACAATATATATTCCTTCGGTAAATCTGACTGGGTAGGATCTTTTAATTCTAACATTGATGTAGCGTTTTTTCTTTGCCAGATAACGTTTTTGGGTGGTATAACCGGTGGCTCTGGCTTTTCTCAATGAATCGAGTATTTTGCTGCAGTATTTATCATTCGGTGCAATTGATAAGTTTACAGCTTCTTCCAGTGTCTGATTTGATCTTACAATCAGAATGAAAGGCGATGTCGGAGAATGATTCTCTCTTTGACAACCAAGATAGGGGAATTCTGTCTCATAGTAATTGTCGACATTAGCAGCATCGCCATAGTGCATTGATCTTCTGATGTTTCGTCCTGTAAGAGCTTTATAGCGGGCTGCTATTTCAGCTCTAACGGGATAATAATACGGATTTTTGCCGAGTGAATTGAATGCCTTCTGCAGTGAATATCTTGCCGCAGAATATCTTTTTTTAGAAGCATTAGCTGACGCCGTATTCATGTGGTAATTCGCGGATAAAATTCTGTTTTTTATTTCTCTGTAAGGTTCGGTACTTGTTTCGAACCGTGAAGACTTGAAATTTTTATCCATCAAAGTGCAGATGTTAGCAGCTTTTACGAGATCGGTTTTTGATGTATAATAGTTAACCATTTTAGAAAGCTTTATCAGAGTCAATATGTCGAACTGAGTTTTGGATTTTGAAATTGAATTCTCGGTCAGATCAACTCCGAACTTTTCGTCAATTGCGTTAATAATCGCATTATACTGTGAAAGAGCTATTTCATCCTGGTTTTTTTCATTTCTTAAAAATTCTTCTTCTATTGGATTAGAAATAAAACCTGATTCAAACATCAGCGAAAGAGGAAAATTGGCGAAATAAAGAAAGCGGTCGTCAGCAACTGCTCCTTGTTTCCAGTTGTTGAATTTATATCCGTAAGAAAGCATTTCTTTTTTGAAATAATTCGCAATCATTCCCGTAAAACCTGTCGGGTCGTACCGGTTGTAGAGAGTCAGGAAGCCTGACTGAACATTTGTTATATGTGATAAATATGCTCTTCCTGATTCTGAATATACCAGGTGTATTCCCCTGATATTTGCAAGACCTTCGGCCTTTGAAAGCATGCCGACATTGTTAAGATGGCTTGCTATAACCATGAATGCTTTGCTTTCTTTTGCAAGTTTCATGGTTTGCGTAAAAGTTATGTTTTTATATGTTTCAGATCTGTTTTCAAGAACTTCCATGAAATCATCTGTTGTTTTAACTTCGATGTATTTGTTCTTTTTTAAAAGATTATAGAGTTTCCTTGAAAGCAGAATGGAATATATTTCTTCCGGAAGTCCTGCAGAACTCATTCTAAAAGTTGTTTCTCCCTGCCATTTTCCTCCGGGAAGTTTTCCGTGAGCCGGATCAAAGAAAATAACAATTTTTCCGCCGTTATTCAGTCTTTCGCTGAGAGAACCGTATATCTCATCTGTTTCATTTATAAGAGAGAGTAGGTCATTAAAATCTTGTGATGTTTTTTCGGATTCCAGAATAGATTTGATAATCTCCGGCTGTGATGAAATTAACGGATCAGTGAAAAGGTTTTCATCATTTGAATAAATAACCGAAGAAAGGCATAATGCTACTGTAATAATAATTTTTTTCATTGTAAGATCCGTTAAAATTCGCTGACGAAAGCCTTAAGATTGTCTTTTTTAATTGATAGAACATAAATAAAACGTTTCGACTGGGTGTCCTCAAGTTTTTTTAAAGTTCCGAAATCATTTATTAAATTGAGTATTTTGGCACGGCGGTTATTGTCGGATTGTTTTCCGTTTTCAGAAAGATATTTCTGAAAACTCGAAAGAGTTCTGTTTTTAATCTGATTTTCAATATCAGCCATGGTTGAAGAATCATTATCTGACTTTATTATTATTGTTACATATTCATTGTTCGAAATAAATCCTTCTTTCTGATACTTTTTTATCAGATCACAATCTGCTGATGCAGTTTTTGTAGTATCAACTTTCGCGGCACAGCCCGAAATGAATATGATTGCAGCTAATGAGAATAATGCTTTTTTCATTGATTACCTGCCTGTAAAATATTGTTTATTTGAGCTGTGATTGAGTTCTTGATGTTTTTTTCTGATATTTTTATGACTATGCAGTGTGATCCGTTTGATTCGTAATACTCTGCAATAGGTTTTGACTTAAGATAAGTCGCATCCAGATAATTTGTAATTTCAATATTATATTCTATTTGTGTTTTTTTAGCCGGAAATGTTTTTATCATCTCATTTTTTAGTCCGCTGATAACAAAATCCCGAGCATTCTGATATGAATTTATCAAAGCGCTTTCACGCGAAGCAAGAAGCCCTTGCGCTTTTTTATCCGGTTCTCCTCTGACAATAATTCTGAATTCATCATCATTCAGAAAACCTTCATTTTTAACGCTGTCAACTCTTGTTTCTTTGCCCGCGCAAGAGCAAAGAAACAAGAAAATAAATAATAATTTAACGGTTGCTTTTGTCATTGTTTTAACAGATTTATCGTACTTCTTATTTTATCAGCATCATCATGATCCGGTCTTATTGCAAGAACTTTCTCGAATTCTGACAATGCTTTTTCATTATTTTTAAGATGTCTGTAATAAATCATCCCGAGCTCATAGTGTGCATCAGCATTTTTGCCGTTCAGCTGGACAGCTCTTTCAAAAGAAGAAGCCGCTTTAGCATAATCTCCCTTATCACGGTAAACCATTCCCATGTTGTAGTGGCATTCCGTTTTCATAGGGTTAATTGATATCGCTGTTTGATACGAATCAATAGCTTCATCATACATTTTCGCTGAATGATAGGTGTCAGCCAGTGAAAAATTTGCCTCATATGACCGCGGATTATTACGGATCGCTTGTTTATAAAGATCAATGGCTTTTTCGTAAAGTTTCTTTGATTTATATAATTTTCCGAGATTTATATAAGCTTTGTCGTAATTCGGATCGCGGTTAATCGCACGTGTGTAGTAGTCTATTGCGTTATCATCCTGGTTTAGACTTTCATAAGCTTTCCCTGTTTCATAAAGGGAAGGGACGTCATCAGGTTTTATCGCTATTGCCTTGCTGAAATTATCAATCGCATCGTTGTATTTTTTATTCTGACTCATCAGAAGACCCATGTTGTAATACGCCTGATAATAATTCGGATCAAGAGTAATTGTTTTTCTATAAAAATCGGTAGCATTGTTTACCGAACCCATTTCGTGATAAGTTTCTCCGATTTTAAAAACAGTTCCGGGATTGTCCGGTCTGATCGATAAATCTTTCGTAAAATTATTCAGTGCCTCTGTATAATTTTTGCTTGATAGGTATATATCTCCAAGATTGTAATACGCTCTGTCCATTTTCGGATCCTGGTCAATTGCACCTTTGAAATTTTTTATCGCATTAGCCTTGTCTCCCGATTTGAGATAGGCGAGTCCTCTCGAATAGAGAGCTTTAGGGAATTCCGGCTGAATCTGAAGAGCTCTGTTGAAAGACTGAATTGCGGCGCTGTATTTCTTTTCATCATAATAGATCAGTCCCAAACGGTAATGTGCGTCAGCGTTTTTCGGATTCGCAACGACAGAATTGTTGAATGATTTTTTTGCTTCATCATCCATTTTGTTGTGATAATATAATCTTCCCATCCAGTAATGGGAATAGTCGTCATTATTGTCTATTTCAGTTGCTTTTCTATAAGCCTTTAACGCATCATCGTATTTTTTATCCTGACGGTATTTGTCGCCGAGTTTTCTGTATTTTTCAACATTCTCGTTTGAGGTTTTTGTCGGTTCTATGTTGTCTTCTTTTTTGCCGGAAGAGCTTCCTTTGCCGCTAAGATCATCGTCTTTGCCTGATTTGCTGTCAGACGAATCGCTTTGACCGTCACTGCTTCCTGAATTTCCGCCTGATCCGCCGCCGACAGTATTTTTGCCGTTATCTTTTTTATCTCTGGCTTCCTTTTCCTTATCTAGTATATTCCTGATATTGCGGTATTTTTGCTGAAGTTCCTTATCATCATAATTGTATTTGAGGGCACGCTCATAATTCTTAAGCGCGTCAGGATAATTTTTATTAGAGGATGAAATATCTCCCATGTTCTCCGCTGAGATGAAATCAGAATTATCAAGTTCAAACGCCTTGTCGAAATTATTATAAGCCGAGCCTGTGTTGCCCTGAGCCTGATCATTCTGCCCAAGTGCTCTAAAATATTTTGATTTTCCTGAATCTATTGAAATTGCCTTTTTGTAAGCTTTATCAGCATTGTTATGCTGTTTAGCCCTGAAATAAATATTACCTAGATTATAATGTGCTTCAGCATTATTAGGATTAACTTCGACGCCTTTTTTTGCGTATTTAACGGCACCCGCGACATCATTTTGTTCAAGGCGCTGTTTTGCGAGATTGAAATATGCATCCTGATCTTTAGGAGCAACTTTTATTGCATCCTCATACTCTTTTTTTGCTTTTTTTGGTTTTTTCTGTTCATCAAAAACATTGCCGAGTCTGTTGTAGGCTTTCGGCTGTTTCGGTTTGACACTTTTGGCTTTTTCATAGGTTTCGATAGCCTTAGCGTAATCACCTTTTAGGGCATAGGCATGCCCAAGTTCTGTAATAGCATCGTAATTCTTAGGATCAATTTTAATAGCTTTCAGATAATATTCTATGGCCTTATCATAATCCTGAATATCCTTGTATGCGTTTGCAATTTTGAGTATTATTTCAATATTGTTCGGTTCTGTTTCAAGAAGTTCTTCGTATAGAGCTATTTGTTTTGTTCTCATGTTCTCAATATCTTTGAGAGGATCTTTTTTGAAGCCGTCAAAAAGAAAGTACGCTCCTGCCGAAAGAAGCAATACCAGTACCGCGATTACTCCGATCTGAATTCGTCTGTCATTAAACATAATTCCCCCAATTAATTTAAATCGTCATCTCTGTATATGTCTTCTAGTTGCTTTACGGTTTTTTTATCTTCATGACCCGCTGATTCTGATGAGTCTTTCTTTTCTGTCGTTTTAAGGATATCTCCGCCCAGATGAAGAATTTCTTCGATTGGAATGTCGCTGTCCGGCGGAGGGATTTTGAAATTAGGATCTTTTAAAAGCTCAATCGCTCTTCTGATTTTTTCATACTGCGGATCTTCGGGAGCCGCACGCAGATACTCCTCCCAGTTTCTGATGGTTTCGCTTTTATCACGTAAAAGCATTAGATTTGATAGACCGAGATGAAAGTAGGCGTATTTGAGATTTGGATTTTTCTGAAGTGCTTTTTTGTAATGATCAACTGCAACATTTCCGAGTTTTTTTGCATAATATGCCTGCCCGAGACGGAATTCCTCTTCGGCTGAAGAAGGGTCAAGATCAACGGCTTTTTTGTATAGTTCAATGGCCGCGTCATATTGACCTTTTTGAAGCATGATGTCTCCGAGATATGAGTATGCTTTTCTGTTTTCGGGATTATCTTTTAGTTCTTCACGCAAAAGAAGTTCCGCCATTTCAAATTTTTTCTGAAAGAAATACTTGGAAGCCTTTTGAAACTTAGTTTCTTCTTTTTTCTGACCGATCAAAAGAGCCGGAATTAAAAGTAATAAGACGATTATTTTAAACATACCCATACCCTTATATTTTCGACCTTATGCGGTTTAAATATAATAAAAATTGATATGAATTCAAGCAGTACTCCGTCAATAATCAAGCGGAAATCATGAATTCATGTATTTTTCCAGATATTCATTCAGATCATTGACGTTTTTCTGCACCATCGTCTTGAATTCATTAGGTATATTCTGATCAAGAATAACTTTATAGTAATTTAAAGCATCTTTCACTCTTCGTCTTTTGATATAATCTCCGGCTTTTTCAAGCATCGGTTTATACTTGTAAAATGAATATTCGAGAACATTCTGTTCGCGGGAGAGGGTGTTTCTATCAGGAAGTTTGTCGAAAGCGTAAGTTACACGTAATATCGGAAGTTCTTTACGTTTAGGAGCATATCTTTCCATAAACGCAGAATAAAATTGTTCATCCTCCTGAGTCTTTGGTTGCGGTGAATATAGAAGCTTGTCAATATCAATATCCTGCTGAACTTCACCTTTCGGACCGCGTATTTCGTATTCGTTTTCCTTTTCTTCAGGTTCTTCGTGTTTCTCGGGAGTTTTGTATTTTGATGAATTTTCATCAGCTGCAGATTTTAATATGCTGGCCATTATTTCGTCATCAGTCGGTTCATCCGTTTTTTTGCCGTTAACAATATCCTGAAGCGTTTCAAATTCATCTTTTTCCTTTTCTTT
>JAKPJF010000168.1 GCA_029554345.1 Spirochaetota bacterium | reverse complement strand
AAACGATAATTCATCCGAGAGAAATATTCAGAGAAGCGATAAAAGAATCGGCAAGTTCGATTATCGTTGCTCACAACCATCCATCAGGTTCACTGAAACCTTCAGAAGAAGATTTGCGCGCGACAAAGCGTCTTGCAAATGCCGGTGAAATTGTCGGAATACCTCTTCTTGATCATTTGATTGTTTGCGAAGATTCATTTTTAAGCATGAAAGAAGAGGGTTATCTTTGAATTTGAACAGATTCAATTATACCGCTGATATGTGATCTGTTTCTGAAAAAATTCTCTTTTTGAATTATAAATGAAAGTTCCATTTTTGTTTCAGGTGAGTATATAATGAATTTGTAAAGGATTATGCTTCGGATTTCAACAGCTATTTGAAGAATATTGTAAGACTCCGCAGAATTGAAATCCCGGTGTACTTTAGCGCCTGCAATATTATCTTTGTAATTCTGAACTATATCACTGGAAATAGCAAAATCATCATTTTGAGAAAAATAAGACGGAACAGACAAAACCATAAGTATATTTTCTTTTTTATCAATCCATACGTTTCTGATTTCGGATTGAAATTTTTCTGTTTCATTCTTTTTGACGGCATTTTTCGCTTCAATAAGGAGTTTGCCTGTTACGGGTTCCATGCCCTGCGGCATATTAAATGATGCTTTATTGTCAAAAACAAATGAGCCTAGTTTCTGCCTATGCGGAGCATTAAGTTTGATTATTGGATCGAACTCTGCAGGAGTGAATTTTTCTTCGGAGCATCCAGATGATGACAGAAGAAAAATTAGAAATAATCCCGCAGAGCTTAATTGTTTACATGACTTCATTGGCTCTTTATAGTAATTTCATCGGCGAAGTCAATTTTAATTTTATGTTCAGGAAGTATTTCGCCCGAAAGAATTTTAACAGAAAGTTTGTTTAATACCTCTTTCTGAATTAGACGCTTGAGAGGTCTCGCTCCGAAATTCGGATCATATCCGTTTTCAGATAGATACTTGAGAGCCTTGGAAGTTATTTCCATTTCTATTCCATGGCTCTTTTTAATTCTGGAAGCGAATTCCGAAAGCTGAAGTTTTACAATAGCTCCGATGTTGTCTTTGGACAGAGGATTGAAAATTATAGTTTCATCCACTCTGTTCAGAAACTCGGGTTTGAATTTCATCTTGAGTTCCTGTTCGACTCCGGCATAACGTTCTTCTTCTTTTATAGAAGTGTCCGAAATATATGAGGTTCCGATGTTGGAAGTCATGATTATCAATGTATTTTTGAAATCAACATTTCGTCCTTTGGAATCCGTCAAATGCCCTTCGTCGAGCAGCTGAAGAAATATATTGAAGATATCCGAATGTGCTTTTTCTATTTCGTCAAAAAGCACAACCGCGTAAGGTCTTCTTCTGATTGCTTCCGTAAGCTGTCCGCCTTCATCGTATCCGACGTATCCCGGAGGCGCACCTATGAGTCTTGCGACGGCATGTTTTTCCATGTATTCACTCATATCGATTCTTACGACGGCTTTTTCGTCATTAAAAAGAAATTCAGCTATTGCCTTTGCTGTTTCAGTTTTTCCGACACCTGTTGGGCCGAGAAATATAAATGAACCAATCGGCTTGCTCGGATCTTGTAGGCCCGAACGCGATCTCCGTACCGCGTCAGATAGCGCGCTGATAGCTGCATGTTGTCCGACGACGCGGTGCTCGAGAATATTTTCCATTTTAATAAGCTTTTCTTTTTCGCCTTCAAGCATTTTGTTGACGGGAATGCCTGTCCATCGTGAAACAATGGATGCGATTTCTTCTTCTGTTACTTCTTCTTTCAGGAGTTTCTGTTCTTTCTGAACGTCGGCGAGGGCGTACTGCTGAAGAGTGAGAAACTTTTCAAGTTCGACAATTTTCCCGTAACGTATTTCGGCTACTTTATTCAGATTGCCTTCACGTTCAAGTTTTTGTTCTTCAAGTCTCAGTGATTCGATATCGCTTTTTGCTCTTCTGATTGAAGAAATGATTTCTTTTTCCTTGCGCCAGTGAGATGCGAGGATATTTTTCTTTTCGTTTAGATTAGCAAGTTCTTCATTAATTTTATCAAGATGAGTCTTACTGGCTTTATCGGTTTCTTTTTTAACAGCTTCTTTTTCAATTGTAAGCTGACGGATTTTGCGTTCTATTTCATCAATTTCAAGAGGCATTGAATCAATTTCCATCTTTATTAATGAAGCAGCTTCATCAATGAGATCAACTGCCTTGTCCGGAAGAAATCTGTTTGTAATATATCTGTCGGATAAAATTGCGGCGGCTACGACTGCCGAATCTGCAATTCTTACTCCATGATGTACTTCATATTTTTCTTTTAAGCCCCTG
>JAKPJF010000159.1 GCA_029554345.1 Spirochaetota bacterium | reverse complement strand
CCACTTCTAAACTAGACTTATATTGCAGGATAAAAAGTTTCCTGGAACTTATTCTGGAACTTATTATTGGAAGGCAAAAAACGGAACAGTTTATCCAAAAAGTGGTAACCCTAAAAAAACGGGTATTTATTTTGTGGAAATGTTTCAAACTCTATTGTTCTTTGAAATTATATGATTGACGGATAGACATGAGAAATGGCTCGAATATATAAGTTTCAAACTCTATTGTTCTTTGAAATTATATGATTGTTGTGTTTCTTTCTCAGAAAATCTTTCATGTAAATGTCGTTTCAAACTCTATTGTTCTTTGAAATTATATGATTGAGCATTTTATCTCCTGAATTTATCAGGAGTTGCGAAGTACATGAGAGACAAAATCTTCGAAAACATAAAACTTGCAAAAAAATGCTTGTTTTTTTCGAAATATAAGTCATCGTGTAACAGAACAATAGATTTGAAAACACCGAAAGGTTGTTAGAATCAACTTGGGGCATGTTGTAAATCTGCTCCACAATTTAAAAATTCCTGTCATTGCAAAGATTGAGGTATTCACACTGATTGCATTGAAATTCTGTCGCACTTGAATCGGGCATTATTTGTAACAAGTATATCTTTTTCATCTCTTCCAATGTATTCATGAGTTCATTTTTTATCTCGCCATTCATTTCAATTAAATAATTTTTATCCTTATCATCAAGAATAAATATCCCCTTAATGAATTTTTTTCTAAAACACTCCTCTGCTAAAAGACCATAAGAACATAATTGCAGAACTTGCCCCCTTGTAGGTTTTCGTTTTTGCGATTTAATTTCTACCGGGACTACTTCATTATCAGATTCAAGTATTAAGTCGGCTTTACCAGCCAGATGATATACAGATGAAGACATTTCATACTCTTCATACCTTATATATTTATCGAGGTTTAATTTATTAAAATTACGTCTTTTTATCAGATTTTTTTCGCGTTCATGAAACTCCGTTCCCTGATCTACCCAAATAGGTTTTTTCAATTTAACATTAAGAACAGATTCATAATAGAATATTCTCGGACAGAAACAAAATTGACGTATCATGCTCACTGGAATGTTATAAGACAAATGATTTTCCATATATATCCAGCTCATCCTCTTTGTATCCGATACCTGTCGTTTTAATTTGTTCAATAATTTGACCGCAAAGAATAAATGATTTATCCGTCTTCTTATCAAGAAATTGTGAGAGCAATCTTTTAACGGCTTTTTCTTCAGCGGTTTTAACATCTCCGACAAATACACTCTTCTGTATTGGATATAAACCAATATCTTTTAGACCGTCATATATTTTCTTACGCGAACGGTTATCTTCTATATCATAAGATACAAGAATTTCTCTTGTCAGTTTCATATTTCACCATTTAAACAAATACGGTTTATACTTTGAATCACCTGCAAAAACCCCGGCAAGTCTGTATGCCTGTCTTTGAATGATAGCTTCAAGCCGTACTTTTTTTCCGTTTAACGCATATTTCCGATCCATCATTTGATTGATATCATTTATCAGCGAACGTTTGCACGCATAAGAAAAATCATTATATTGACCGCTGAGTTTCACAACTGCCCTGTCAACAACCCATGCTCTGAATATTTCCATTAGATCAAGGACAAGTGAAGGCTTGCCTGAACGTTCATCATGAAGAACTCCTGCATATAATTCAAGACCGGCATTCTGTAATGCTCTCCAGATATGCGACGATAATATTGCATATCCGTAATTAAGCATTATGTTGTTTATTTCTCGCGATCCTCGTCCTTCCCTCTCGGAAAAAGTAGGTGTCAGCAAACCCGATTTCTTCAAAGTCTGCCAATAAATTCTTGCTGCGCTTCCTTCATATCCCAAAATAGTGCTTTTATCCAGAATATCTTCACTTAAAAGTTTTTTAGAAATAGATAAAAGGCTATCACATTTATCCTTGATCAAATCACAGTTTGCCGTTTCATCTTTTTTGTTGAGATATTTTGAAAAATAGAGAAGAACACTTCTTTGGTTACGTATCTTAGCCGATACGATATCTTTACAAAGAACAATTGCCGAATCACCTTTAATGAATTCGAATTGATTGGCTCTTACCTTGCTTGTAGCATGGTGATGAAGACCATATAACGAAGTAACAGCGTCACCCTTGAAATTTGTCACAAAAAACTGTATTCCCCTTTCGGAACAAGACATCAACAAATCTCCCGAAAAAGATATACCTTTTGATTCAACGGTTATCAGTTTTATTTTGCTTAGCGGAAATTCTTTTATTACCGATTTATCCTTGTGCACCATAAGCCTTGACCCGGTTAATCCGAGAAATAATCCCGGTTCGGTAAAGGTTAGATACATTTCAGCCTCCGTTTTTTAAAGATTTAAGATACAAGTCTTTAATTTTTCTACCTTCAGCTTCATATCTCAATTTTATATAATCATCGGATAACTCCTTTATAAATATCGTCTCTCGTGGCTTATCTAGACTTCCTTTAAAAAAATCTGATTTATAGTCATTTTTTTTCATTACTCCATAAACATTTAAAATGTTTCCAGATATACTATTCAAGTATTCTTTTGTTACCATATCCCTTAAAAATGTTTCATTTTTTAATTTTAATACAATATAAAATCTAGATTTTGTACCTGGACAAGCTTGTATTTCATCAATTATATCAATGTAAGGCTCAAATGGTTCGACAGTTATCCACTGATTTAAACTTATACTTGTTTTTATGTTTTCAAAATTATTAAATTCTGATATAAGAGCAATATTTCTACTTTTTGAAAAATGTTTAGCTATAGAAATGTTTTTTAAATTTTCATCAAATCCGCTAACATATGCATTACTCGCAACCAATTGATAAATCGAACTATCATCTTTATTCTTTCTTCTAAGACGAAAACCTCCCGATGGAGCGGCAATTACAGGCAATGACGTCTTTCTTGTTTTTTGCTTTCTACAACTAATTGATTGCTGAGAATTATTAAATTTCTCGTCATATATTTTTATAAATAATTCAGAATAATCAATTTCTCCGTCTGTGATATCACAGGTTCTTTTAATCAATGTATGAAAATCCTTGGCTTCATTTATTGAAGGCAGTATAAGCTGCAATTCGTGAAAACTTCCAAAATCTTTGCCAAGACTTTTAAAATTAACTTTAAAAGTAAATAAGTCAGTTTTTAAAGCTTCAACAATACCAGTTATTTTTTTATTATTTTTTAAAAATACAATATCTTCCAGATTCATTCTTGCGGTTGTATATCTCAATCCTTCAAGAATTTTAACCTTTGATTCATTTTCTGAATAAAGGGATACATCTCTTGAAGCTTTCTGGAGCAGTTCCAGACATTTTGTCTTATCAAATGATATTTGAATAAAGCCGTTAACGCTCAGTACTACAAGTTCTTCAATGGTTTTATCTCTATAAATATCTTTAAGATTCAGATAATCTTTTATCTCATTAAACCAAAGCTCTGCATTCTTTACACAGATGCTTCTATTTTTCAAATTAAATCCGAAAGATAAACCCTCTGCATTTATAATAACCGGCACAAAGTGTTCTGCGAATATTCCGTCTTTAAATATCTGAACAGAAGAAAAATCTATCTTTGTTTCTCTTTCATATATTTTACGTTTCTCTCCTTTTTCGATAGAAAAAGATTTCGGAAGAATTTCTTCAAATAAACTGATGTCATCCGTTGTTTTAAATACAACCGGAGCTGAAATTTTATTGAATATTTCATTTTCATTAAAAGAAAGATAAAGAACACATGCCGCATCAACAATATGACTGTAAATAGGTTGTATCGGTTGTTTCGCAATATCAGCGCGTAGTTCAGCAATTTTTTTTCTAATAAAAGAAACTCCGCCTTCCTTTGATGAAGGAATTTTTATTACAATAAATTCAGCTCTTAAGCCTTTTGATTCTAGATGCTTTCTAAGCTTTCTTATAATTAATTTTGCAAAGAAAGCCTGAGTCCCATTGACACGTGCTTTAATCTGGTTAGCTAAATAATCAAGCAATGAATCTTTCAATTTATCGCAAAAAAATGCATGCCTGAAATCGCGCTGTTCATTTTCACTAAGATCAGTAAATACAAAAGTCTGTCTTAATTTTTTTATTTTTTCAATAGAAGTTTCAATTTGTGTTTCAATATCTTTTGTATTTGCTGTACCGTAAAGATTATTAAGATATTTAGCGTTCAAATTGCTCAAACTATATTCTTTATCTTTTTTAATTTGATTTCCTTTGCGAGAACAATAAATCAAATTTGCCTCATGGTCTATGATAGTATTGCTTATTTTTTTTGTCTTTGCTCTTGGTATTATATGGTCGATTTCACCTTTTACATCTAATTGCTCGCCAGTATAAGGGCATAAACCTTTTGAAGCATAAATAATCCGCTGTTCTTTATTAGTAAAATATTCTTCTTCTCTCTTTTGACTTGCTTCTTTTCTTTTTAATAAATCTTTTCTTTTTGAGGATCTTTTTATATCAGCCAAATCTGATGTAAAATTAAAAGAATTCTGCTCAATGCACACCGGAATTACCAAATCAGATTTACTATTTGTTTTAATTATTTCATCTATCTCTTTTATTTTAAGTTTCACAATCTCTTCAGCTTGATTGTCAAGAATGCGTGCCATCATTCCGTCAAAAGGACGTACGGTGTCAGAGCTGAGACGTACTGCATTCGCGCAATAATCAGTTTTATCTTCTGTTGTATATTTATTAAGCTGCATTCTCCATTTATTCTCATAACTGCATATTTTACAGTCCTTTGAAAAACCATGAATATCTTTATCAATTATGTTAGAAAGTTGAGCTAATGTAAAAGGATTTGAATATTTTTCAGAAACAGAAGAATCATGACATAGATATTTACTGATAACCTCTGACGCTGGTTTAATTCTCTTATAAACATCATAAATATCTTGTTCTATTCCATCGGAAGGCTTAAATTCAATTATCTTCTTTTCATTTTTAACATTTTTGTTATGAATTTCAATAGACACAAGCAATTCTTTATAGAATTCATTGAAGGAATTACCATATCTCTTTCTAATGTCTTCTATTTTTACGCACATTGAAGAAAGAGTGGTTCTGCCCGTTATTGGGGTTTTCCAACATTCATCAATAAATTTCATATAACTTTTTTCATCAAAATCATGTTGAAGAATATTTCCGACAAGCAAATGAGAAATATTATTTTTATGGGGAGGATTTTTACCGCATCTTTTAAGAATTGAATTATGATTTAATTCATCCCATAATCCATTGCGTGCATCCTGAATTTCAGAATAATATTTTGGAGCCAAATCAAAGTACAGTAGTTTCGTCAGATTATTTCCAAGAACGGATTCAATCTTATCAGAAATATAGTTTTTACGTTCTTTTTCATTTTTCGAAACAATTTTTCTTATCTCAAGACTATCCAACCTCATCGATCTATCCAAGTATCTTTGAAGCAGTAAGCAAAGTTCTTTACTATTTTCAATATTCACCTCCCTGCAGGTATCATCTGAATATATTTTCCCCATATCAATATCTGTTTTAAAATTTGCATGTATAACACAGCATAATTCTTTCCATCCCGGAAATAATTTATCTAATTTTTCTGCATCAAGATGCATAGAACTACATTCGGGAGGTCTTCTGTTATTTTGATCTTCATAAGGCGGAATAGTCTTTTCAGGAGAAATTTCAGTAAGAAAACTAATAATATTTCCTCCCTTTTTCAAGTTGCGGTTTGACTGCATCTCAGATCTATATTGTCTGATTTCACCTTCATTTTTATCAACATGCCAAGATTCGATCCAGCGCCATATCAGAATTCTAAGTTTTTCTTTATCCCAAATGTCGATGTGAAGTTTTTCTTTGCTGCCGCCTTCGGGCTGATTAAAGTATTTCCGCAATACTCGAAGCTGCAGATTGCTGATGTTCCCAATCAATCTATATAACTTTTCCGAATCAACCTTCTTCTCAAATAATCTTGAAAAAGATAAATCTTCATTTTTAAAATAAGTATCAATGTCTTTCTTGATTTCTACCAGATATTCTCTACGATGTTTACTCCCCATTTGCTCACGGAGAGCTGATTGATAATAATCTTTTAAAGCCTTATATGTTTTTTCAAAACTTTTTGACAGCTCTTCTATTTCAGAATCTTCAATTAAATTTGATTCTTTTGCCCAATCCCTAAATACTGACTTATCCAGTTTGTGTTCAAAAAAAGGTATAGATTCAGGTAATTTTTGATTTTGAGATATTCTATCAAGCAGATCACCTTTTTTATCTGCAAACAGCTCTGGTACCTTATTTTCAAAAATATTAATAATTTCAATTTCAGAACTTTTTATTATCTCATCTCTTTCTTTATTTTCATCACCCCCGGAAGCAAAAGTAAATCCGCGTCTATTAAAAAGACCATTAAAAGCTTCTTGCTGCCTGACCGTTAGATTTTTATATTTTATTTCATATTCATGTAGAAGGATGAGCCAAAACAAACGTTTAGCCATTTTCCTGCGTTTTATTCCCCGTCTTTGATGTCTCCTTGCAGTTCTATCAGTCATTGACCATGAGGTTTTATCATCAACAGAAATAACAGCTCCTTTAAATGAAAACTCAGCCTTATCGGTAATTGATCCGCTAACAATTCCGGTATTTTTTGCACCAAGATCAATGGCTATCGGACAAATTAATTTTGAATTCATAAAACCCCAATAGTATCAACATTATATTTCTTTATTCTTCTATTACTCATAAAATAAAATATCAACGATAATAATTTATTTTAGTACAGAATATTTAATTTTATTACATAAACATATTCAAAATACACAAACAGCAAATTATGTTTAAAATCATTATTATTCTACAATCAATCCCAACCCTCCCCGCCTCTCTTCGAAAACATACACCTCAAAGGTGGACGTCATTGTTTTTTACAAAAACAGTATTTTCTAAGTTCTTCAGAATAAAATAAATGACATCAAAAACACCTAAACTGTCCGACGCAGTCGGACACAACTCGGGCGACCGCAGCATCCGGCAAAGCCGGTGCGAGGAATTCGCCCGACAAAGAGCGGGCGGGGATTTCAAAAGGGGCGGGGCTGGCGATTGAAGCCCGGTCCCTTTTGATCTTATCGTATGAGACCATACAAACCGGATTACAAAGGCGCCAGCCTTTGCCAACAAGTCCGGTGACCGGACAAAACCGGATTTAAAAGGTGCGGAACACCTTTTTGTTTTTGCATGACCCATGCAGGAAATGAATCCATAAGGCGAAGCCTTGTGTTGCCCTACGACACTCGTAGAAATGGCGGGTAACGCCCTTTGAAGTAAGCTCAACTCTTGGGCAGAAAGAGAAGTTTTTTATATCTTTCTGCGAAAAGATTACTCTCTATTACGTTAATATTAATAGTTAAACCCTTGACAGAAGGAAAATCCGGTTATAAATTGAGGTGAGAAATGAGTACTGCCATGAAATTAACAGAAGAACAACTTGAACAGATAGGTTCATATATCGAATCAAATTTCGACCGTATCAGCGCGAAAAGCAATGTGATTCAGCTCCGTCCCTACGATATACAGCTGATAGAACGCATGACACGCATAGAGGAAGAACTTAAAACCCAGCGCGAATTGATGCAGTTCGGATTCAATCAGATAGATAAACGCTTTGAATCGGTAGACAAGCGTTTTGAAGATGTAAATAAACGCTTCGATGATGTAAACAAAAAATTCGTTATGCTGATGTGGGCAATAGGCGCAGGCATAACAATCATCACAACAGTAATAACACTCCTGACAATCTTCGCAAGATAAGAATCATCACAAATCCAAAAATGAATGACAGAATAAAGTTAAAAGTTTGCCGGAGGCAAACTAACATTGATCGTCGTGCAAGAGTTCTGTCTGAGCCGAATCCGTTGTGATTACTAAGACGCTTCAGCAAAAAATGAATGAGAGCAAAAACACCTAAACCGTCTGCCAAAGGCAGACTCAACTCGGGCGACCGCAGCATCCGGCAAAGCCGGTGCGAGGAATTTGCCCGACAAAGAGCGGGCGGGGATTTCACTGTCCAACGCTAATGGACATCGTGTCCGCGTTGGATTTGCGTCATCCTGACGCTCAGGGAAGGGCTGGCCGTGTGCTCACGATGAGCACGAGCGAGGCGGCAACACGATGTTGAAAGCCGCCGAGGATGAAGCCCGGTCCCTTTTGATCTTATCGTATGAGACCATGCGAAACCGGATATCAAAGGCGAAGCCTTTGACGACAAGTCCGGTGACCGGACAAAACCGGATTTAAAGGTGCGAAGCACCTTTTTTGTTTTGCATGACACCATGCTTGTCTGAAATCTTTGCAGAATATACTTTTTTCTTGAAAATTATCTTAACAAATATAAACGACGCGAAGCACGATAATCCTGAAATAAGCGGAACAAGAAACGAATCAGGAAGAAGCCTTGACGCTGCCGATAACGAAGCTATAAGGACTACTGTCGGAACAAAAAATGCGAACACTGCGAATTTAATTAAAATCTTTGAATCCGTTTCGAATTCAACCTCGTCGCCCTTTTTAAGTCCTGCAACTGTTTTCATTCTGATTATGCGCTTTCCGCTTTTAGACGAACAGAACATCTTGGAAGGACAAGAAATGCAGTCACCTCCGCTTACGGCAGGCTCCACCAAGGCAGTACCGTTTTCAATAGAAACAACAATGCCCTTTTCAGTCATGAGTCCTCCGTTCCTTAATATTACTCAAAAAGTTATTGCCCGTCACAAATGCCTGAACAAAAATATCCTCAAGCGGAGTCGGCAATGTTTTTCCACAAAATAGCAAAAGAATATTCAGAAACTGAAGAAATATCAGAGCTTGTCAAGGCAATAAACGAGAAAGAAAAACCTGTCAGCATCGAAGGAATTCCCTTCCCTGCTTTTTCACTCACCGCAGCTTCGCTTCGCGAAAAGCTTTCAAGACCCGTCGTAATAATCACCAAAAACAACACGAAGATTTACGAAATAGCAAATGATCTTTCATCATTCATTCCCCAGGAACTAATCACACCCTTCCCTTCATTTGATATTCTGCCTTATGAATTCGTTTCTCCGGTTGATAAAATACTAAAGGAAAGAATAACCGCACTATACCGGATGCTTTCAGGTGACAATTACGTATTTATCACATGCGCCGAGTCGCTGATGCGCAAAATCCCCGCGCGAACCAACATTGAAAAGAAGGCTTTATTTTTAAACAAAGGGGATGAATGTTCTTTCGAATCGCTTGAAAGAACTCTTTCTTCTTTCGGATACACCAGAGAATCTTCAGCCGAAACATACGGAAGCTTCGCCGTTAAAGGCGGAATAATAGATGTATTTCCTTCATCGCTTGATTATCCGGTCAGACTTGACTTCTTCGGCGATACGATTGAATCCATTCGTGAATTTGATCCGGAAACACAGAGATCGACAATTGAGCTTTCTTCTGTAACGGTACTTCCGAGAAAAGAACTCATCCTTTCAGAAGATGAAAAAGAAAAACTCAAATCATTTCTCAAATCAGAAAGAATCAGGGGAAATAAACTTCCTGAAGAAATTATTCATATTCTCGAAAATAAAAGCTCCGAAAAATTCCCGGGCATTGAAGATTACTTTCATGCAGTCATCGATTCGGTTTCGCCGGTTGAATATCTTCCTGAAGATTCGCTTTACATATCATGCGAAAAACACGAAATAGAATATTTCTCCGAATCCATGATTGCGTCATACCGCGCGGTTTACGAACAGAAATCAAAAAGTCAGTTCGCGCTTCCGGCAGATACACTATTCTCCGATGCCGAATTTAAACACGTTCTTGCTTCTTCAGTTAACCTTCAGACATTAACATCAAGCCCGGATGCCGTGCATCTGTCACTGAAGGCAATTCATTCATTCGCCGGCAAACTTCAGACCGTCAGGGAAGAATTCAAAACACGCATAGAACACGGCTGGAAAATATCCGCAGCAACAGTGTTCGAAGGTCAGATCAGAAGGCTCTCGGATATTTTCAAGGAATTCTCACCGGACGATAATTACGAAAATCCCGACTTCTCAAAAAATCTTTCACTCGCTATATCACCGCTTTCAGGCGGAATCTATATCGGCGCAACGAAACGCGCCATTTTCACTGATCACGACATATTCGGCAAATCATACAAGAAACGCCGCTCATTCAAAAGCGGAAAGAGCAAGGCAATCGATTCCTTCATGGAGCTTTCTCCCGGCGACCGCGTAGTTCATGTAAATCACGGAATCGGTATATTCACCGATATCGAGCGTATGAGCGCGGGCGGAATCGAAAAAGACTACATCGTTCTCGAATACGCCGGAGGAGACAAACTCTTCGTCGCGCTCGATCAGCTTAACATGATTCAGAAATACACAGGTATCGACGGACGTGAAGCGCGCATAGATTCACTCGGAAAGAAAAGCGCCTGGAACAGAATCAAACAGAAAGTTCAGGAAACCGTCGATGAAATAGCCGAAGAACTTATTGCGATATACGCACGCAGAAAACAGCATAAAGGATTCCGTTTTCCTTCAGATACCGTTTGGCAGGAAGAATTCGAAGCCCGCTTCGAATACGAAGAAACAGCGGATCAGATGAGCGCCATCGAAGACGTAAAAGACGACATGGAAAAAGAAAGCCCGATGGACCGGTTAGTATGCGGAGACGTCGGCTTCGGGAAAACAGAAGTCGCGATCAGAGCTGCATTTAAGGCCGCGATGAGCGGAAAACAGACTGCGATACTCGTGCCGACAACGATTCTCGCTCTCCAGCATTTCAACAACTTCAAAAAACGCTACGAAGGCTATCCTGTTGAAATTGATATGATATCACGATTCCGTTCATCAGCTGATATCAGAAGAACAAAACAGCGGCTTTCAAACGGCGAAATTGATATAATAATCGGGACTCATGCGATACTCTCCGAAGACACATTCATAAAAAATCTCGGATTACTGATCATCGACGAAGAACAGCGCTTCGGGGTAAAACATAAGGAAAAACTCAAAAAGTACCGTTCCCAGGTTGATGTACTCACTCTATCGGCAACACCTATACCGCGAACACTTCACATGTCTCTAGCCGGCATTCGCGGGCTTTCGATCATATCTACTCCTCCCGAAAACCGGCAGGCAATTGAAACATTTGTTCTCGAAGATAATCCTGAAATTATCAAGATGGCAATCGAGCGCGAACTAGAAAGAAACGGACAGCTGTTCTATGTTCACAACCGTGTTCAGGACATGGAAAAGAAAACGGACTTTATCAAGAATCTTGTTCCGGAAGCAAGAGTCGCCGTCGCACACGGACAGATGGAAGAACACGAACTCGAAAACATAATGATAGACTTTCTTGAATACAAATACGATATTCTGCTAAGTACTACAATAATAGAATCCGGTGTTGACATGCCGAGAGTTAATACCATAATCGTTGACCGTGCGGATGCTTTCGGTTTATCTCAGCTCTATCAGCTCAAGGGACGAGTAGGAAGAAGCGACAAGCAGGCATATGCATATTTCTTTTATCCGCGTCACATGGTAATAAATGAAACTGCAATGAAACGTCTCAACGTAATAAGCGAATTTACCGAACTCGGAAGCGGTTTCAAGGTCGCAATGAGAGACATGGAAATTCGCGGCGCTGGAAACCTTCTAGGACGTGAACAGTCAGGATGTATTGTCGATGTCGGCTTTGACCTTTACTGCGCGATGCTTGAAGAAGCAGTCAGAAAAATTAAAGGTGAAAAACCGCTCAAACTTTTCCGAACACCTGTGTTTTTCAACATCAATACATTTATACCTGATTCATATATTTCCGATACCAGACAGAAAATAGAATTTTATAAAAAGTTTGAATCATGCGAAACAGATGATGAAATAACAAAACTTTGTTCGGATATGAAAGACCGCTTCGGCGCTGTTCCGGAGGAAGTTGAAACTTTAATTGAAATACAGCGCCTTCGCACTCTCGCGTCATCTGTATATCTTGAAGAAATAATTGAAACGGAAAAATACATACGTATAAAGATATCAAAAGACACAACTCTTGATCTTCCGAAACTCTTTGTAGCAGTGAAATCGGACAAACGGTTTAAGATTGATCCCGATGACCAAAGCTCAATACTTCTTTTTTCAAAGGAAGAAGAGAGTGAAAAAAAGCTTTTAGAGGTCAAAAAATGGTTGCAACAAATGTTAACGCAAAGTCACTAATGAGAAAACTTCAGAAATAGAGTTTAAAACAACAAATTCGGAGAATATGATGTTAAAAAGAACCGCATTATTTGCATTAATTGCCCTCTTCCTCGGTATGAGCGCGTGCTCAAAATCACCGTGGGTGGCAAAAATCGACGGTAAAAAAATAACCATCGATGAACTCAATACACTTTATTACGCTCACAACAAGACTTATTACAACTTCAAAACTAACGAAGAAGTAGATAAAATTGCCGGCGATTCTGTTGAAAAGCAGAAAAATCCTCTTCTTGATAAATCGTTTTTTCTCGACGAAGTCATCAAACAGAGAATAGTTTACTTCAAAGCCGAAAAAGAAAAAGTTCTTTCAGATGAAGAATTCAAATCACTTGTACTATCAATCGAAGAAAGCACAACAGCACAATACATGGTAAAAATTAAGATCCTCGATAAGATACAGGTATCAGACAAAGAAATCGAAGATATTTACAACACGGAAAAAGAAGCTTTTAAAGGTGCAACTCTCGAGCAGGCAACAAACTATATAAAACAGCAGCTTACTCAGAAAAAACTATCTGAAGAAACAAATAAATTCGTTACTGATCTTAAGGACAAAGCTGCTATTGAAAAAAATACTGAAGCAATCACAGCATTATCAGATCCGGATATCAGCAAACATCCTAAAGACGGATTTCTTGTAAAAATTGACGGAAAAGAAATAACAGTTAAAGAGTTCTCTAAAGTATACTATGTTCAAATTAAAAACATGTATAACTTGGACACTAACGAAGAAGTTGATAAAATCGCTGCAGATCCGCAGCAGATATCAAGAAACCCTTTTCTAAACAGAGGTTACTTTCTTGAAGAAATGATTAAACAGAAGATTGTTTACAATCAGGCAAAAGCCGATAAAATTACAGATGATGCAGATCTTAAAGGTATTATCAGAATTCAGGTTGAGACACTGGCATTAGGTTTTTATGCCAAAAAGAAATTCGCAAAAGATCTTGAAGTAACTCCTAAAGAGATTGAAGATGTTTACATGAGAGAACAGGCGAGATTCAAGGGAGTTCCGGTAACAAATGCAGAGGAATACATCAAGCAGGCTCTTAAAAGCGAAAAATTCCAAAAAAATGTTGCAAAACTTATTACCGACCTCAAAGACGAAGCCAAGATAGAAAAAAATCTTGAAGTACTCGAAGCAAAACCTGATTCTAAAGAAACAAAAAAAGACAGCAAATAATCAATAAGCCGGCGAAAGCCGGCTTATTGCATTTAATCCTGTAATATATTTCTTGAAAGAGTTATCGCCCCCTGATATAATACCTCAAGAATGAGGTTAAAATGGATATTGAACCTGTTGTAAATTTCCTTGGCTTCAAATGGCGCGTACCCGGGAACACTGAACTGATAATAGGATTTACTCTTATCGGGATTGTAGCCGGCATATATTTTCTATTCAGATATCTCAAATATCTTGAAAATCTTAAAAAACACGAATATCAGTTTCTTCTTTTCAAAGCCAAGCATATAGGATTAACTTCATTTCAATATAAAATATTACGCGGTATCACAGAAATACTAAAACTTAAAAAACCTTCGGAAATATTAAAAAATAAAATTTTTTTTGAAAAATCAATTTCATCTTTCTTTGATTACATAACTGAGATGGAACAGAACAATGATAACACCGAATCAATCTGCCGCGATATAGTCGTAACATATGAAAAAATTTATCATGGGTCTAAACCCAGAAAGCAGATCGAATCATTCGATGAAAATGAAACAGGAACACTATTATACGCAGTTGCAGAAAATCAATCAAGCTTCATAGTCAAACTCATTGAAAAACTTCCGGGAACAGCCAAGTTCGAGGTTTTAAAAAGTCTGAATACAGTAAATAGTCTAAACTCAGGATCAAAGATAAAACTTAATTTCTGGAGAGCCGGAGATGCAGAATACTCTTTTGAAGCGGAGATATTTCTTGCAGATATCAAAAACCGGATAATTGAAACTACAGAACCCGTTCTTCAGTCGCGTTTTAATCCGGTAAGAGTTCCATATATCGAAACTATAATTCCATGCGTAATTACAGTGAAACCGACAAGTCCGGATGCTGATCCCGTAAAGGCTGAGGGAATAATAAATAAAATAAACACTGAAGAACTTGTTTTGAGATCGGTTATAAAAATGGATTTTAAACACAACTACAATCTTCTATTTAAACTTTATGACAGCGATATCTCCGTAGACTGCCGTCTTCTATCTGACAGAACTGTATCAAGTGAAACTAATTTCTTCTATACTTTCAGATTTAGCGCAATGACTGAATCAGGAAAAAATACAATACGGAAATTCGTAATGGATCATATGTAACCGGTATTTTTTTGTAACAAAACATTTATTGTTGACTCAAAAGCTTAGAATGAAAAACTGAGTTAAAATTTAAAGGAACCGTGGAAAATGAACTTTATAATCTACAAAATCCTCTTCATCGCAAAAGATAATTTTACAAACATCATCAGATCGGTAGTCTCAAGTTTCGGAATTCTTTTTCTTATCAGTTTCTTTGTAATTTATATTTCTCTTCGTGATTCAGTTACTTCTTATGTAAAGGGAAATCTTTTCGATAATCTTGCAAGCGACGAAATAAAAATACTCCCTAAGAACACCAAAGAGATTGAATTTGTAAAAAGACCGGGAAGCCGTGCTATACCGCTATCTACTGCTAACACAATCAGGAAAATGCCGGATTTCATTTCAGTACACGGTGTGAGCAGAATAGGCTTTACACTCCGTGTTGAAGGAGAGATGCTCGGAAAAACAAAAAGAATGTATGTTCCGGTCTGCGGAGTCGATAGGGATTTTTTGAAAACAAGAACAAACAAATGGCGGTCTTTTACAAACAGAAGACCTGTACCGATAATAGCTCCTAAATTCTCAATAGATATGCTTAATAACTATTTTGCAATGGACAACA
Organism: Spirochaetota bacterium; assembly: GCA_029554345.1. GTDB lineage: Bacteria > Spirochaetota > UBA4802 > UBA4802 > JAFGJZ01 > JAKJGA01. The sequence goes on along the minus strand of JAKPJF010000159.1, from coordinate 28,775 downwards.
TTGATCCCATACCTGAGTCAGAACTCATCGGTTTTCCGCTCACTCTCACTTTCGCAACCGGAGCAAGAAACACTGAAGAAAGAAAAACCTACGATTTCGAAGCAGAAGTGCATTCCTTCACTGACGTAATAAATATTCCAGGAGTAATTGTGCCTACTGATTTCCTTAAAGAAATAGCGCAAAAATATTATGCCGAAAATAGAAAATCAGCAGGAATGGAATATGCAGTTCTCTTTGCTAAAGTAAAAGACGTTGACAAACTGCCGCAAACTGTTGAAGAACTTAAGAAACTTGGATTAAATATTCAGTCTCAAAAAGATGTAACAGAAAAAACATCAAAAGCGATGAGAATTATAGACTCATTTTCACTTGGAGTCATTGCGATATTTTTTCTTTTAACCTCAATTTCAATTTTCAATTCATATCTTACCATAGTATACATCAGAAGTAAAAAGTTTTCGCTTAAGCGGATACTCGGATACTCAAAACTCAGAATTCTTTTCGGATTCATTTTCGAATCAGCATGTGTCGGAGCTCTTTACGGCTTAGCTGGGTACTTTACCGGAAATATGATCATACGCTACTTTTCAGTAAAAATACCGCAGTTTCTGCCGTCACTTAGTTCAATAACTATAGCTGAAAGCGGTACTGACACATTGTTTTTATGTATTGTTATATCATCTGCTGTATCAGCTGTATCAGCTTTAATACCTGCGATCTTCGCGTCAAACATCAATCTATTTAAGGCGGTGAGACGATAATGCTTCTATCTGTTGAAAACATAAATCTAAAATTCGGAAAAAGAATAATTCTGAATAACGTTTCATTCAAAGCCGATACCGGTAAAATAATCGCTATAACAGGGAAAAGCGGCTGCGGCAAGACCACTCTTCTTGGAATAGTATCAGGTCTGCTTAATCCCGACAGCGGGAAAGTTTTCTACAATAACAAAAACATTCTACGCTGGGGTGATTTCAGAAAATCGCATTTTAGAAACAAAGAAATCGGTTTTGTGTTTCAGTTTTTCAATCTAATGCCAGATATGTCGTCATATCAGAATATAATATTTCCTGCTCTCATTAGACTTTTCCCCCGGAATGTAAAAAAAGAATTAAACAGTCTCGTTGAATATTTGAACATCAAAGACATCATCAATCATTATCCCACGACGCTTTCAGGCGGAGAACGCCAGAGAGTTGCAATAGCGCGTGCGATTATCAACAAACCGAAAATGATTCTCGCTGATGAGCCCACTGGAAATTTAGATAATACGACTGCAGAAGACATAAAAAATCTTTTTATTAAGCTGAAGAAAGAAGAAAACATGTCACTCATCATCGTGACTCATGATAAGCGTCTTGTAGAAATTGCTGACGAACACCTTCATCTTGAAAACGGAATATTAAAAAAACAAAGTAAACAAAAAGATACTAAGAAAATAAAAGCTGTAAAAACCGTCAAAAAAAAATAATTTCACATCATCGCGGAAAGAGAAATACCTGAAAACCATGAACCTTTTTTTCTTTCCGCGTCAATTACGTCACGCGACGAATCGCTGATCCATTCTCTGCGCGTGCAAGTATATCCGCCTTCAAGTACAATCGAAGCATTTCTTGATATATAAATTCCAGCTTTTAAACCGGAACTGATTCCGAATAGGTGAAGTTCATCATCATCATCGGAGAATTTGGAACTGGCTATTTTATCGACTTTTGCAAATGAAAAAGCCTCGGCAAAAATAAACGGCAAAAACGAATATCTCACAAAGAGTCCTCCATTGAGAATAGGAGCATATCTGAATCCTGCCATAATTTTGCCGTTAAAATATGTAATGATTACCGGAACCCCGATACGAACGAAAAAAGAATCTGATTTATAATTAATCGAACCTATCGGACTGATAAAAGGAATACCGATATATTTTTTTCCGTAATTAAGTTGATTAGTGCTGAACAATCCTAATTCAAACCAAAGTGAATCTGAATAATTTAGTTTTCTTTGGAAGGAAACAAAATAATCAAATCCTTTTTTAAAAGAGTTTTTTTCTGCAAAGGAAGATGAAATATTGGCAGTTATGATATTTGATCCGGCATTCAAATTCATAAATTCGCTCAAACTATAATGTTCGGAGAAAGCTGCTTCGAAAGTGTTTTTTGAATAAAAGCTATCGAACTTATTCATAAACTGAAACGATTCGGACTTAAATGTATCATCTGCAGAAATGGCATAAAACTGCCTTCCGTAAGAATATGAATCATTTTTAAAAGATGATTTGTAGATATGCTGAGGTTTTCCTGCTGCAAAGACAAAACACGAACAGACAAAAAAGATCAATGCTATGATAATACGCACAAATTCCTCCAGTACAAAGTCTATCGGTTTAATCAAATATTCAGCATGATATACTTGATCTGATTTTATTTTATTTCAGCTAATGATTTTGCTTTCTCATTCTTTCCGAGTTTCAGATAAAGCCTTAGCAGATTGTCCCGATAATCAGAACGCGATTTTGCAAGTTCATAAGCTTTCTCATAGTAAGGAATTGCCAATTCGAGTTTTTTCTTATTTCCCTTCGAATCATGCTCCATAATTTTCCCGGCCATGTCATAAATATCCGGATTCTTAATTCCTTTTTTTTCCAATAATCTGAAATACGACAGTGCTTCTGAATATTTTCCTGTTTTATAAAATGACATGCCTCCATAAAAAAGCATATCTGTTTCGTCTTTAATTTTGTAGTCTTTAAGAATTGATGCAACATCACCGTAATAACCTGCTTCATAAAACAGCGGAATAATTTTACGAAGTACCGGAAAATCACCGTTTTTTTTACTTCGGCACTTATTAAAATAATACATAGATGATATAAAATCTTTTTTATAAACTGAATAATAAAGAGTCCCGATACAGTTCAGTTTAATTTCTGACGGATTAAAAGAATTCAATCTTACAAAAAGCTTTTCAAAATCATCAGTTGAAGGAACTCCTGAATCATACATAAAACTTATTTTCTGCAAATCGGCAGAATATGCTTTTTTATCGATCTTAGTATAATACATTTTAACGTAAAAAGAATAAATCTCCTGACTGTAAAAATATCCAGCTGCAGCACCTGCAATAATCAAAAGTAGCACAAAACCCATTTTTTTCATGAAATCTCCGATATTTTATTGCTAATTTGACGCTAATCACGTATTTTTGTTATTATTTCGTGATAATAATTAAAAATCAAGCGTAATATAATACAGGGTGTGCGATGAAAAAGATTCTTATTAAAATGCTTTTTGTTACAGTTCTTGCAGCGGCATTATTTCCGGTTTCGGGAAAAGCCATCAGCGGAGACGAAGCTCTACAGGCTTTCAGAGGAAGAATGAGTTCTATCGGCTCATTAGAAGGAACATTAACCATGAAATACTCATCAGGCTCTTTGCAGACCGGTCAGTTCAAATTCATGAGTCCAGGTAAATTTATTATCAAATTCACAAATCCGTCGGGCAAAGTAATTTGCTCAAACGGAAGAAAACTTTGGGTATATGATCCTTCAAGCGCTATTTGCGGAATACAGGAACTAATTCCGGGAAGTCTCAGCGGCGGAATTGCGGGTATGCTGCACGGCTACATGGCCATAGCTTCTTCAAGCGGAAGTGATTATACAATCAAACTAAAAGGCACAGGCAAAGGCTATTCGAACATCAATATTCTGGCAGACAGAAACTTCATGTTGAAAAAAGTTTCTTTTTTCTCGGAAAGAGGTGAAGGATTGGAAGTCACCCTTAGCAATGTAAGGGCGAATCCAGGGCTTCATGCCGGACTTTTTGAATTCAATGTTCCAACCAGCTGTCTGATCGTCAAGGATCCGCTTAACGTAAGATGAAAAAACTGCTGATCATATCGTTGCTTTTCTTTAGTTTCCTAAATTCGCAGGAGATTGAAGAATCCGTAAAATTCCGCAACTGGTGTTATGCCGGCGGCGGATTATCATTCACAACAGGCAAGATCAGCTATAATGATTTCATAAATAGAGCGGATCCCGATGAATCCGGATATGAAGAGGAAAAAGTTTCATACAGAACTTTGTCGCCTTTTCTTTACACACAGCTTTACGGCAGGCTTTTCATGGGAGAATTTACTATCGGGATGGATTATGAAAAAGCTTCCAATTCATCTCTATCTCATTTTAATACGGCATTTACAGCAAGCGCAAGATACTGCTATAATCTCAATGACAAAATTATTCTTTTTGCAGGTCCGGGAGTGTATCTTGAAACCTACCCATCCAGTAAGAAATATGACGGCGGCGGAATAATGCTGTCAGCCGGAGCCGCATTTGACGTAACTGAAACCCTTAGAATCTTTTCAATAATTGCCGCCACTTACGGATATTACGGAGTTGGTGATGATTCTAAAAAAATCGGATTCAGGTTTTCAGCCGGAGCAGGCAAAAGAGTGGGGAAATTCTAAACTTTTCATACCTTCGGCATATCTTTTTTGCGCGTACGCCGCATCGGTTAATTTTTCTTTTTTAATCTTTCTTGGAAAAACATATTTTGTATTCTTTGTTTTTTTCTGTTCGCTTTCAATTCTCTTGCTTTTTATCACATTAAAAAAACAGAACCTCTGCAAATCAGGCATTGCTGTCCAATTATTTTTTTTATTTATAGTAATATCCATTCCCTTTTTAAACCGACCCGAATCAATAAATCTTGAAACTGTTTCATTTAAGAATGGAATTGTTTTGTCCGTTGAACAATACAGGTACAGCTCTAAAGTTTCTGTTGTGAATGAGAAAAAAAACAAATGCGTTGTTTTTGTACCTTCAGATATATTAATTAATCCCGGGGATACATACGTATTCAGCGGAAAATTCTCTAAAATCGACTCATCAAGAACAGATTTATTTGCTGAAAACTTTGATTTGCTTTATTATTATAATGATAATGATATTGTAATAAAACGCCTTCCGTCTTATAGAATCAGATTAAAAAAAAGGATAGAAAAAACAATTCAAGCCCTTTACAGACCTCAAACAGCACCTGTTATCAAAGCTCTTCTGCTCGGTAATCAAAATGACGTTTCGAAAGAAACAATAAGAAGCTTCACCCGTGCAGGAACCCTTCATTTATTAGCTGCCAGCGGTCTTCATGTTGGAATAGCCGGAGCGCTTCCTCTATTCCTTTTGCCTTTCATTTTCAGGAATAGGAAGGCTGTAATTGCCGGAGGGGCAATTTTCATTTTACTATTCTTACTGATTACAGATATGCCTGTTTCTCTAGTGCGGGCCTCGGTAATGTTCTTCTTTTCCGCCTTTTTCATGATTCTTGACAGAAAAAATATATCCATAAATTCTCTTTTTCTCTCGGGTCTTGCTATCGGAATTTTTTCCCCCAAAGAGTTATACTCCCTAGGATTTCAGCTTTCATTTCTTGCTACACTTGGAATAATTATCTTCTACGATTATTTCAAAACAATATTCTCAAATCTAAAACTGTTTTCCTCGTCACTTTCAATGACTTTTGCGGCACAGGCATTCATATTTCCGCTCATAGTTCTTAAACTTAATCAGATTAATTTTACAGGAATTCTATCAAATATCATTCTTGTTCCGTATTATTCATTTCTGCTTATTGCCTCAGGAGTTTCTGTTATTGCATCATTTTTATTCACAAACTCCGGCAAACTTCTCTCAATGCCCGTTGAATACTTAACTGATTATTCAATTCGAATTGTAAACTCTCTATCCTCATTAAACGGTCATTTCCGGACTAACAATTACCCAATAATTTTAATTACTTTGTTTATTCTTCCTCTTGTTCCGTTCTTTTTTAAAAAAATCAAATTACATAAAATATTACCCATTATTCTCATTTTGACATCACAGCTTTCCATGTTTATTATATTATATTCACAAAAAGTAAGGAAATACGAAAACGGCGGAGTCTGCGGTTCTGTTACAATTCTACATGAAAATAATATCTACAGGCTTAAAGGCAGTTTTAATGAAGATAATACATCCGAACTCACTGATGAATTTATATTTAATGATTATGGTAATGTATCAGTTGAAATAGATAACAATAGTTCCGAAAATTTATATTATTGCAGAATTTTTATGAATAAAGTAAAAACAAGCGAATTTCATTCGGAATACGCATCATTTTCTGATGCGTTTCTTAAAATCTTAAGTCTTTGCGAGAAAGACGGAATAAAGATTTGCATAAAAAGACAAAACAATATTCTTGACAATTCTGCCGAAAGTGTTAAGTTCTTAACTATGCGTGAAGGGAGGAAAAATGCTCGAACTTGGGCTCAACGGGAAAAACATTAGTACCCTGGAAAAATTCAATCAGGGTGAAAGTGTTTCCCTGAGATTCGCCTTCCCTGACAAAATCGTTCTAAGCAGCATTAACGGCTTCATGTCACGAATCCTTGCGGCAAATGACATTCTCTTTCTTCAGGAAGCGATGATTACAATTCTTCGAGAAAGTATTCTTAATGCTGTGAAGGCAAACGCAAAACGTGTCTTTTTTGAAAAGAACAATGCAGACATGAATAAGGTCCTCGAGTATAATTCTCTCATGCGGCAGTTTAAGGAAAAAGTTGTCGGCGACATGGCTACAATAGAATCAGATCTGAAATCAAGTTCTTATTATGCAGAATTCAGAATTCAGAAAACCGCAGAAGGAATCAAAACACGCATTGTAAACAATTCTCCTCTTCATGCAAAAGAAGAAGAACGTATTAAGCAAAGAATGGAAAGCGCCAAGCATATCAAGGATTTCAGCGAAGCTTATGACAAACTTTATGATGAAACCGAAGGTGCGGGACTCGGCATTATTTTAACAATGCTTCTTTTGAAAAACAGCGGAATACCGCAGTCAAATTATACTATTTCTGCTGATGAGAGCAAAACCGAAATATCACTTACAGTTCCGTTTAAAACAAAATCAGATGAAACACTCATGGCTGTAAAAGAAGATATAATTAATGAGATTCATCTTATTCCGTCAATTCCGACTTTTATCAACGAACTTCTTGTTCTTTGCGATGATCCGGACAGTTCAATATCTCAAATGAGCAATAAAGTAAAAGGCGATCCGGCATTATCAGCCGACATTCTTAAACTTGCAAATTCCGCCGGTTTTGCACCAAACAAAAAAATAGAGACAATCAATGAAGCTCTTACCCGTATAGGACTTTCAAATTTCAAATATATTCTTCTTGCAGCAACCACGAAGCGTATTATGGACCAAAGATATAAAAAATTTGAACAAATCTGGCAGCACTCTCTCAAGGTCGCATTTTATTCGCGTCTAATTGCGCAGAATTTCAAACTAGGATCTTTAACTGAACAGATATTTATTTCAGCTCTTTTGCACGATTTAGGCAAACTTGTTCTTCTTGCAGTAGATAATGATCTGACTATAAAAATAGCGGATTTTGTAAAATCACATGGCATCAGAACTACTACAATTCTTGAAGAAATATCAATCGGTATCAGTCATTCTTCCATTGGAAAACTTATTTCCGAGAAATGGAATTTTGCGGAATTCATAACGCAGGCAATAGCATTTCATCATTCGCCTCTTCTTTGTGATGAAAAATTCTCCGACATTATCAATATCGTTTATCTTGCAAATATATTCTGCGGTATTGAAGATAGAAAATACGATTACTACTTCATTGAGCCGAACATACTTCAGAAATATAATCTTTCGGATGAATCAAAATGCATCGAACTGCATGATAAATGCAAGGAAGGATTTAGAAACAGGCCCATGATCTGATGAGTTACCGCGTAAATTTTACCAAAGACAATTTGCCGACGCTCAGCTTTTATGACGGAAATAAGGAAATCCGGATTCATTCGGCATATATGCCGCAAAAAGAAGCCGAAAAATCGGTAGAGGCTTTCAATGACAACGGTAAAAATATAATTCTTGTCCTGGGCGCCGGGCTCGGTTATCATCTGCGCGAACTTTCAAAAAAATATCCCTCGAAAACAATCATTGCCGTCGAGCATGACGAAGAATCAATCAGGCTTATCAATGAACATTTTCCCGAAACTTTTAATTTAGTAAAAATAGTAAATTCGCAAAATGATATTTCTTATCTTTTTGAAAGCGGAAATTTTAGTGAATTTAACGGATTTGCACTTTATACACATAGACCCTCATATCTTATTAATAAGAATTTTTATGATGATTTCGTCACAGATATTAATCGTTACGCATCTTCAAAAATAAGCGATCTATTAACCCGAATTGAATTTGAAGAAAGATGGGTGGAAAATATCATAACCAATTCAAATCATCTGAAAAATTCTTTAAGAATTTCATCTTTCTTCGGAAAATTTAAATCATGCCCGGGCGTTATTATTTCTGCAGGACCGTCTTTGAGAAAAAGTCTTCCGCTGATTAAATCCATCGAAGAAAAGGCTGTCCTAATTGCAGTTGATACCGCTTTGCCGGTTCTTTGCAAATTCGGTATAAAGCCCCATTTCGTTATGACTCTTGATGCACAAAAACATTCTATCAAACATTTTCTAGGATGTTCTATTCCGGAAACGATTCTTGTTGCAGATATTGTTTCATCCCCTGACATATTAAACCGATACGACGGAGCCAAAGCCTTAAGCACTACAAGCAAATATTATATAGATTCAAACAGAGAGAACAAACGCGAAACGACTCCCTTCGCCGCTGTCATAGAAAAATACTGCGGAGAAATCGGAGACGTCCAATCCGGAGGCTCGGTTGCCACAAGCGCGTTTGATCTTCTGCTGAACCTTGGTTGCAGTTCCATTATACTATTCGGACAGGATCTAGCCTATACCGGAAGGGAAATACATTCAAGCGGCACACATCACAACTGTTCATGGCTCACAATAACAGACAGATTCACAAATCTTGATACGATAAACATGAAAATTATCCGCAAACGCAAAATCAAATATATGAAATCATGTACAGGAAGTGCTGTTGTTTCAGATTATGTTTTAAATCTTTATAAAGAGTGGTTTGAAAATTCATCCGCACTTGTTAAAATTCCTGTAATAAACTGTGCTTCCGACGGAGCTTTCATAGAAAATGCAATTAATATTTCCGGAGCTGATCTATCAAAATATATTTCAAAGAAAACCTATCCGGCAGAAATCATTGAAAAGATAAAATCATCAAACTACCCGAAATGCCGCATCGATGAATCTTATAAGAGATGCCTTGATTTTTTAAATATGTCCGAAAAAATGATTGAAAACGGAAAGTCACTAGAGCTGATTGACTTGATAGATGATGATAATGAAATCAGTCAGTATTTTTCATCATATCTGAAAAAAACTAAAATGTATCTTAGCAGAAACAAGAATATAGACAGCGGAAAAAGGACTGCATTATTTGAGACTGATATTCTACGTGCGATATACAGGTTAAAAAAAACAATAAACAAGACATTAATCCGCAGCAAAGGAAAATCAGATGGACTCTCTTGACAGGCTTATCAGCAAAAAATATAATCTCAGAGGATATGCGGTTAACAGCCGCAACGCTGCAGATGAAATCATACGTGTTAAAAAAACTACACCATTGTCTTCTTACATTCTCGGCCAAAGCATAAATGCTGCTCTTCTCGTCAGCGCAAGTTTGAAGCCCGAAACTGATCAGAATTTAACTTTTAAGATAGAAGGATCAGGAAAATTAAAATCAGTAATTGTTCAGGCAGATGCAAGAGGCAATATCCGAGCAAGCATAGCGAATCCTAACCTTGACTCTTCCATTAAAATCGGTGAAGCGATCGGAGCCGGAGTTATCAATGTCAGCAAAGATATCGGATTTGACACTCCTTACAACGGAGTTAGTCCAATATTGGCAGGTGATATTGCATACGACACCGCATACTATCTCACTCAAAGTGAACAGATTCCTTCCGCTCTCTTAATAGGGTTTTCATTAAATGATAATCTTTCAGTTAAATCTTCAGGCGGGATTCTTATACAAACTTTTCCTGATACATCTATATCTTCAATTGAATATGCCGAAAAGATGATTTCAGATATGAAAATCTGTTTTTCTGAAAGAATTTCATCATCAGAAACGCCCATCTCTATACTTTACGATATTTTCGGCAAAAATGAAACTGAACTTTTAAGTTCAATTCCAGTACGATTCAAGTGCAGGTGTTCAAAAGAAATCGTTTTATCTACTTTGAAATTAATTGATAGATCAGAGATTGAAGATATTTTAAAGAAAGATAAATCCTGCGAGATCAGCTGCGCTTTCTGTGAAAAAAAATATCATTTCGATGAATCAGAACTTATTTCATTACTCTCATAGTCTCACATGTGTAATATTTACACATGTGTTTCTTTTTATTACATGTTAACAAATTTTTAATTAATTATAACACGAAAATTGCTTATTTTCTGCATTTTTAGCCGCAGATTGTTGGCATAGTTTTTGCTATGTATTTGTCGAGGAGATGACTTATGAATAGCAACACAACTAACAACAGCACTTTACAGCAATATTTTAAATCAATAAAAAGATTTCAGCTCATAACAGCAGAAACAGAAAAACTATTAGCAGACAGAAAGAATAAAGGAGACAGCAAAGCTATTGATGAACTCGTAAAAGCAAATCTTCGTCTGGTTATCAAAATAGCAAAAAGTTATACCGGGACTGAATCATCGCTGATAGATTTAATTCAGGAAGGAAATATCGGACTTTTACGCGCTGCTGAAAAATTTGATTCGAATGCGGGATGCAAATTCTCAACATATGCTTCATTTTGGATCAAACATTATATTTCAAGATTCATCGCAAAAAGAAGCAGACCGATACGTCTTCCAATAAGAAAAACCGAAATGCTGAGAAAGATTTCCTACACAAAAGAATATCTTATGAGAACGGAAGGAAAAGAACCGGACAATTCGGAAATAGCAAAATATCTCAACACAGATGTAATTTCTGTTTCCGAAATAATTAATTCTTTTCAACCGGTTATATCACTTGATGCGGAAATAGATAATGATTTTTCTGTAATGGATATTACAGCAGATAAAAACAATCCGGCTCCCGATAAAATAATTATCAATGAAGAACTTTCAATCAGCATCAAAGCAGCTCTTGATTCGCTGATTGGAAGTGAAAAATCAATTCTTATAAAAAGATTCGGAATGGATGGAAATAAAAGCGCAACACTCAAAGAAATTGGAAATGAAATGAATCTTTCAGCCGAAACTATCCGGCAAATCGAAACACGCGCCCTCAGCAGAATCAGAGAAAAACATTCTCATTTAAAAGAATATATAAGCGCTTAAAAACTATCGGGGAGTGAAAAAATAAACTCACTGCCCTCTCCCTTTTTGCTTTCGAACCGAATTTCACCGCCGTGACTTTCGGTTATTTTTTTTGAAATAGCGAGTCCGAGGCCTGTACTTGTTTCTCCGCCGGTGGTGCGAACCTTAGCCTTTCCAAACGGTTTGAATATTTTACTTTTATCTTCATCTGAAATTCCGTCTCCTGAATCTTTAACGGAAAAAAATGTAAAACCTTTTTCGTAAAAAAGAGTTACAATGATTTCACTGTCTGAAGGAGAATACTTAACGGCATTAGAAATTAAATTGCTTATAAGCTGATCAATCCTTCGCTTATCTGCAAATACAGTTTTTGATGAAGAAACATCATTTAATACTATTTTGATTCTTTTTTTTCCGGCGAATATCTGATTTCTGATTATGACAGATTCAACAAGATCCGCAAAAACAAATTCTGTTTTTACCAAATCAATTTTCCCGGATTCTATAGCAGACATATCAAGAAGATCATTAATTATAGCAAGAGCTGATTCGCTGGCCTCTCTTGAAACATCAATGAATTCCAGTATTTTTTCTGTAGCGGTATCAGAAAAATTATCATAAAGAAATGATAATATAGTTTTTACTGAACCGATAGGATTTCTGAGATCATGAGCAGTCATTCCAAGAAAACGGTTTCTTTCATCAATAAGACGTGATAATTCGTTATTTTTTTCTTCAAGCAGTCTTCTGGAAGATTCAATCTCAGTCACATCATCAACAATTACAAGTGCTAAAACTGCCCCATTATAAATAATCGGCGTAACGGAATATCTGAAATATTTCAAAAGCTTGGAATCTCTGATATAAAAATGCCGTTCAATAATTTCGTTGCTTGTAACAGTTTTTGATTCTAACGCTCCAGATACTGCTTTTCTCAGAGTACATTTTGAACAATACTCACTTGTTCCGCACTCCATCCCTGCTTCTTCAACAAAGACACAGCCTATAACATTTCCGCAGAGTTTACCGACAATATCATCTGATTTTTTTTGGAATAACTTAGAAAATGTTTCATTAAAAGCCGCAACACGCAGGTTTTCATCAGATAGAAAAAGTGCAGATGAAATATTATCTATAATTGATTTAAGAAAATCATTGGATTCTTTAAGTGAAATCAGATTAAGTTCCATTGACCGAGATTCATCTCCGCCTAGTTTTATTTCAAGCACATTAATCCCGGCTTGACAGACGGATTATCATCGTCCAAAATGCCGATCTATGAGAAAAATACGTATATTGCTCGGGATTTTGCTTATTTTATTTTCAGCTTCATCTTTTTATGCAGCTTTCAACGAATTTGTTTATAAAGGGAATATTCCGGGAATTTATCAATCCTCTTATTTTTCAGTTCTTGAAGAAGAATTTGCTCTTATTGAGGATATTTTTGTATCCCAGATAATTTACGGTAATGACGAAAAATCTCCATGGATAACACTTGAAGATATTAAAGATAAACACGGCATAAACATCATGTTTTATCCGTCTTCAAACATCATAAAACCTCCCTCAATCTTTAATGCAGGAACACAACTGCCTGATAAAATAAAACAGACTAATAAACCTGCCGGTTTTATTGAAAAAGACAGTTATGTCTATTATAAACCTCTTGTTTTTGACGGCAAACTTGCATTATTTTTCGGTAAAAAAACTGGTTTTACTGCTGGATATTTCCGTTTCGAGAAAAAATTCAAACAGAATATAGTAATAGGGAATGAACGTAAGGTAATTTTTCTTTCTCTCGGCACTTTAATTTTATTTTTTTCGGCAATTCTGATTCTTCATGATCCCGATAAAAAAATAAGAAAGATATTCACACGATAGACAAAATAGATATACTGGCAAAAAATAATTGCATTTTTATCATCAGACTAGTCTGGTGAACTCAAGGTAGAAAATGAGCGAAAAAACACTTGTAATAGTAGAATCTCCTTCAAAGGCCAAAACAATTAATAAATATCTGGGGAAGGATTATATAATATCTTCTTCAATGGGTCATATAATCGACCTTCCTAAATCAAGGCTGGCAATCGACATAGAAAATAATTTTAATCCCGAGTATATTACAATACGCGGGAAAGCTAAAATATTAAATGATCTCAAAAAAAAGGCAAAAACTGCCAAAATGGTTCTTCTCGCAACGGACCCTGACCGCGAAGGTGAAGCAATATCATGGCATTTACATAATTCTCTCAGCAAAAACTGCCCGAACATCAAAAGAATTGAATTTAATGAAATTACGGAATCTGCTATAAAAGAAGCAGTAAAACATCCGCGTGATATAAATATCGAACTCGTAAATGCTCAGCAGGCCAGACGCGTTCTTGATAGAATTGTAGGTTATTTTATCAGCCCTATTCTATGGAGGAAGGTGAAAAAAGGTCTTTCTGCAGGAAGAGTACAGTCTGTAGCTCTCAAGGTAATCTGCGAACGTGAAAATGAAATAGATGCATTTGTTCCAGAAGAATACTGGGACATTTCCGCTGATCTGAAAGCCGGGAATGCAGCGATGAATGCCGCATTATATGCCAAAAACGGCGAAAAGTTAAAAATAACCGGCAAAGAAGCTGCAGATAAGACCAAAGAAGATCTTGAAAAAGCAAAATATATTGTCGAATCTGTTAACACAAAGGACCGTAAAAGAAATCCGCTTCCCCCTTATATAACATCAAAACTTCAGCAGGATGCAGCAAACCGTCTTGGTTTCACTTCAAGTAAAACAATGATGGTAGCGCAACAGCTCTATGAAGGAATTCCGCTCGGAACTGAAGGTCCGGTAGGTTTAATTACCTATATGAGAACCGATTCGCTTAGAATTTCAGAAACGGCTATCAATGCCGTGAGACAGTTCATTTCAGATAAGTATTCCCCTGAATATCTACCGGCTTCGCCTAATCAATATCAGAATAAAAAGGGTGCACAGGATGCGCATGAAGCGATAAGACCTTCTGACGTTCTCCGCGATCCTGAAAAAATAAAAGATTATCTAACAAAAGATCAATATAAACTGTATTCGCTGATTTGGAAACGCTTTGTATCTAGTCAGATGACTCCAGAAAAAAGCGAACTTATAAGCGCGGTAATCAAAGCCGATGAGTATGAATTACGCGCATCAGCAAGCAAAACGGTTTTTGACGGATTTACGGTTCTCGAGAAAGAAGAAAAAAGCAAAAAGAACACTCTTCCGAAAATTTCTGAAGGCGATATTCTTGCACTTGAAAAAATCAATTCCGAACAGCATTTCACCTCTCCTCCTCCTCGTTTCAATGATGCTTCACTAGTTAAATTTCTCGAAGAGTCAGGAATAGGAAGACCTTCGACATACGCACCGACGATTAACACACTCATAAAACGCTATTATATAGTGCGTTCCGGCCGTCAATTAGTTCCGACGGTTCTTGGAAAACTTGTAAACGGCCTTATCATTGAAAACTTTAAAGATCTTGTTTCTGTTGATTTTACAGCAGAAATGGAAGCAAAACTCGACGGAGTTGAAGAAAAAAAATATGAATGGCATAGTATGATTTCCGATTTCTTCACTCCTTTCAGCAAAACTGTTGAAAAAGCAGAAAAACAGATAGCGGATCATAAAGGTTCTCTTGATGAAAAAACTGATGAAGTTTGCGAAAAATGCGGAAAACCAATGCTTAAAAAATTAGGAAAATTCGGTTATTTTCTAGCATGCTCGGGTTTTCCTGAATGCCGCAATTCGAAATCTCTGCCGCTTGGGAAATGCCCTAAAGATAACTGCGATGGATCAGTAGTAAAACGCTCATCTAAAAAAGGACGTCCTTTCTATTCATGCAGCAATTATCCTGACTGCGATTTTATTACTAGAGAAATACCTTCAGATAAACCTTGTCCAAAATGCGGTAAACTTCTCTTTTCAAAACGAATCAAAAACAAGGGCGTAAAATTATCCTGTTTGAATGAAAAATGCGGATATACGCTGGAAATTTCTGACGGAGATTAATTTGGATTCGGAAATTGATGCCTTTGCGGAATATCTCAAATCTGAAAAAAACCGTTCAGGCAATACCTTAAAAGCCTATCTTTCTGATTTATTTCAGCTTAGGGATTTTCTTTTAAAAGAAAAAGATTCAGATATTGATTTTTCTGCAGTCAGCTATGAAGACCTTTCACTTTTTGTCGGTCATAGATACGATTGCGGTGATGACCGGATGACACTTCGCAGAAAAATAGCAGCCATTAAGTCATTTTACTCTTTTCTTGTACGAAACGACTATATTGAAAAAAATCCTGCTAAACTACTTCCATTTCCCAAGAAAAAATATCAGCTTCCGAAATTTCTTAAATTAAAGCAATCAAAAGCATTCGTTGAGATTGAAGATACTGACCATAAAAGCCTTAGAGACCGAGCAATATTCGAACTTTTTTTTTCAACAGGAGCGCGCGTTTCCGAAATAGTATCAATAAAAATCCGAAATATTGATATAGACAATAAACAGATTAAAGTCACCGGAAAAGGAAGCTATGAGAGATTTGTTTTTTTGACTGATGACGCTTCTATATTTTTAAAAAAATATCTTTCGATTCGCAAAGATTTATCAGATGATTCACCGCTTTTTGTAAATTTAAAAGGCGGGAAACTGACAGAACGGGGAATTTTTCATATCATAAAGAAGCGCTCAGAAGAATGCGGTCTTGGAAGTTATGTTACTCCCCATGTTTTCAGACACACATTCGCGACAGAAATACTGAATAACGGAGCTGATATCAAGACAGTTCAGGATCTTCTCGGACACAAATCGATAACTGCAACTCAAATCTATACTCACACGACGAAAAGAAGATTGAAAGATATTTACTCTAAATTTCATCCTCACGCCGAAGAAAGCAAAGATTAATTCAATCATAATCTAAAAGATATTACTGACGGCGTAGAAAATCGTTAAGATCATTAACCATCATGTTTTCATCATAATTTGAAAAAACTTCAAATAAATCGAACCGGTCATATCCGGATGAAATTAAAAGCTGTTCGAGTTCTTTTTTTGTTTTAGGTTGTTTTGCCTTTATTAATTCGCCGAGTTGTTCGCATTTCTCAGACGTAATTTTACGATTGATCACAGTATGTACTAAAAACTGAATGAATCTCTTTTGTTTACTGGATGACGAATAACTGTTAAAGAAAGAAAGTAAAAGATCAAAAACCTTTACTTCTTTTAAAGAAAGATTAGAAATTTCTTTATCATGTGATAAAAGATCCGCGTTTTTAAGCTCGGTCATCAATTCTGAAACACGGCTTCTGTGGTTTCGAGTGTAATAATCAAGCCACTTTTCATTAAGATAAATCAACCCGTCATTGTTTTGATCAATAGCATATGTCTCAAAATCATTTTTATTAATTTTTAAAAAATCATTAAAATCGGTTTCCTGATCTTTAGTAATTCTAAAAAGATCATATACGTTTTCAATTGCCTTAAAAGCCTTTTCCCCGTCACGGAGTTTATAAAACGGATTATGACTTTCCATTCTCTCGTTTTCAACAAGAAATTTTACAAATTGTTCGAGAAGAAATGGAAAAAATTTACCGCTGCGCATTTCCGAATAAAGCAGAAATATCGCAAAAACACTCGAATACGAAGTCTTTCTGTAGTCCCGTTTTACGTCAAGAAGTGCATCAAACATATCGCAAAGAGACAATGTATTTGCAACAACATCAAGCGGAGAAAACTGATTTAATTCAACACTAATCTCCCTGCCGATAATTCTTCCAAATGCATTTAATTCATCTTTAGTATGATAGGATTTTGTTACAGCATCATGATGACGAAATACAATATATAATAAATCCTTGTTTAAAGAATGTACAAAAGGCATTTCGCCCATTTCAGAAAAATACTTCTCGATATCGTCAAATGAAGACAGGTCGCCTTTCATTATTTTAAATATCCAGCGCTGAACCTGCGCTCCAAGATTTTTTTCATTGTAACCGGATACCGTTTCAATAGGTCCGCCGCTTTTGGCGAAAAATTCAATGTCCTGACCTCCGAGTAATGCTGTAACAGAATGCCATGGATGCCTCCGTATCTGTTCAAACTCAAAAGACGATAGTTTACCTTCTTTGTACATTATGCCGTGCATAACAAGAAGTTTGCCTATATCATGTACCAGGGATGCCATAAGACAATTTTTTAAAGCCCATGAAGTAAGATCAATATGTCCGTTTTTACTCAAAAACAAAAGAAATTTGCCGTATATTTTGGTGGTGCGTATTACATGATCAAATGTCCTCTGATGAAGATCTCTGTGAGTACACATCTGCATTCCGAACAATGCATCAAAAAACTGCATTCCTATTTCATAATTATTTTTTGCGCCTATGGCGCGTTTAGCAGCTTTTACAAAATTTGCCGTCAAAAACGGTTTTATAAAATTATTATCAATGTTAAGCTCAAGCATTTTATGCCTGTCAGGCTCTTCGGAGGAAAAAGTGATAATTGCCGTGTCAGGATCATCAGAACGTATTTTCTGAATTAAAGAAATACCTGATTCGGATTCATAGTCGCAATCTATATCATATACAATTAAATCGTGCTTATTACTTTTCACATATGAAAAAAATGCCTTTCGAGACGAAAGAACTGTTACATTCAAAAATCCTTCATGATGAAGAACAGTTTCGAGCTTTCGCTCAAGCTTAGATTCCCCGACATGAACAACTATCCGTGAATCAAAAAAAGAATCCAGCTCCCGCGGTGTGTTTTTTCTGCGCTTGAGAAGAATATTCATTCGTACCCCACAAAGAGTACCTTCAGAAATAATATTATAAAAATCAAGCCGGATTTTTTCAGATACAAAATAAAAAATAAACCGGATTTGATTTTTATAAGTTATATATCAGTAGAATTGATAAAATCTTTGTTTGATTCTACCATTGTCTCAACTTCCTTATTGAGATTGGTTGTTGCAGCAGCCATCTCCTCAGTTGCTGTTGTAACTTCTTCCATCAATTTGGCTATAGACGCAAATTGTTCAAAAACGTTATCACTGCTTTCAGATATGCTTTTAAATGTCTTTTGAATATTATCAGCAAATGGTTCAATTTTTTTAACTTCTTTCTGTGTGGTTTCCGCAAGTTTTTTTACTTCTTCTGAGACAACGGCAAATCCGCGTCCGACATCTCCTGCACGTGCAGCCTCAATCGCTGCATTAAGCGCAAGCATATCCGTCTGTTCCGCAATTTCGATAATTGAATTTACAATCGGCTTAAGCTGAACAGAAAATTCATTAGCCTGCCGGACTTCCTGTATAAGTTTTGTCAGCGCATCTTTTTGATCATTTGAAAGAGCTAAAAGCTTCATCGCCATATCCGCTATCGATTCATTGTTAACTTCAAGCTCTGATGTTGTCGCAGAAATAGCCTGAGCAAGGTGGCTTTTTTTCTGGTACTCCATCTTTAGTTTTTTCTGGCTTTCATCTATTTGACGCAGAGCTTTGAGCGCTGACGACTGCCCTTCCTGCGCTTTTTGATGCTCGACTTCAAGCATTGCCTGTTTATAAAAATGACAGTTTTCTGGCTTGTTTAATCCATTATGAATCGCAACAGCCATATCAAGACAAGTTCCATAACCGCATGATGAACAGTTCAGGATATCCTTATCGCCCTGCTTCTTAAGAGCTTCCCATATTTTAGAAAGCTCAAAATCGTTAGGAATTGAAATGGTGTTATTTTCTGAAAGATTATCATATTTTCTTACATACAGCGATTTTTTCCAGTATTTTGATAGAACCTTATCAACATTTTTTGATGTTTTTTCAATTTTCCCCTTATCATATTTTTTCTGCATCTTTATATTTCTGTTTCTTACTAGACTTTCGATTTTATCTACATGCGCTCCATGGTTTAAGGTGCCAGGTCCGCCGTTGCATCCCATTTCACAATTGAGACAGTCAACCAGAAGAGGATTTGTACCGGAAGAAATCGACTCATAAAATCCTTTTAAATAAGGATAAATTGTATGCACACCTTCAATTTTTCTTGTAACGGAAGAAATTCCAGGCATATCTCTTTCTGCAGTTGCAAGTAAACCGCCGGGTGATGAAAATAGAACTCCTCTTTCTGCAGGCGGATTATCAAAATCTGTTTCAAGAAAAGCAGAGAGATTTACGCCGTTAACACGCATAAAATTATCAATTGATTTATAAGTAACATTGTAAGTCTGATCAGAAAGCCCTATTTCATCAAATTCACGTTTCTTAGCATAACAAGGCGAAATCACGGCAATTTTTGCATCAGCATATTTCTTATAGAAAGTCTTGATCATTTTTACAGTATGAAGCATCGGAGAATCTGCCGGCGCTAGATGTTCAATAAGTTCGGGCTGATACAATTCAATAAAAGTAACAATTGCAGGGCACGGCTGCGCAATTACTGTTTTCGGCTTATTTTTTTTCACATGATCAAGATATGATTTTACGGTAAGTTCGGCTCCGAAACTTACATCGAAAACAGCTTTTATGCCGAGAGATTTAAGCCAGGTGTTCAGTTTGAGATATTTGCCTGGAAAATTGGCAGCCGCTGCCGGAGCAACGATTGCAACCATTTCAACACCGCTTCGCACATCTGAAAGAAATGAATCAATATCATCGACTCCATTTCGCGCCTCATGAGTGCAGGCATCAAGACAATGGCCGCATCCCACGCACATGTTTTCATTTATAGTGACATAATCTCCTGAACCGTCATTGCAGAATTTTACAGGGCACGCAGAAATGCACGAATGACAGTTAACGCATTTGTCTTTATCAATTTGAATAACTTTTGAAAGCTGTTTCATCTTTTTTTATCCTTACAATGATGTTCACCATTAGTTTATCGGCAAAACAAGTCCCTTCAATAATGATTTATTCAGTATTTTTTAACTACTTAAGTATCAGGCCTTCCGCCTCCATCTGCCCGAATTAAAACTTTCAATAAGTCCTGAGTCTTCCAGTCTTTTTAATATCTTAATCATATCTGATTGTCTCAAACCAAAGGACAGAGACAAATCCTCAGTAGTAGTATATGTGCTTATTTTATCCAAAACAGCTTTCTCAATTTCCTTATCATTTGAATTATCAAGTGCAGTATCTATTATTTGAACATTAACGGGCGATAATCTGCCGGAAATATATTTTAACTGATCATAAGAAGCTTTAGGGACATTTTTTTCAGCTCCAGGTCTTGACAGATAATTGAGCTGAACAACTGCAGAATCAATAGTTAAGAGGTAATTTTTCAGAAGATCTATTTCTTCATCCGAATCATTAATCCCCGGAATTACAAAATACTCGATAATAATTTTTCCCGGAAATTCACGGCTAAGAGAAGTGATTCCTCTCAAAATATTATCGACAGTTACAGAATCATGAGGCCTCAGAATTTTATGTAAAGAATCGTCTGTCATGGCATCAAGAGACGGAACAATAACATCTGCAGAAATAATTTCATCTCTTACTTCTTTCAAGTGCAAAAGTGTACTGTTTGTTAAAACACATATTCTGTATTCCGGATAATAACTCTTCAAAAATGATATTATTTTTCCTATTCCGCTGTGAAGTGTCGGTTCACCTGATCCCGAAAACGTTATATAATCCAGATTTGGTTTACTTGATAAATATTCATTTAATTCATTAATAACATCTACCGTATTGACATATTCACGTCTTTCAGTTGTAAGAAGAGTCGTAGATCCGCATTCGCAATAAATACAGTCGAGAGAACATGTTTTGTATGGAAGTAAATCTATACCCAGAGAGATTCCGAGTCTTCTTGAATTAACCGGACCAAATAAGTATTTCATGCATTCTCCTTTGTTGACAATTAATATAATATATAATAGAATTAAAGTCAAAAGATGGCGGATATTCCGTATCATCCGAATGAGGATATATGAATTTATCAATAAGTTTTGAAAACAAAAAAAATATAATACTTGCGGCACGCAAAGCTGTTGAGACGGAACTTTTCAAACAAACTTCATTCACTCCCGATCTTACAGATTCTTTTTTTGACAAGAAAAGCGGAATTTTTGTGACTATTCACAAAAACGGTAAACTCCGCGGATGTATCGGATATATCGAGGGTTTTATGCCCATACGCGAAGCTATATACGATCTTGCTCTCTCCGCTGCATTCCGGGATCCTCGTTTTAATCCTGTTTCTGCAGAAGAATATCAGCATATTGATTTTGAAGTATCAATTCTGTCGCCGATAGAAAAAATCAATTCAATGGATGAAATTATAATCGGAGAAGACGGTCTTATAATTACAAAAGGGATGAAAAGAGGACTCCTTCTTCCGCAAGTAGCTACAGAAAACAGCATGTCCAAAGAGGAATTTTTATCACACACCTGTATGAAAGCCGGACTATCTCAAAATGAATGGAAATCGTCTGAAGTTCAGATTGAGAAGTTTTCAGCAATAATAATACGGGAGAATGAAATCAATTCTGGGATTTAAAATATAATTACAACGATTTCTTTTTCTAAAAGCATACAATTTAATCTTGACAAAGAACCATTAGAGGTTGATTTTTCCGCCATGAAAACAAAATTATTACTTTTGACAGCATTCTTGATACCGGCAGTTCTTAATGCCGGATATTCTGCAGGCCGATCATATTACACAAAAAAAAATTACGATAAAGCTAAAGAAGAATTTCTTGCCGCAGTAGAGCAGAATCCTAAAGACGGAAATTCCTATTTCTTTCTTGGTGAAATTGAAAAAAATTTAGGTAACTTCAAAGAAGCTGAAGAATATTATAGACTTGCAATTGAAGGAAATACAGATAAACGGTTTAAAAATTTTGCGTATTGGAACTATAACTTAATGGTTGAACAGAGAGGAGAACCTAAAGATATAGTTATTGCCTATAAAACTTTCTACAAGAATATGAATAATCATGAGTCAGTAAAAAAAATAGATACTCTCATTGATAAACTTTTATGGACGGATAATCAAAACGCACAGAATTTTTATAAAGAAGGTGTATCACTCAAAGAAAGCGGAAAGAAAAATGAAGCAATTGAATCGTTCAAAAAAGCAGCAGCGCAAGATTCTGCTTTTTTAGCACCACATTATCAGATTGGAATGATTCTTTTCGATCTCAACGACAAAAACGGAGCAGCAAGAGAACTTTCGATTGTCGCAGAAAAACTTCCTTTTTATTATGGCGCAAATAGAATACTAGCCGATATATATTTCAGCCAAAATTCATTCGCCAGTGCCGAGAAATATTATTCGAACTGTATAATCTACGGCATCACTACAAGCGACACTGAATATACCCTATTTCTTAAACGCGCCACATGCAGATATAATGTTAAAAATTATGATGAAGCTCTTGAAGATGCAGTTAAAGCATCAAATCTCAGGAAAAGCGAAACAGATCCCCTTTTTATAATGTCTGTAATCTATATCAGCAATTCTGATTATGATAAGGCTGTTTCAACTTTGAAATCTATCGATAAACTTTTGCCGAATTCCCCTCAGGTTCTTTTCCAAATCGGAACAATTTATTACAAACAGAATAAAACAGAATACATTGCTTATTTCGATAAACTCTTCAACGCAGTATCAACATCAAACGAAATTCCTGACAAGTTTTACAAGGCTTTTGTTATCAGTGCAAATTATCATTTTTCTCAGAAATCATATTCTCAGTTCACAAGAATCATTTCAGCTATTCCGGAAAAAATGATGGATGGACAGATGAAACTAAACGCCGGAAAAGCTTATTTCGAAACTTTGAATTTCAAAAAAACAATTCATTTTCTGGAGTCCGTTTCTTTATCCAACGAAAACAAACTTCTTCTGGCATTGGCATACCTTAAGGACAACCAAAGGGATAAATGTAAACAAACTCTTTCTGAAATAAAAAATGATACCGCTATAAAATCCATGGCTCTTGATAATAAAAATCTTAGACCTATAATGCAGGAAATAATAAACGAAGACAAATTGATAAATGAACCGGTTAAATCTCCGGACACAGTTTCACAGTAATGTTTGAAATATGCGGTTTTAAAACTAAAATCGGGAATTTTATTCTTGGTGAAATAAATTTACGTATTTCAGAAGGCGAAATTTTTTCTATTTGCGGCAAATCATCATCCGGTAAATCAGTTTTTATATCTTCACTGTCCGGTTCTATAAAAATTCTGGGCGGGGATTTCTTCTTTAAAAATTCATGTATTACCAATGAACTAAAAAATCATATAAGCTCAAACGAAACCATTCCTTCAAAAGATGAATCTCTTACGGTAAAAGAATTTTTATACTTATCACGCAGGAAAATAAAAGGCAAACTTACTTTCTTTAACGAAGAAGATAAAAGTCTCATTGCCGAATTATCCTCAAATTTCGGATTAAAAGAATACATAAGTGAAAATATTTCAAACATTCCCCATTCTGCTAAAAGTCTTCTTTTTACAGCAGCCAAGATTTCACAATCAAAAAAAATACTTCTTCTCGATGCTCCTGAAGCTTTTTTGGATCCGTTATCTCTTAAAATTCTAAACAGAGAACTTATAAAATATTCCAAAAAATCAAATATAATAATTATGGCAAATAATGATCCGAATTTCTCAATTTGTACTGCTGACAGCATTGCAATTATGAATGAAGGAAAAATTATTAAACAGGGAGATTCTTCCGTTTTCTCGAATAACAGCATTAAAGATTTTTTTGACACAGAGGGCGTTCTCGGAACAAACATTGAAAGCGGCAAAAAATATATCCGCTTTTTCTAACGGCGTCTTTATAATTACCATATTACGTATAGTACTTTATTTTCATTTTTGCTTCTTCAATTGAATCAACAATGATGAAGTATTCATAATTATGCATCCGCTCAATCATTTCTCGAAGATCACTGCCCGGACGCATTATTATAACACGTTTCCCGATGTTTTTAGCATCAATTCCGGCCGTAACAAATATATTCATTCCGGATGTTGTAACAACACGAATGTCTTTCATATCAATTACAATGTTTTGTTTTTTAAGGTTTTCTCTGAGAAAACGCTCAAAATCACTGCACACAGAAAGTGAAAGGTTTCCGTATAGGGTTATCAGTTTATAATTATCAAAATCTTCTGAAGAATAAGAAAAATCCATTACTTTTTCCAGCTGTTTCCATGATAAATTTTATCTGCAGATTCAGAATGCATTATTTCTTTGATTCTTTTTTTCAGTGTATCAGGGAAAATCGTAACGGTATCCAATTCTTCTACCCCAAAATACTTATATCCTGACAATCTTTTGTCAGAACCGAGTTTAATCTTACCCGATTTATAAGTACATAAAAAAATTATATTGAATATATGCCGTGACGAATCTGGCGATATTGATTCAGAAACGTAAACTATATCTTTGGGGACTACCTCTATTGATAATTCTTCCAAAAATTCACGCTTAAGAGCAGTTTTTGCATCTTCACAAAAATCCACCCCGCCGCCTGGAGTAAGAAAATACGATTCTCCTTCTTTTGTGTGTTCTACAAGAAGAACTTTTGCGTTTTTTATAATGATTCCGCCGACACGGATGCGTATTTTCTTTTTCGGCAAATTACAACTCCAAAGTACCTTTTCTCTTCATTTCAAGAGCCTTTTCCGCGGCAGAAGCCTCTGCTCTTCTAATACTGCTTCCAGAAGAACGTACAATCTCTTTTCCGTTTATCAGCAAGGCAACCTCAAAATTTTTACAATGATCAGGACCGCTTTCGCTCATTAATCTGTATTCAGGTTTTTCCTTATATTTTTTCTGAACAAATTCCTGAATTGAACTCTTGGGATCTATACTGCTCGGGATCTTCTGAACATCTCTTATATAGGGCTTAATATTAGAAAGTATGAAGTCTCTTGAAGATTTGAGACCTGAATCCAGATAAATAGCTCCAATTACAGCCTCAACAGCATCAGATAAAATCGAATCACGCAAACGGCCGCCGGAAAGATCTTCACCCCTTCCCATTAGAAGATAATCTCCGATTCCTATGTTTCTAGCTACTTTTGCAAGAACATCTTCGGATACGACCTTGGCTTTTATTTTAGCCAATTCTCCTTCATGGTATAATGGAAATTTTTTAAAGATATATTCATTAACGACCAATGCAAGAACAGAGTCTCCCAGAAACTCGAGACGTTCATTATCATGGATATGAAGCTTTGTCTCATTTACATATGAGCGGTGAATCAATGCGGAATCAAGAAAATCCTCATCTTTAAAAAAATAGCCGATTTTCTGTTGAAAATCAGATAAAATTTTTTCTCTGGATTTATCTCGTTTATCAGAAAGAATTTTGAACATATTATTTTACAAATAAAAAAGCGCCCTAGGGCGCTTCATTAAGCTTCAGTTACGACAGCTTTTTTAAGCCTGACCTGCTTACCTTTATACTGCATGCAGGAAGGACAAACTCTATGAGGAAGCCCATAAGCTCCGCAATTCGGACACGGTCTCAAATTTGGAACATCTATCGCTTCATGAGCCCATCTCATACTTGATTTGGACTTTGATTTACGCCTCTTAGGTACAGCCACTTTCTTTCTCCATCGAATCTCAAATTATTATTCAAAAGATTAAAACTGATGATTTTTGTCAATAATATTTTCAACATATATTTTGCTCAATCCTGACAAATTAAGCAATAATCATAAAATTGAAATAAATCTATAGACTTTCAGAAAAAACCGATCAATCAATCTTTTCCGACAAATGCCCTCATGAGTAGAACCCAGCCTGAGCTCTGCTTGTTGGATTAAATATTTTAAGAATTTATTTGAACATTTACCCGGAAACACAAAAAGGCAAATACGCGCATGAATTGTATTTTACTAATTTCACCCTGCGACAAAACTGTATTAGATTCACAGTATTATTACAGTTTAATGAAATATCATCATCACGGGAAATATAAACCCGTTTTATCAAACAAATGTACTTTTCACTAAGTTACTTATATGACATTATTCACGGGATCATTTGAAAAATGCCCTGAAAATATTTAGAATTCTAATCCCAATTTCCCGATATTCTCGACTACGAATAAGCATTCTGATAAAAAGAAACTTTTGATGAAAAAGATTAATATGATAATCAAGTTTACAGTATTGAAGTTTGATAAAATCAATAATGTTGAAACTAATGTTCTTATCATCTTGAATAGCCAAAGATAGATTATCAAGCAACTTTAACCATTTATTTTGAGAAATTTCCTTCGAATATTTCTCTTTAACAACTTTCTGTGAATTTTGTACTATTCTTTCTCTTAAATCATAGTCGCAAATAATCTTTTCTACCGCATAATACCAATCATCAAGATTGTTTTTAACCAGGATACCATTATATCCAGTTTCAATCATTTTATACGGTTCGATATCAGAATACACCCCCGCGATTCCATTTGCAGCAAATTCTAGAAATTTAATATTAGATTTAGATGAGTGAGAAACTAGGGTATCAGGATCCTCCTCTGCGCCCAAAGGAACAAGCCCTATATGAAAATCTTTCTCTCTTATAAACTCAAGATAACGTGATGGAGACAACTTATCGATGACATGATCAGCTATCTGAGAGATATTTTCAACATTTGAGAACTTCCCAAGAAAATACAAGACCACATTATCTCCGAATTTTTTCTTTATATTTTTTAGGCAAAGTAAAAAATCATCCTTAAATGAATTCAATTTTAGATTATCGCCAGACGTGATTAAAATATTTATTACCGAAGAATTCTTGATTGGTTTCTTAAAATCATCCGTATAAATAGTGTTCTCGCATATAAATGTATTTTTGTTATATTTTAGAAATTGGTTTCTGAGATATGAAGTTGAAACAACAACCAGATCGGAACGTTCGATATTATCAACCATATTTACACGACGGCATCCCTCATTAAGATGCCTGCTTGATGAATAATCCGGAAGATCTAAATAATAGTCATCCATATCAAATAAAACTGTTTTCCCGAGCTTCTTAATAACACTGATCAAATTTACAATACTTTTTAAAAAGAATTGTGCTTTATAAAAAACAAAAATGTCTGTGTCACGCATAGTTCTCCATGACAAATCAGTGATTTTGATATACTTTACTCTATACTTGTTTTGAATTAATGGACTGTCAAAGTTTGATTTTATTCTAAGAGAAAATGTGTAGTTTTTCTTAACAAGTTTGTCTACTTTCTCTGAGGTAAAAATAACAATTGTTTTCCTCATTGCCAATTATCTCCACTACATAAACTTCAGTCTATCAGGAAAAAATCCTTTTCTATCTATGAATTTCTCATAATAAACTCTGATTCGTTATGATTTCATGCTAAGAAAAAAACATCTATAAAGGATAATCTTTTCATTTAATCAGTCAATTAAATTATATCTTTTTCGCTTTTAACCAGAAATTTAATTGACAAGAAACGACCCTTCGATAGATTCGTTCACGGATGGTTGTCCGAGTGGTCGATGGAGGCGGTCTTGAAAACCGTTGAGTTAATAGCTCCGGGGGTTCGAATCCCTCACCATCCGAAGATCTATATAAGGAGAGATGCCCGAGAGGCCGAAGGGAACGGTTTGCTAAATCGTGGTACCGTTTCGGTACCGAGGGTTCGAATCCCTCTCTCTCCGAATAAGTGATATGAATAGAATCAAAGAGAAAATTAACAGCCTAAAAATTAAACTTAAGCCGGCTATAGATTATGTTCGCTCTCTTGATTGGACAAGAATACTTTCGGCTTTTGCTTATTTTCCTTTTATAGGCTGGATATTTCCTCTCTATTTGAAAACAGAATCTGAGAACTGTCAGAAAAATTCAAGAGAGGGATTTTACCTTTCAGCGGTTGTTTCACTGGCATTAACTGCTCTTTTTCTTTTCAGGATAGTTGTTGCAAGCGGATTCAGTATTTTTCTATTTATAATAACACTTTTTCATATTGTTGGAATTGTTTCTTATTTTGCCTTTTCGGTTTATCTGATATACAGAACTTACCGCTTCGGCAGTTTCAAGATCCCTTTCTTAAGCGTTAAGGCTGAAAAGCTTAACATATAAGCGTCTGTAGCTCAGCTGGATAGAGTATTTGACTACGAATCAAAGGGTCAGAGGTTCGAATCCTCTCAGACGCGAAAAAAACCCTGAGTAAATCAGGGTTTTTTATTCTCCTTCAATCAGTATATCAAGCATATTAAGCTAAATGCCGACTCTAATAATGTGGAATATTATCCGGAGGGCATTATGAAAAAAGCAGTATTAATTGTTTCAACCCTGCTTTGCAGCATAAGCGCTTTCGCTTTTTTTTCATCAAAAAAAAGTGAAACCATAACAGACAATGAAATTGATATCCTAAAAAATTCTATAATAGTTGATTCGCTAAGCATGAATTCAGATAATTCTCCTTCAGAAGGTTATATCATTCATGATGAT
>JAKPJF010000146.1 GCA_029554345.1 Spirochaetota bacterium | reverse complement strand
ACGGATATATCTTGCAGATAATCTGGCCGCAGCCTCAATAGCCGAATCTTCATATTTTACTTTATGATGCTGTTCAAATGATTCTTTAAGTCCGGTCAATATTTTAACAGTACCTTCAATGGAAGGTTCTTTTACAAGTACTGTCTGAAATCTTCTTTCCAGTGCAGCATCCTTTTCTATATACTTTTTATATTCTTTAAGAGTGGTTGCGCCTATACACTGAATTTCGCTTCTGGCAAGAAACGGCTTAAGAATATTTGCAGCATCAATTGCTCCTTCGGCAGCACCCACTCCCATTATTGTATGAAGCTCGTCGATAAACAGAATTATATTGGCAGAATTTTTTATTTCATTAATGATTTTTTTTAATCTGTCTTCAAATTCTCCTCGGTATTTCGTTCCGGCAACTATGGAGGCAATATCAAAAGAAAGTATTATTTTATTGATTAATATATCCGGAACATTTTTACAGGCAATTCTCTGTGCAAGGCCTTCCGCAATAGCAGTTTTGCCGACACCGGCTTCTCCGATTAGAACCGGATTGTTTTTTGTTTTTCTTGATAATATTCTGATAACGCGATCGATTTCATCTTCTCTGCCGACAACCGGATCAAGAAGACCCTTAGTAGCTTTTTCAGTAAGATTACTTGTGTAATCAGATAGAGGGAACGCGCTTTTTTTCTTTGAGTTGCCTTCTGAATCAACTTTTGAATTATTGATTTTATCAATTTCTTCTTTAATTACATCATAGGATATTCCGGCTTCAATCAGTCCGTCAATACCTCTGGTTCTTCCTTCTTTGAAAAGAGCAAGAAGAAGATGTTCCGTCCCTGTATACAGATTTCCGCTGCGGTGTGATTCTTCTTTGGCGTTTTCTACTATGAGATTAAATCTCATACTTGAAGGAATAGCTCCTACAACAAAATTTACATCCCTGTTAAGCAAAGACTTGTCAATTGTGCGTTTCAAAAGATCAAAATTTATACCAAGTCTGCCGAGAATTTTCATTGCTGTTGAATCATGCTCTTTCAGTATTGCTAATAAAATATGTTCAGGATCAATTGTTTCATTTCCAAGTCTTACTGCTTCTGTCTGCGAAACTGAATCAATAATTTTTCTGGCTCTTTTGGTGAACTCAAATATCATTATTCCTCTTTGTAATCAATTTTCTGATTATATCCGCACGATAACAATTCTCTTCAGTTAAAGGGATACCTAAAGCTGGCATTTTATACTTTAAATTGTTGTGACCTAATGTAAAAAATAACGGATTAATATCATCCAATGAAATTGTTTTTATAACAGATAAAATGATACCGCATCTTATATTCGATAAATGTTCGAGAGATTCCTGGTGAGAAAGCATTTTTGCTCTTTCAAGAATACCGAGCGATTTCATAATTTTATCTTCGAAATCAACTTTATTTTCTGAATAATATTCTTCACGGGTTTCATTTTCCATTTGAATAAGTGTTGAAGATATATCTGTTATTTGAGAAGAAATATCTTCTTCGGATGAACCAAAGGAGTATTTGTTTGAAATTCTATAAATGCCGATATTATTTGAAGCAGTTGAATTGTTATAATTTTCAAATAGTATTCCGGTTTTACTCAATCGTTTTTGAATTTCAATTGTTGCCTTTATTAAGGACAATACCGGCAAATGAAGAAATGTA
>JAKPJF010000125.1 GCA_029554345.1 Spirochaetota bacterium | reverse complement strand
GAGGGTGTCCCATAAATAGGGGCACCTTTTTAATATACAGAATATAATAATATAATATCTATGTTATAATCATAATATCCATCACCAAGGAGAGATAAAATGACGAAGCCGCATTTCAAGCCATACACGCAAGATCAATATCAATTGCCATTCAGTTATGAAATACTAATACCGGAGAAACACCTGGTACGAGAAGTAAACCGATTGATTGACAATATGGATCATCGAGAATTGGAAGCGACATACGGCGAACGGGGGCCGAAAAGTTATGATCCGGTGATGATGATCAAAATACTGGTCTATGCGTATGCGCAGAAAATCTACTCTTCACGTCAGATAGCGAAAGCGGTCAGAGAAAACATCTATTTTATTTGGTTGGCAGGGGGGAATCAACCGGATTTTCGGACGATCAATCGATTTCGGGCCGAGAAAATGCAAGAAGAGTTAGAAACCATCTTCATGGGAATCATCAAAGAGTTAGTGGAGAGGGGATATATTCAATATGAGAACTACTTTATGGATGGGACAAAAATAGAAGCGAATGCCGGGAAATACACCTATCTGTGGGAGAAGAACAGGGAACGATACACGGAATTATTACAACAGGAAATCAGGAAGATGCTGGCAGAGGCGGAAAAGATCACGGAGGCAGAGAACAAACTGTATGGGGACAAAGATCTGGAGGAGATGGGAGAAGACGCCAGGCCGTTCACATCAGAGGAATTACGAGAAGTCAGTCGAAAACTGGAAGAAGAGTTAGAGAAACGACCGAAGGAGAAACGTCTGAAAGAGATTTCGAAGCGGATCAAAAATGATTCGATTCCGCGGTTGGAAAAGTACGAAGGACAAAAAGAAATGATTGGGGCGGATCGCAGCAATTGTTCCAAAACGGATCACGATGCGACTTTCTTTCGCATGAAAGAGGATCATATGAAAAACGGGCAGTTGAAGCCCGGTTACAATGTGCAGATTGGAACAGAGAACAACTTTATTTTACATACATCGATCCACCAAAAAGCCAGTGATACGACTTTGCTGAAAGATCATATCGAGGGATTTGAGCGATTCCATGATCGAAAGCCGACGAATCTTATTGCCGATGCCGGCTATGGCAGTTTGGAAAATTACAAATATCTTGAAGAAAAAGGAATCTGTGCTTATGTAAAATATTCGTTGTTTCATCAGGAACTTGGCAAGAACTTTTGGAAGCGGAAATTTGATGTCAGGAATTGGCAATATGATAGAGAAAATGATCAATTTATTTGCTGTGAAGGGCAATTGTTGAAATTTGTTTTCAGAAAGAATAATCGAACCTCGAATCATTTTGAATACCAAACCCATGTTTATCAATGCAGCGAGTGCAAAAGTTGTCCATCGAGAGGGGAATGCTGTAAAGGCAAAGGCAATCGATCCGTTGAAATAAATTGGGAATTGGAAGCTCGGAAATATCAAACGAAAGCTTTGCTACAAAGTGAAAAAGGGATCTATCTTTGTGGCAGGCGGTGTGCGGAAGTTGAAAATGTCTTCGGCCAATTAAAATGGAATAGTGGATTTATGCGTTTTCATCTCAGAGGGTTGAAAAAAGTCTTACTTGAGTGGAAACTACTTTGTATCGGACATAATCTGAGACGTATGACTATGCTTTCCGCAACAACAGAATAAAAAAAAGCTCGGGATTGTGAACGGATACCCGGGCTTTTTTGTTTCCTATTTTTAGAGTTCTCTTGAAATGTTTGCCATATATTTCGCTTTTTGATTTATAGAAATCTGTTTCGCAAAAAAAATGGTTTTTTATTTCTTAATTATGAGACACCCTC
>JAKPJF010000118.1 GCA_029554345.1 Spirochaetota bacterium | reverse complement strand
GCATATAGGCAGAAGACAAAAAAACCATGTAAACATCGAATTTTCAAAAAATTATGACAGCCTCAAAGCGATGGCAGCTATCCCCAAAACAAAACTGTTGTCCGTTATTTCCTCCTCGAAAGTGATGAGCGAGGGGCACCGTAAAAGATATGAGTTCGCCCTGCGTCTAAAGGACCATTTCGGGCACAAAATCGACCTGTTCGGAAGAGGGCTCAATGAAATTGAAGACAAATGGAACGCCCTTGCCGACTATAAATATCATGTGGCGTTGGAAAACAGCGCGGTTGATGATTACTGGACGGAAAAACTCGCCGACGCTTTTCTGGCGGGATGTCATCCCCTTTACTACGGCTGCCCCAATATTAACCGATATTTCGCTCCGGCTTCTCTGACCCCGATCGATCTAAACTACCCGGAAAGAGCCATCTCCGTTATTGAGGAGTGCCTCGCCCAAAAGAGGTTCGAAAGCTCAAAAGATTTAATTTGGGAATCCCGAACAAGAGTATTGGACCGCTATAACCTCTTCGCTTTGATTGCCGAATACATCGCAGCGGACAGAAAAAATGCTGCCGAATCATCGCGTTCTTATGTAAAAGTAACCATCAGAAAAGAGGCTTCAGCGTCAAATTTATTTTACCAGTTCAAGAAAAACATTCTATCGCGTTGATTCGTTGTAGCAGTAATCCTTAATAATCTCATTTAAAAACGCTTTTCCGGTAGCGTTATTGTAGTGGTAAGGATCACCACGGTAAAAGCCTTCTCTTGCCGAATATTTACTGCTGGAAAAATCATATATATTCGGGAAAATAGTCTTCATCTCCTTCCGCCATTTCACGAATAACTCGTAAGCCTCAAGTTGCCGAAGAGCAACAAGCACATCGGAATTTTTCGGATTGATAAAAACAGCATAGGGAATATTTTTCTCCTCAAGCAATTCTTTGATTTTCCGGACATAGTCCATTCGCCGATCGGAAAAGGAAATCTTATCATAATGATGCTTTACCAATCCTTTGAGAATATCATTATATTGTTTTTC
>JAKPJF010000098.1 GCA_029554345.1 Spirochaetota bacterium | reverse complement strand
GGGCACAAACATTTACCGGAGATTATTGATGAAAAATACGGCCGTCGAGTTTCTGCATCAACCGGAATCAAAAAACTGGTTTGAGCTTTATTCGATTAATTTCTGCGACAAAAAAAACAAAATTTACGGCAACGCAGAAATAGAAATCTTAGCTAAAAAAAATAAAGTAAGATTCTCATGGCAGGCATGCGTAGATCAGACTGAATATTCCGAAGAATGCGAAACGGATTTTGACGGCAACTTCAATGCAAAGAAAATTTCTTCTCCCGTAATGAAATACACCATAGTGCAGCCCTGCGAAAACTTCAAACTTGAACTTAAAAACTCAAAAATAAAAATCGATCTCGACATATCAGGTCTTTTCTCAATATACGATTATCCCCTCGCACCCGACAAGGACGGAAACACGGAACGCCTTGCTTTTGAATCGAAGATGTGGAAAAGAATCGAGCAAAGATGCAAATTCTCCGGCACTGCCGAATATAAATCAAAAGAAAAGAAAGTAGTTAAAAAAATTGACTGCTTCGGACAAAGGGAAAAACACTGGGGAGAAAAAAGCTTCGACTCTCTCAAAAGCTACAGCAGATATATGATTCAGCTTAGAGACATGTCTTTCAGCCTGACATGCATAAATTTCGGAAGCACCGTTTTGTCCTCCGGATATATGTCCAAAAAAAGCGGTAACATGCCTATCGATGAAACTGAACTCGAACACATTGACATTAACAAGGAAGGGCTTCCGGTAATAAGCGAAATATCGTATACCGATTCATTTGATGAAAAAGATCTTATCGTCTCAAACCGGATACATTCATTCCGATACAAGCCAGTTACGATGGGGAAAAACACATTTCAGCATTTCAAAAGTTTTTCCGAATACTCCATCGTCGGCGCATTAAAGAAGGGAATCGGATTCGAAGAACACTTCATTCATTCATCTTTTATGCCGGTAATCTGCGGCGATAAGTAAATGACCGTATTTTCATTCACACGGGACTATCTCAAGAAGATATTCCCTTTTCTCGCAATTCTTGCACTTCTTCTCGGCCTTTCAGCCGTTTTCAATGCATTTTTCAGCTGGGACGGAATTTTTGTTATACTCAGAGTTTATCTCTATTCGATGTCTTTTCTTCTGATATACAATGCCCACTCATCGCAAAAAAGCGACTTTCTTGAAATTTATCAAAAGAGTATCGGATTAAAAAGCGGCTATCTCATTTATTCATTCGAAAGCAAAATTCTGCCTTATGCGATCATATACGTTTTCGTAATTCTTTTCGGTCTGGTTTCTTTCGTCGATGTGTCCAACAATTTCAGCATTGCTCTTTTAAAATTCTTTGAGGGAAAATACACCAACCTTATGATGTATTGCCTTTTCCTCTCCCTTCTTCTTCGATTTCAAAACAGTTTCATTCAGGCAGCCGCTATTTTCATAATTTCACTAATTTCTTTTTTCTGGGCAGATTATTGGTTTCAGAAAAATGTCGATGAAGGAATACATTATTCCGTCTATAAATTTATAAAGCTCAACGTTTTTTTCTTCTTCGTTCTTTGGGACACAAGTTCGCGCAGAATGAAACTCATCAAATACATTTCATCCGCTCTTGCCGTATCAATTCTTGTATTCGGCGGTTCCATTCTTTTTCTTAAAACAACATTTGATTACAGTACAGATATTCCGGCCAAAAAAGAAGCCGGAAATATTCTTGTCCGAATGGGATATTCCTCTCCTTTAAATTTCCTTGCATATAATGCGTATGCCCGAAAAAACAACGAAGATCTCATTAAACTGAACAGGTTTTTCGAAGCATATAATAAAACTTATCCTTTTTCTAATGAAGAATGGAATACAATTATATTTTACGGAAGCATGCAAAACGCCGAGAAAGCAGCATATCTGATTAACCGCTGGAATAAAAGCATCAACTACAAAGAACTGGTTGATTTCGCATTCAAGGCTTCTTCAAGTGAGTCTTCTATTCTGGAAGGACTTAA
>JAKPJF010000057.1 GCA_029554345.1 Spirochaetota bacterium | reverse complement strand
AATTCGCGGCTCATTAACGAAGCATTTGAGCCTGTGATAACTACCTTATATCCTTCATCCAGTTTCCCATGCACATACACCTCCCAACCTTTCACTACCTGAATTTCATCGAAAAATAACAATTTTATTTCTTTGTCGGCTGCAATCATCATGTCCAGCAGTCGGAAATCGGAAAATTCAAAATTGAAAAGCTTGGGGGTATCAAAATTCACAAACAACCATTTGTCATCCTGTTCTTTGATCAATTGGAAGAGAAGAGTACTTTTTCCGCATCGGCGAATACCAGTAATAATCAGTGCAAAATCCCTCAAGATGGATAGCTTCCGCAACAACATTCTCGGATAACTTCGGTCTTCGTCTATTCTTTTCCGTTGAAGGGATATCACCTCTTCCAAATCAGATATTTTTATCATGGATGGTGATGTTAAGTTTTTGCAAAGATAATCTTTTCATTACTAATGGACAAATCTTTCTATTATCAATGGATAAGATATTCGGTATTTCTCCCTTTCTCCTTTTCTCCCTTTATTAACTAACAATTGACAACGAACAACCACTAAATTCTATATTATAAATTACAAATAAATTATAAATTCTAAATCCCAATTTCCTTTTTAGCGACTCCCAGAGTGCTTATCCCTTTTCTCTATCAAGGTTAGAAAGTTTTTTCTCGTTGATTTCCGCAGATACTTTTCTGCGCACATCTGCGAGAGATGTATTCTTTTTTTTCTCGCTGATTTCCGCTGATCCCTTCCGCTGATTTTCTGCGTCTATCTGCGATATTTATCTGCGATAATCTGCGAGAGATATATTCTTTCTCGCTGATGAACGCTGATTATTTCCACTGATTCTGAACAAATTCATGTCATTCCTTTAAATGATTGACTATTCTTTTGATTGAAGCCTCAATGTTGTCTGTATTGAAATTTACCAAAATACCTAATTTTTTTTCGGATAATTTCAGATAAGTCAGCAATTGTTTGTAATGGACATCCGTCAACTGTTCGACAGATT